>NZ_PQTC01000020.1:0-66443 GCF_003850715.1 Enterobacter sp. 301B
TTCATTTTTCGTCCGAGGACGTTAAGAATCCATGTCACTTTGAGTGCCCACACAGATTGTCTGATAAATTGTTAAAGAGCAGTGCCGCTACGTTTTCGCTGCGGCGCGGGGTGTGCATATTACGCTTTCCCGCTTCAGAGTCAAGCGTTTATTTTGCTTTTCTCTGCTGACCCGGCGGCTTGCGTGCCGTTGTTCCGTGTCAGTGGAGGCGCATTATAGGGAGTTCTTCTGAAGTGACAAGCACTAAATACAAAAAACTTTTCGTTCGCTCACTTTTCAAACTCAACGCTTATTTAAACCGCGAATCGTCCGTTAAACGTGCAATTTCACGGGCAAAACTGGCCACTTGATCCCAGTCGGTATAAACCACTTCTTTACGCGTATCCGTTTCCCCGCCCGTCATCTTCATGATCAGGCGGATCATAAAGCGGTCATACCAGCGGTAACGCGGGTAACGCAGCGCGCCCGCAAAGACAGAACAGATATCGGGCTGCCATGGCGAGCTCAGCAAAAACTTACGCGTATAGCTGTTAGTCTGCGGTGTACGCTTCTCTGCTTTACGGGCAACCAGGTTGACCGAGTAAAACGCGCCGGGCAGCTTAGCGAGCTCCGCCGTATGCTTTTTCACAAAGCGATCCAGCGCCGGATGGAAATGACCGTAACGAATTGAAGCGCCAATGACCACACGGTCGTAATCCTGCCAGGCAATCTGTTCAGTGCGATTCAGGTTCACCACATCAGAATAAATGCCCAGCTCTTTGAGTTCAGAAGCCAGATATGAAGCAATCTCACGCGTTTGCCCATCACGCGTTGAGAATAGAATTAACGTTTTCACCAATGTCTCCTTACTCACGCCAGAATGTTGGGGTAAACAGCACCAGCAGCGTAAAGACCTCAAGACGACCAAACAGCATATTGGCGATTAAGATCCACTTTGCCACCGGGTTCATACTGGCGAAATTATCCGCCACGACACCCAGCCCCGGCCCCAGGTTGTTTAACGTTGCCACCACAGAGGCGAAGGCAGAGAAATCATCCACGCCCGTGGCGATAATCGCCAGCATACTGACAATAAAGACCAGCGCATAAGCAGAGAAGAATCCCCACACCGCTTCGAGGATACGCTCCGGCAGTGCACGATTGCCCAGCTTGATGCTGTAAACCGCATTCGGGTGGACGAGACGTTTAAGTTCACGGTTCCCCTGCTTGAACAGCAGCAGAATACGGATCACCTTCAGGCCGCCGCCCGTCGACCCGGCACAGCCGCCGATAAACGCAGAGCACAACAGCAGCACCGGCAGGAACAGCGGCCAACGCGCAATACTGTCCGTGGTGAAACCGGCGGTTGTCGCCATCGATACCACCTGGAAGAAGGCCTGGTTCAGGGTCGTGACCGCCGAGTTATAGACATCGTGGAACCATAGTACCAGGGTACAGATGATCACCAGGGTCAACTGGACGCCAATAAACATCCGGAATTCCGGGTCGCGCCAGTACACCTTCAGGCTCCGGCCGCTAAGCAACGAGAAGTGTAGACCGTAATTACAGCCTGAGATCAGCAAAAAGATGGCAATGATGGTATTGATCGTCGGGCTGTCGAAGTACCCAACGCTGGCATCGTGGGTGGAGAACCCGCCGATAGCGATAGTGGCAAAGCTGTGCCCGATGGCATCAAACGCAGGCATCCCGGCAAACCACAGCGCCAGCGCGCAGGCCACCGTCAGCAGGACATAAATAAGCCAAAGGGTTTTCGCCGTCTCCGCAATACGCGGGCGCATCTTGTTATCTTTCAACGGGCCAGGCATTTCAGCCCGGTAAAGCTGCATCCCCCCGACGCCCAGAATCGGCAGGATAGCCACCGCCAGCACGATGATCCCCATACCGCCGAACCACTGGAGCATCTGCCGGTAAAAGAGAATTGCATGCGGGAGTGAATCCAGCCCCACAAGCGTGGTGGCCCCGGTGGTCGTTAATCCGGAGAACGATTCAAAAAACGCATCCGTGACGGTGAGATTCGGTTGTTCAGAGAAGATAAACGGCAATGCACCCACGCTTCCCAGTACCGTCCAGAACAGGACCACGATCAGAAAACCCTCCCGGGATTTCAGTTCACCTTTCTCACGGCGGTTTGGCCACCACAGCAGGGAGCCAATCGTCAGCGCGACAAAAAAGGTTTGCGTAAATGCACGCCCCGCGCCGTCCCGGTAGATAAGCGCCACCAGTCCGGGAATGATCATTGTCCCGGAGAAAAGTATGACCAGCAATCCAACGATTCGGGTAATGGCACGAAAATGCATCTCTGCCGCTTCCTTAGGTATTCAAAATTGTGAGGTGGGGATTATTCTTCAATCGGCAGTAATTGCAATGAACCGCGACTAAAATCAGCGAGTTTTGCTGAAAAAGCAGCCAGTTCCGCCTGAGGAAGCGCCACGCGTAATTGCACCATTGCCTGATAATCACTGTGTGCGATGACGCCGTTAAACTGTTTAAGCAGTGCTTCGATACCCGATAGCTGGGCGTAATCGCATAACAAAGTATATTCCGTAAGTGGCGTTTTGCGGGTTGTTATCAGCAGATTAAGCGCCTGCTGGACACCCCCTCCGTAGGCTTTAACCAGCCCTCCGGTGCCTAACAAAATGCCCCCGTAGTAGCGGACCACGACGGCGGTGATTTCACCCACGCCGCTGCCCATCAACTGGGATAGCATCGGTTTTCCGGCCGTACCCGCCGGTTCACCGTCGTCAGAAAACCCGAGCTGCTGTGAGTCGTCTGGCGGCCCTGCGACCCACGCCACACAGTGATGGCGGGCATCGGGGTGCTGCGCGCGGACGGACTCGACGAACGCCTTCGCCGCCTCCACGCCGTCAGTATGCGCCAACAGCGTGATAAAGCGGCTTTTCTTGATTTCCTCAACAAAGGTGACCGGCTCGGCCGGTATCAGCCAGCTTTCCATCAGGCCAGCTTCAGATCTCGCGTCATGTTCTCAATGCTGTTCTCGTGAATAACCACGTTATCTTCGATACGAATGCCGCCAAACGGCTTCAGCGCTTCAATTTTCTCCCAGTTGAAGTGCTTGCTGAACTGCCCTTCCCGCCACGGCGCCAGGAGGGATTCAATAAAGTAGATACCCGGCTCAATGGTCAATACCATACGCGGCGCCAGAACGCGGGTGCAGCGCAGATAAGGATATTTAGACGGTGCCGCCAGGTGCGTACCGGTGTCATCCTGCATAAAGCCTGCGACGTCATGAACCTGTAAACCCAGCGGGTGGCCGATACCGTGCGGCATAAATGGCCCGGTCAAATCGTTCTCAACCATCGCCTCTTCGCTCATGTCTTTGACAATCTGATGCTTACGCAGCAGTTTAGCGATGCGCTGATGGAACTGGATGTGATAATCCACGTAGCTGGTTCCGGCCTTCATGGTGCCAATCAGCGCCAGCTGTTCGTCGTTCACGTCTTTGATCAATTGCGCAAAATCAGTATCCGCATTCGCCGCCCAGGTACGGGTCAGGTCTGCCGCATAGCCATTGTACTCAGCCCCCGCGTCCAGCAGGAAGCTGCGCATCTCAGCCGGAACCTGATGATCCAGTTTGGTGTAGTGCAGAACCGAGGCATGTTCATTCAGCGCCACGATGTTGCTGTACGGCACGTCGGTATCGCGGTGGCCGGTCGCCGTCAGGTAGGCCTGATTGATATCGAACTCGCTCATACCGGACTGGAACGCTTCGTGCGCCGCACGGTGGCCATTCACCGCCGTTTTTTGCGCTTCACGCATGCAGTAAAGTTCGTAGTCGGTCTTGTAGGCGCGATAGTAGTGCAGATAATCCAGCACGCCTTTCGGGTTGAGTTTATCTGCCGGAATATCCAGACCCAGCGCACGCTCAGGAACCGGACCAATGTAGCCGATGTTCCCACGCGCCGCTGGCAACTGGCTGCCAATGCCGTCTGCTTTTGGCAGCGCAATCACGTCAATTTCTTCGGTCCAGAATGAGGTCGGCAGCGGCTCCACGTTGTGCCAGTAATCGACCGGCAGGTAGAACCACAGTTTCGGCTTGTTCACGCCATCCACCAGCAGCCAGCAATTTGGAACCTGCGTGACAGGCACCCAGGCTTTAAACTGCGGGTTAACCTTGAAGGGATAAGCGTGGTCATCAAGAAAAGTATTCATCAGCTCGCCGGAGTGGATCAGCAGGGCATCCAGCTTGAAGCGGGCCAGTACATCGCGGGTACGTTCCTGTAGGGTAACGATATGATTTTTATAAAGCGAAGCCAGTGAGTCCATCATTCTTCCTTTCGTTTTTTTGACCTCAAGTCATCGCATCTTAGCACACCTCACTCCGGCTGCGTGATTTCCACCGACCGTGATCAGCGCAGCAATTTCTTAATGACTAATTTGCATTTTATTAACATAAATTCCACACTCCGTTTCATCTGGTATGACCAGATCCAATTGCTGGATTCAGGAGACCGACATGCTCTACAAAGGCGACACCCTGTACGTAGACTGGCTGGAAGATGGCATTGCCGAACTGGTGTTCGATGCCCCCGGCTCAGTGAACAAGCTTGATACCGCGACGGTGGCCAGTCTTGGCCAGGCGCTGGATGTACTTGAAAAGCAATCAGATTTGAAAGGGCTGCTGCTGCGCTCCAACAAAGCGGCCTTTATCGTTGGCGCGGATATCACCGAATTCCTGTCGCTGTTCCTGGTGCCCGAAGAACAGCTGAGCCAGTGGCTGCACTTTGCGAACAGCGTCTTTAATCGTCTGGAAGATCTGCCTGTCCCGACCCTTTCTGCCGTTAACGGTTACGCGCTGGGCGGCGGCTGCGAATGCGTGTTAGCCACTGATTACCGTCTGGCGACCCCAGACCTGCGCATCGGCCTGCCGGAAACCAAACTGGGCATTATGCCGGGCTTTGGTGGCTCGGTGCGTATGCCGCGCATGTTGGGTGCCGACAGCGCGCTGGAAATCATTGCCGCAGGTAAAGATGTCGGCGCGGAACAGGCGCAGAAAATCGGTCTGGTGGACGGCGTGGTTAAGCCTGAAAAACTGATTGAAGGCGCTGTAGCCATTCTGCGTCAGGCGATTAACGGCGATCTCGACTGGAAAGCCAAACGTCAGCCAAAGCTGGAGCCGTTGAAGCTCAGCAAAATTGAAGCCACCATGAGCTTCACCATCGCCAAGGGCATGGTGATGCAGACGGCGGGTAAACACTACCCGGCGCCGATCACGGCGGTGAAAACCATTGAAGCGGCAGCCCGTCTGGGCCGTGATGAAGCCCTGAAGCTGGAAAACCAGAGCTTTGTCCCGCTGGCGCACACCAACGAAGCCCGCGCGCTGGTTGGTATCTTCCTTAACGATCAGTTCGTGAAGGGCAAAGCCAAACAACTCACCAAAAACGTTGAAACGCCAAAACACGCGGCGGTACTCGGCGCGGGCATTATGGGTGGCGGCATCGCCTACCAGTCTGCATGGAAAGGCGTGCCGGTAGTGATGAAAGACATCAACGAGAAATCCCTGACGCTGGGCATGACCGAAGCGGCCAAGCTGCTGAATAAACAGCTTGAGCGCGGCAAAATTGACGGTCTGAAGCTTGCAGGCGTGATCTCCACCATCCAGCCAGTACTGGAATACAGCGGTTTCGACCGTGTGGACGTGGTGGTTGAAGCGGTCGTCGAGAACCCGAAAGTGAAAAAAGCGGTGCTGGCCGAAACCGAAGACAAGGTACGTCCGGAAACCGTGCTGGCCTCTAACACCTCCACCATTCCTATCAGCGAACTGGCGAGCGTGCTGAAGCGTCCGGAAAACTTCTGCGGGATGCACTTCTTTAACCCGGTGCATCGCATGCCGCTGGTCGAAGTGATCCGTGGGGAAAAAACCTCCGACGAAACCATCGCCAAAGTGGTGGCGTGGGCGAGCAAGATGGGCAAAACGCCAATCGTCGTTAACGACTGCCCGGGCTTCTTCGTTAACCGCGTGCTGTTCCCGTACTTCGCCGGTTTCAGCCAGCTGCTGCGCGACGGCGCAGACTTCCGCAAAATCGACAAAGTGATGGAAAAACAGTTCGGCTGGCCGATGGGCCCGGCGTACCTGCTGGACGTTGTCGGCATCGACACTGCCCATCACGCGCAGGCGGTGATGGCGGCGGGCTTCCCGCAGCGCATGCAGAAAGATTATCGCGACGCCATTGACGCCCTGTTCGACGCCAACCGCTTTGGGCAGAAAAACGGTCTGGGCTTCTGGCGCTATAAAGAAGACAGCAAAGGCAAACCGAAGAAAGAAGAAGATCCGGCGGTGGATGGCCTGCTGGCCGACGTCAGTCAGCCAAAACGCGACTTCACTGACGATGAGATCATCGCCCGGATGATGATCCCGATGATCAACGAAGTAGTGCGTTGCCTCGAAGAAGGCATTATCGCCAGCCCGGCAGAAGCGGATATGGCGCTGGTGTATGGCCTCGGCTTCCCTCCGTTCCACGGCGGCGCGTTCCGTTGGCTGGATACGCTCGGCAGCGCTCGCTATCTCGATATGGCTCAGCAATATCAGCACCTCGGTCCGCTTTATGAGGTGCCGGAAGGTCTGCGTAACAAAGCGCGCCATAACGAACCCTACTATCCAGCAGTTGAGCCAGCCCGTCCGGTTGGCACGCTGAAAACGGCTTAAGGAGTCACAATGGAAAAGGTTGTCATTGTTGATGCAATTCGCACCCCGATGGGCCGTTCAAAAGGCGGTGCATTCCGTAACGTGCGTGCGGAAGATCTCTCGGCGCACCTGATGCGTAGCCTGCTGGCGCGTAACCCGGCGCTGGACCCTGCTGCGCTGGACGATATTTACTGGGGCTGCGTCCAGCAGACGCTGGAGCAGGGTTTCAACATCGCCCGTAACGCGTCTCTGCTGGCGGAGATCCCGCATTCGGTTCCGGCGGTCACCGTCAACCGTCTTTGCGGTTCGTCGATGCAGGCGCTGCACGACGCAGCACGGATGATCATGACCGGCGATGCGCAGGCCTGTCTGGTGGGCGGCGTGGAGCACATGGGCCACGTGCCGATGAGCCACGGGGTCGATTTCCATCCGGGCATGAGCCGCAACGTGGCGAAAGCCGCCGGTATGATGGGCCTGACCGCCGAGATGCTCTCCCGTCTGCACGGCATCAGCCGTGAAATGCAGGATGCCTTTGCCGCGCGCTCGCATGCCCGCGCCTGGGCCGCCACGCAGTCTGGTGCCTTTAAGAATGAGATCATCCCAACCGGCGGTCACGACGCAGACGGCGTACTGAAGCAGTTCAGCTACGACGAAGTTATCCGTCCTGAAACCACTGTTGAAGCGCTTTCTACCCTGCGTCCGGCGTTTGATCCGGTCACCGGCACGGTAACGGCGGGCACCTCGTCTGCCCTGTCCGACGGTGCCGCCGCCATGTTAGTGATGAGCGAAAGCCGCGCCCGCGAATTAGGCCTGACGCCACGCGCCCGCGTGCGTTCGATGGCAGTCGTGGGCTGCGATCCTTCCATCATGGGTTACGGTCCGGTCCCGGCGTCAAAACTGGCGCTGAAAAAAGCGGGGCTGAGCGCAAGTGATATCGACCTTTTCGAGATGAATGAAGCGTTCGCCGCGCAGATCCTGCCGTGCATTAAAGATCTGGGGCTGATGGATCAGATCGACGAGAAGATTAACCTCAATGGCGGCGCGATAGCCCTCGGTCACCCGATGGGCTGCTCCGGGGCGCGTATCAGCACCACGCTGATCAACCTGATGGAACGCAAAGATGCCCAGTTCGGACTGGCGACGATGTGTATCGGGTTGGGTCAGGGGATCGCGACGGTGTTTGAGAGAGTGTAAATGTAAATAAGGAAAAGTATCTTAAAGCCAATGACGTCAGAACAAGGCGGCAAGCGAGCGAATCCCGATGAGCTTACATTAGTAAGTGATTCGGGTGAACGAGCGCAGCCAACGCAGTTATGGCGCCATTGGCGAAGAGAGACAGTTTAGTTGCCGTTCTTCCCGCCTGTCAGGGGCGGGTTTTTTACATTATTGCAGCAGCGAAATATCCGCCACGCGCAGGAACAGCTCACGCAGTTTCTCAAGCATCGAGAGACGGTTAATACGCAGCTCTTTATCTTCCACGTTCACCATCACCTTCTCGAAGAAGGCATCGATGACGTCACGTAGCTCCGCCAGCTCCACCAGTGCTTCCTGGTAGCGACCTTCCGCGAAATACGGCTCCAGCTTGTCGCGCAGCACCACAACCTGCATCGCCAGAGAAATCTCTTCCGGCTCTTTCAGGGTTGCAGCGTTTACGCGTTCGTTCAGCGTCTCGTCGGATTTCGCGAGGATGTTGGATACACGCTTGTTGGCCGCGGCCAGCGCAGACGCCGCTTCCAGCGTACGGAAGTGGGATACCGCCTTCATACGCGCATCGAAATCTGCCGGACGGGTCGGACGACGCGCCAGCACCGCCTGAATGGTATCAACGGAGTAACCTTCGTCCTGATACCACGCGCGGAAACGACCGAGCATAAAGTCGATAACATCATCCACAACCTTCGCGTTGGTCAGCTTATCGCCGTACAGACGGACCGCTTCTTCGGTCAGCGTTTGCAGATCGAGATTGAGGTTCTTCTCTACGATGATGCGCAGCACGCCCAGCGCAGCACGACGCAGCGCAAACGGGTCTTTGTCGCCTTTCGGATGCTGACCGATACCGAAGATACCCGCCAGGGTGTCCATCTTATCGGCAATCGCCACGGCGCAGGCAACCGGGTTAGACGGCAGATCGTCACCGGCAAAGCGCGGCTGATACTGCTCGTTCAGGGCCACAGCCACGTCTTCCGCTTCGCCGTCATGACGCGCGTAGTGCATGCCCATCACGCCCTGGGTGTCGGTAAATTCGAACACCATGTTGGTCATCAGGTCGCACTTGGAGAGCAGGCCCGCGCGGGTAGCGTGGTTAACGTCGGCGCCAATTTCACGGGCAATCCAGCCGGACAGCTCCGCGATACGGTCAGTCTTGTCGCGCAGCGTACCCAGCTGCTGCTGGAACAGTACGGTTTGCAGACGCGGCAGGTTATCTTCCAGACGTTTTTTACGGTCGGTGTTGAAGAAGAACTCGGCGTCCGCCAGACGTGGACGCACCACTTTCTCGTTACCGGAGATAATCTGGCTCGGATCTTTCGATTCGATGTTCGCGACGAAGATGAAGTTTGGCAGCAGCTGGCCGTCGTTGGCGTAAACCGGGAAGTACTTTTGGTCACCCTTCATGGTGTACACCAGCGCTTCAGCCGGAACGGCCAGGAATTTCTCTTCGAATTTCGCGGTCAGCACAACCGGCCATTCGACCAGAGAGGTCACTTCTTCCAGCAGGCTATCGCTCAGATCGGCATTACCGCCAATTTTGCGCGCCGCTTCTTCGGCGTCAGCTTTGATTTTGGCTTTACGCTGTTCGTAGTCAGCAATGACCTTACCGCGCTCCAGCAGGATCTGCGGGTACTGATCAGCATTGTCGATGGTGAACTCCGGCTCGCCCATAAAGCGGTGGCCGCGGATCACGCGATCGGACGCCACGCCCAGAATGGTCGCCGGAATAACGGTATCGCCCAGCAGCAGGGTCACGGTGTGAACCGGACGCACAAAGTGAACGTCAGACGCGCCCCAGCGCATCAGCTTAGGAATCGGCAGCTTAGCCAGCGAGGTCGCAATCATATCTGGCAGCAGCGCTTCCGCGCTTTCGCCTTTCACATGGGCACGATACAGCAGCCATTCACCTTTGTCGGTGGTCAGACGTTCGGCCTGATCGACGGTGATACCGCAGCCGCGCGCCCAGCCTTCAGCCGCTTTGCTCGGCTTGCCTTCCGCGTCGAACGCCTGGGCAATGGCCGGGCCACGTTTTTCAACTTCGCGATCCGGCTGAGACGCCGCCAGATTTGCCACTTTCAGCGCCAGACGACGCGGTGCAGCAAACCACTCAATTTTACCGTGCGCCAGGCCAGCGTTATCCAGCTCAGCAGTGACGTTCGCAGCGAAAGATTCAGCCAGGCTGCGCAGGGCTTTTGGTGGCAGCTCTTCAGTGCCGATTTCCACCAGGAAAGTTTTCTCAGACATGGCCGCCTCTTATTTGTTTCGGTTGCACATCGGGAAGCCAAGGGCTTCACGGGACGCGTAGTAAGCTTCAGCAACGGCTTTGGTCAGGGTACGAATACGCAGAATGTAGCGCTGACGTTCAGTCACGGAGATCGCTTTGCGGGCATCCAGCAGGTTGAAGCTGTGGGCAGCCTTCAGAATACGCTCGTAGGCAGGCAGAGGCAGCGGAGTCTCCAGCGCCAGCAGCTGCTGGGCTTCTTTCTCGTACTGCTCGAAGCAGGTGAACAGGAAGTCCACGTCCGCGTATTCGAAGTTATAGGTGGATTGCTCCACTTCGTTCTGATGGAACACGTCGCCGTAGGTGGTTTTACCCAGCGGGCCGTCGCTCCAGACCAGGTCGTAAACGCTGTCTACGCCCTGAATGTACATGGCCAGACGTTCCAGACCATAGGTGATTTCGCCGGTGATCGGTTTACATTCCAGACCGCCAACCTGCTGGAAGTAGGTGAACTGGGTCACTTCCATGCCGTTCAGCCACACTTCCCAACCCAGACCCCAGGCACCCAGCGTTGGGTTTTCCCAGTTATCTTCCACGAAACGAATGTCGTGAATGGTCGGATCCATACCCAGCTCTTTCAGTGACCCGAGGTACAGTTCCTGAATGTTGTCGGGTGATGGCTTAATCACCACCTGGAACTGATAGTAGTGCTGCAAACGGTTCGGGTTTTCGCCGTAACGGCCATCGGTCGGACGACGGGATGGCTGAACATAGGCGGTCGCCATCGGCTCTGGACCTAACGCGCGCAGGCTGGTCATCGGGTGTGAGGTGCCTGCGCCAACTTCCATGTCCAAAGGTTGAACAATGGTGCAGCCCTGACGAGCCCAGTAATCCTGTAAGGTCAGGATCAGGCCCTGGAAGGTCTTGGTATCAAACTTTTGCATAGTATTTCGTGCTGGATACGTGTGGTTTTAAATGGAAGGGATCAGTATACCCGCTGGCTGCAAGATATACAGTACGAAACGGGGTTGTTTAGGGAAAATTGGGGAATAAGCCCTACAGCCAGAACCTGCGAAGGCTCTGGTTGCTGCTTATACGAGCAATTTAGCGCATTGAGAGATGTAAAAACTGGCCGTCTGCATCAAAAGAGCAGACAAAGCCCTCTTTACGCGCCGTATAGCCTTTTAGCTCATAGCTGCCCTGAAAGCGTTCGAAACCGTTAATATGAATTTTCTGTGCTTCGGAATTATAGCGGTGAGCCGCCTGATCCCTGCACAGCTGTTCCATATTTAGGGAACGCTCCGGGCTCATTTTCCCCTGCTGCGCTTTTTGGACAGGTATCTCCTCAGAAGCACTGCATCCTGTTAATAAGAGCAGCAGAAAGAGTGACACCCCACGCTTCATCATCATTTTTATTACCGCCCTGGTCAGTGGCTGTTATTTTTAGTAGCAACACGTTTATAGATTAATGTTCAACATTCTGCGAATCTCGCCAGCTCCCGACAAGACAGCCTGGCTAAACTCAGAATTTTCCAAGGGAAAAGTTTTACGCAATCGCAGTCACACTTTCTTTATCAGGAATACAGAGGAACTGATGCAGTCAAAAATTAACTGGATTGATAACCTGCGGGGAATAGCCTGTCTGATGGTGGTGATGATCCACACTACGACCTGGTATGTCACGAACGCGCACAGTATCAGCCCTGTTAACTGGGATGTCGCCAATATTCTGAACTCAGCCTCACGCGTGAGCGTCCCGCTGTTCTTTATGATTTCCGGTTTTCTCTTTTTTGGCGAGCGTAGCGCGCAGCCGAGACATTTCATCCGTATTGTATCCTGTTTGCTGTTTTACAGCGCCATTTCGCTGCTCTATATCATCCTGTTCACTTCAATTAACGCTGAACGTTCCCTGCTCAATTTGTTGCAAAAACCGGTGTTCTATCATCTGTGGTTTTTCTTCGCGATAATGGTTATCTATCTGGTTTCGCCGTTAATTCAGGTAAAAAACGTTAGCGGTAAAATGCTGCTGGCCTTGATGGTAATAATCGGGATCGTGGCAAACCCGAATACCGTCTCACAGAAAATTGATGGCTTTGAATGGCTGCCCGTTAACCTCTATATCAACGGCGATACGTTTTATTACGTGCTGTACGGCATGCTGGGGCGCGCCATCGGCACGATGGAGACGCAAAAGCGAGGAATAAACTGGCTTTGCGCGGCAGCATTTATCGCCGGTGTGTTTATTATCTCTCGAGGGACGCTGCACGAGCTGCAATGGCGCGGAAACTTTGCCGATACCTGGTATCTCTACTGCGGGCCGATGGTCTTTATCTGCGCGGTTTCGCTGCTGACCCTGTTTAAAAACACCCTGAATGCCCGCCCGCTTCCGGTGCTGGGGTTTATCTCTCGCCACTCGCTGGGCATTTACGGTTTTCACGCGCTGGTGATCCACGCCCTGCGCACCCGCGGCGTTGAGCTTAAAAGCTGGCCGGTGCTGGATATTGTCTGGATATTTACCGTTACGCTGGTTGTCAGCCTGCTGCTCTCAATGCTGCTGCAACGCATCGATACACGCAGGTTTGTGAGCTAACCCGGTTGAAGGCTGGCAGGCCGGGTAAGCGTTAGCGCCACCCGGCTCCTGTTTATGACATTAGCGGTAAAAGCTGCTGATAGATTTTGCGGAAAACGTCTCGTCTTTCAGCGTAGCGAGCATGATTTTTCGCATCAGGACGATGCTGCTGTTCAAGCGGCAGCTGGGGCAAAAGCTGGGGCAGTGGTTTATCCCGGTTCAGCGCAATTTGCGCAAGCCGTGCCGCACCGAGCGCCGGACCAACATCTCCCCCAGTACGATAGTCCAGCTGCAACCCGCTAATATCGGAAAGCATTTGCCGCCAGTAGCTGCTTCGTGCCCCGCCGCCAATTAACGTAATGCTGGATGGCGTCAGGCCACAGTCATGCACGACATCCATGCCGTCCGCCAGCGCATAGCCGACCCCTTCAAGCACCGCGCGTGCCAGCTCTGCCGGGCCGTGCTGATGGGTAAGGCCGAAGAAGACCCCTTTCGCTTCCGGGTTGTTATGCGGCGTCCGCTCGCCTGAAAGGTACGGTAAAAACCAGACCGCACCGGCAGTATCATCCGCCTGCTGTGCCGCTGCGATAAGCGCCGGGACGTCCGCCATTCCGGTCAGCTTTGCCGCCCAGTCGAGGCAGGATGCCGCGCTCAGCATCACCGACATCAAATGCCATTTACCCGGCAACGCGTGGCAGAAGCTGTGTACGGCGCTTTCAGGGTTACTACGATAGCCGTCACTGACGGCAAAATAGACGCCGGAAGTGCCGAGCGAGAGCATGGCCTGTCCTGTCTCCACCATCCCCACGCCTACCGCACCCGCCGCATTATCGCCGCAGCCGGCAACGACAGGTACGGCTGGCATATTCCAGCGTTCAGCAACAGAAGGCTGCAAAGCGCCCGTGATATCACTGCCTTCAAACAGCGCAGGCATATGATCGCGCGTCAGCTGGCAGGCATCCAGCATCGCTTCGCTCCAGTCCCGTTTCGCCACGTCGAGCCACATCGTGCCCGCGGCGTCAGACATGTCGCTGGCAAAATCCCCCGTCATGCGAAAACGCAGGTAGTCTTTCGGCAACAGAACCTTCGCCACCTGACGAAAAATCTCAGGCTCATGGCGCTGCACCCACAGGAGTTTTGGCGCGGTAAAACCGGGCATCATCAGATTGCCCGTAATCTCGCGGGACGCAGGCACACGCTCCTCAAGGATCGCGCACTCTTCCGCACAGCGGCCATCGTTCCAGAGAATAGCCGGGCGCAGAACGCGATGCTGGCTATCCAGCAGCGTGGCGCCATGCATTTGCCCGGCAATGCCCAGCGCTTTCACGTCGCGCAGGCTGTGCTGCTCACCTAAGGCTTTCATCGCGCGGTCCGTCGCCTGCCACCACTGCTCCGGATCTTGTTCCGACCAAAGTGGCTGCGGGCGTGAAACCTGCAACTTTTCAGTCTGCGTGGCTAACACATCGCCCTGCTCGCTTAACAGGATGGCTTTCACCCCCGACGTGCCAAGATCGATCCCGATATACATGTGGTGACTCCTTTGACAGAAATGCCCGGCGGCGCTGCGCTTACCGGGCATGAATGCTGTTATTTATCGAACAGGTAGTGATTGACCAGGTTTTCCAGCAGTTCCTGATGGCCGCTCTGATGCTGCGGTGCCAACTGATGCTGTTCAGCGTACTTCGCGATCTCCGCAAGCGATAACTGACCTTTCAAAATTTGCTGGCCCAGCTCACTGTTCCAGCCGCTGTAGCGCTTCGCCACGCGCTTATCCAGCTCACCGTCTTCAATCATACGGGCCGCCACCTTCAGCGCCAGCGCCATGGTGTCCATCGCGCCAATATGCCCGTAGAACAGATCGTATTTGTCGGTGCTCTGGCGACGCACTTTGGCGTCGAAGTTCAGGCCGCCGGTGGTGAAACCGCCCGCTTTGATGATTTCGTACATCACCAGCGCATTCTCTTCGACGCTGTTCGGGAACTGGTCGGTATCCCAGCCCAGCTGCGGATCGCCGCGGTTCGCATCCACCGATCCGAAGATGCCCAGCGCAATCGCAGAGGCGATTTCGTGATGGAACGAGTGGCCCGCCAGCGTGGCGTGGTTAGCCTCAATGTTCACTTTGATCTCTTTTTCCAGACCAAACTGCTTCAGGAAGCCATACACGGTGGCGACATCGTAGTCGTACTGATGCTTGGTTGGCTCCTGTGGTTTTGGCTCAATCAGCAGCGTACCGCGGAAGCCGATTTTGTGCTTGTGGTCCACAACCATCTGCATAAAGCGGCCAATCTGCTCACGCTCCTGGCGCAGGTCAGTATTCAGCAGCGTTTCATAGCCTTCACGACCGCCCCAGAGAACGTAGTTCTCACCGCCCAGCTGATGCGTGGCGTTCATCGCAGTCACGACCTGGGTTGCCGCCCAGCTGAAGACTTCCGGGTCCGGGTTGGTTGACGCGCCCGCGCCATAGCGAGGGTTGGTAAAGCAGTTAGCCGTACCCCAGAGCAGCTTCACGCCGCTTTGCTGCTGTTTTTCAGCCAGCACGTCGACCATCTGCGCAAAATTGTTCAGATACTCTTTCAGCGACGCCCCTTCCGGCGACACGTCCACATCGTGGAAACAGTAGTACGGCACGTTCAGCTTATGGAAGAACTCGAACGCGACGTCGGCTTTACGCTTCGCCAGCTCAATGGCCTCGCCCGGCTGTTGCCATGGACGGTCAAAAGAGCCCACGCCGAACATATCGGCACCGTTCCAGCAGAAGGTGTGCCAGTAGCAGGCGGCAAAGCGCAAGTGATCTTCCATGCGCTTACCCAGCACCAGCTCATCCGGGTTGTAGTGACGAAATGCTAAAGGATTGGTCGTTTTCGTGCCTTCGAAACGAACGCGATCGAGTTGGTCGAAATAAGCTTGCATATTGAGCTCCATAATCAGGGTATGCGGCGTGGTCTTGCTTCTGGAGTAATAGTGAATAGACATTGGAGGTTGCTCAATTACGTTATTTCACACTGCTATTGAGAGAATGCGCAATTGTGCGCTGGCTCGCAAAATAATGTGCAGACAAACTATTTTTCGGCGCGCATTCCAGAATCAAATGTAATTAATAGGTTACGCTTTTTAAAATCCGATCGCGGTCATAAATTCAGAAATAAACCAAATATCGTAATGAGAAGATAAAAATCTGTAATTGCCAGCAGGCCTTTCCACGTTAAAAATTTGCTGCGTCTCAGCAGTGAATGTTTCTTTTATCTCAGCTACACATACCCCTACAAAAAGGCCTAATAATTATGAAGATAAAGAACCTGACCCTAACGCTCTGCACTACTCTCCTGCTTGCAAGCTTTGCCGGCCACGCCAAAGAAGTCAAAATCGGCATGGCGATTGATGACTTACGCCTGGAGCGCTGGCAAAAAGATCGCGATATCTTTGTTAAAAAAGCGGAATCTCTCGGTGCGGAGGTGTTCGTTCAGTCCGCTAACGGCAACGAAGAGACGCAAATGTCGCAAATTGAGAATATGATCAACCGTGGCGTCGATGTGCTGGTCATTATCCCGTATAACGGCCAGGTATTAAGCAACGTGGTGAAAGAAGCAAAACAGGAAGGCATAAAAGTCCTGGCTTATGACCGCATGATTAATAATGCGGATATTGATTATTATATTTCGTTCGACAATGAAAAGGTGGGTGAATTACAGGCTAAAAGCTTGATCGCAAAAGTGCCTCAAGGGAATTATTTCCTGATGGGCGGCTCGCCTGTGGATAACAACGCCAAACTGTTCCGTCAGGGACAAATGAAAGTGCTGAAGCCGTATATCGACGAGGGCAAAATTAAAGTCGTCGGCGATCAGTGGGCTGACGGCTGGTTACCGGAAAACGCGCTGAAAATTATGGAAAACGCGTTGACCGCAAATAACAACAAAATCGATGCAGTGGTGGCCTCTAACGACGCCACTGCGGGGGGCGCCATTCAGGCGCTGAGCGCGCAGGGTCTGGCCGGGAAAGTCGCTATTTCCGGACAGGACGCCGACCTTGCGGGTGTAAAACGCATTATCGCGGGTACCCAGACTATGACGGTCTATAAGCCCATTACCGAGCTTGCCAATACGGCCGCCGAAATTGCCGTTGAGCTGGGAAATGGCCAGCAACCTAAAGCAGACGCGACGTTAAATAACGGCCTGAAAGACGTGCCAGCTCGCCTGCTTACCCCTATCGAAGTCAACAAAGAGAATATTGACGCCACGGTGGTGAAAGACGGTTTCCATAAGAAGAGTGAACTGTAATCCAGCGCAGCCCCTGCCCGGCGGGGGCGCATCGACCTGCCCTGTTCATCTGTCGGGCTATGCGGAGCAGTTATGTCTTATTTACTTGAAATGAAAAGCATCACCAAAGCCTTCGGGGCGGTGAAAGCGGTCGACAACGTAAGCCTGCGGCTGAACCCCGGCGAAGTGATGTCGCTGTGCGGCGAAAACGGCTCGGGGAAATCCACGCTGATGAAGGTGCTGTGCGGGATCTATCCGCACGGCAGCTACGAGGGCGAAATCGTCTTTGCCGGTGAGGTGCTTCAGGCCACGCACATTCGTGATACCGAACGTAAAGGCATCGCTATCATTCACCAGGAGCTGGCACTGGTGAAGCACCTTACCGTGCTGGAAAATATCTTTCTTGGGGCCGAACTCTCGCGCCACGGCGTACTGGATTACGACACCATGACGCTGCGCTGCGAAAAACTGCTGGCCCAGGTGAGTCTCGCTATCTCACCGGATACGCGCGTGGGCGACTTAGGTTTGGGCCAGCAGCAACTGGTGGAGATCGCCAAGGCGCTAAATAAACAGGTACGCCTGCTGATCCTCGACGAGCCAACCGCCTCGCTCACCGAACAGGAAACCGCCGTTCTGCTCCATATCATCCGCGACCTGCAAAACCACGGTATCGCCTGCATCTATATTTCGCACAAGCTCAATGAGGTGAAAGCTATTTCCGACACCATCTGCGTCATCCGCGACGGGCAGCACATTGGCACGCGTGAAGCAGAAGGCATGAGCGAAGATGACATCATCACCATGATGGTGGGTCGCGAGCTCACCGCACTGTATCCCAACGAACCACACACCATAGGCGAAGAACTCCTGCGCGTGGAAAACCTGACGGCGTGGCATCCCGTTAACCGCCACATCAAGCGCGTGGATAACCTCTCCTTCTCGCTGCACCGCGGCGAAATTCTCGGTATTGCGGGTTTAGTGGGTGCCGGAAGAACCGAGGCCGTGCAGTGTCTGTTTGGCGTCTGGCCGGGGCGCTGGGAAGGCAAAATTTATATCGACGGTCAGCCGGTAAAAATTGACAACTGCCAGCAGGCCATTGCCAAAGGTATTGCCATGGTGCCCGAAGACCGCAAAAAAGACGGCATCGTGCCGGTCATGGCGGTGGGAAAAAATATCACGCTGGCGGCGCTCAGCCAGTTTTCCGGCGCGCTGAGCAGCCTGGATGATGCCGCAGAACAGCAGTGTATTCTTCAGTCACTTGCCAGGCTCAAGGTGAAAACCTCCTCGCCGGAACTGGCGATAGGTCGCCTGAGCGGCGGCAACCAGCAGAAAGCGATTCTGGCGCGCTGCCTGTTGCTTAATCCGCGCATTTTAATTCTGGACGAACCCACGCGCGGGATCGATATCGGCGCGAAGTATGAAATCTACAAGCTGATCAACCAGCTTGTGCAGCAAGGGATTGCCGTCATTGTTATCTCGTCCGAATTGCCTGAAGTGCTGGGGCTGAGCGACCGCGTGCTGGTCATGCATGAAGGGAAACTCAAAGCCAACCTGAACAACCAGAACCTGACGCAAGAGCAGGTGATGGAAGCTGCCTTAAGGAGCGAACGCCATGTCGAAAAGCAACCCGTCTGATATCAAAGTCGCTGTTCCGACGCCCGGTGCGTTCGCAGGACTTAAATCGCTGAATCTGCAAGTTTTTGTAATGATTGCCGCCATTATCGTCATCATGTTGTTCTTTACCTGGATGACCGATGGCTCCTATTTGAGCGCACGTAACGTCTCTAACCTGCTGCGTCAGACCGCCATCACCGGGATCCTGGCGGTGGGGATGGTCTTTGTGATTATCTCAGCGGAAATTGACCTGTCGGTAGGGTCGATGATGGGTCTGCTCGGCGGCGTGGCGGCAATTTTTGACGTCTGGCTCGGCTGGCCGCTGCCGCTGACGATTGCGGTCACGCTGGTACTGGGTCTGCTGCTGGGTGCGTGGAACGGCTGGTGGGTGGCCTACCGTAAAGTCCCGTCGTTTATTGTCACCTTAGCAGGGATGCTGGCCTTCCGCGGTATTCTGATTGGGATCACCAACGGCACTACCGTCTCCCCGACCAGCGCCTCGATGTCCCAGATTGGCCAAAGCTACCTCTCTGATGGCGTCGGTTTTACGATCGGCGTGGTTGGGCTGATGGCGTTTGTCACGTGGCAATGGCGAGGACGCATGCGTCGCCAGGCGCTGGGGCTGGCCTCGCCTGCCTCAACCTCGGTTGTCGGCCGTCAGGCGCTTACTGCGGTGATTGTGCTGGGGGCCATCTGGCTGCTAAACGATTATCGCGGTGTCCCAACGCCCGTTCTGCTGCTGGCGCTGTTGCTGTTAGGTGGGATGTTTATGGCCACACGTACCGCATTCGGTCGCCGTATTTATGCTATCGGCGGCAATCTTGAAGCCGCGCGTTTATCTGGTATCAACGTCGAGCGCACCAAACTCGCCGTCTTTGCCATCAACGGCCTGATGGTAGCCATCGCGGGGCTGATCCTCAGCTCGCGACTGGGTGCGGGTTCCCCGTCTGCCGGTAATATTGCCGAGCTGGACGCCATCGCCGCCTGCGTGATTGGCGGGACCAGCCTCGCCGGAGGTATTGGCAGCGTGGCGGGGGCGGTGATGGGCGCATTTATTATGGCTTCGCTGGATAACGGGATGAGTATGATGGACGTGCCGACGTTTTGGCAGTATATCGTCAAAGGGGCCATTCTTTTGCTGGCAGTCTGGATGGACTCTGCCACCAAGCGGCGCGCCTGAGAACCGTATCGTGACTAATTTGGGAAAGTGAGCCATGTTTGAAAAGCGTCACCGCATTACGTTGTTATTCAATGCCAACAAAGCCTATGACCGTCAGGTGGTTGAGGGGGTTGGTGAATATTTGCAGGCGTCGCAATCCGAATGGGATATTTTCATCGAAGAAGATTTCCGTACCCGTCTGGAGAACATCAAAGACTGGCTGGGAGACGGGGTTATCGCTGACTTTGACGACCCCGTGATTGAACAGTTGCTGAGTGGCGTCGACGTACCTATCGTGGGCGTTGGCGGCTCTTACCATTCAGCGGAACATTACCCCCCCGTTCACTACATCGCCACGGATAACCATGCCCTGGTTGAGACCGCCTTCCTCCATTTAAAGGAGAAAGGCGTCCATCGTTTTGCGTTTTACGGATTGCCCGCCACCAGCGGAAAGCGCTGGGCGATGGAGCGTGAGTATGCCTTCTGCCAGCTGGTTGCCCAGGAGAAGTATCGCGGCGTCGTTTATCAGGGGCTGGAAACCGCGCCAGAAAACTGGCAGCACGCACAGAATCGCCTGGCTGACTGGCTGCAAACGCTGCCGCCCCAGACAGGGATTATCGCCGTGACGGACGCCCGCGCCCGCCACGTATTACAGGTGTGCGAACATTTGCATATTCCGGTGCCTGAAAAGCTGTGCGTGATTGGTATTGATAACGAAGAGCTTACGCGCTATCTGTCGCGCGTGGCGCTCTCATCCGTGGCGCAGGGTACCCGTCAGATGGGCTATCAGGCCGCGAAGCTGCTGCACAGACTGTTAGACAACGAATCCCTGCCGCTCCAGCGTCTGCTGGTTCCGCCCGTTCGCGTGGTCGAGCGTCGCTCAACTGACTACCGTTCCTTAAACGATCCGGCCGTGATTCAGGCGATGCACTACATTCGCAATCATGCCTGCAAAGGGATTAAGGTCGATCAGGTGCTGGATTCGGTCGGCATTTCACGTTCGAATCTGGAGAAGCGGTTTAAAGAGGAAGTCGGTGAGACGATCCACGCCGTGATCCATGCGGAAAAGCTGGAGAAAGCGCGAAGTCTGCTGATCTCCACCTCGCTGTCGATCAACGAGATTTCACAGATGTGCGGCTACCCGTCGCTTCAGTATTTCTATTCGGTGTTCAGGAAAGAGTATGACACCACGCCGAAGGAGTACCGGGAACGGTACAGTGAAGTCCTGCTCTAGAAAAAAGAACGCCTTCCAGTGGAAGGCGTTTTTCATTACATATGTGCGGCAATCAGACGCTGGTTATCCTGGTACATTGAGAACAGGTAGTTGTTGTAGCGCTGTCCCTGGGTGGAATAACCTTTCAGCTTGTGGATCATCGCCGTGGCCGTCACTTCCTGATCCGCCTTACGCAGCTGCGCGCGTGACTTACGGAACGAAGAGTAGGCCGGGTGGGTGTTCAGATTCACCACATAGGCATTCACGGAATCTTTCACCGATTCAAACTGTGAATAGCCCTTCACCTTGCCGGGTGCATTAGTACAACGACCTTTTGCGCATTTCATGCCAAACAGATTGTTGTTGTTGCGCGCCAGCTTCGAGGTGCCCCAACCGCTTTCGGCGGCGGCCATTGTCGCGACCATACTGCCTGGAATAATGTCCACACGCTCTAACAGAGTGTTCCACGGCACACGACGCGTGTTCCCGCTCCACTTCACTTTATAGCGTTTGGCGATGTCTTTCAGGCGAGTGCGCTCAGACGGCGACCAGCGGCTATCGTACTGTTTGGCGATCAGCCAGTTACGATCCGCAGTAATCGCGGCATTTTGACTTTTAATGTAAGGCATTACCGTCCGGAGAAACGCTTTTTTCCTTGGTGTCCCGGAAGGGTATTTTCGCAAATCAGGAAGTGAACTACTCTTTGCACTATTGCGAGAATACTCTTGTTTACTGCTAACCTTACTGCTTGTCGTATTTATTACGTGGGCTTTCTTACTCGTTGTATCCGTGTGCGTCTTTGCAAGCACCTCACCTGAAAATGCCATGGTGAGTAACATGAGTATCGCGGCCCCATATCGTCGAATGGGAGTCGATATCATTAGGTCTCCTGGTCGGATATAAGCATTCCAACACCTTATTTTCTTCAAAATTTGAGAGCGGAATCTCAAATCGTACCAAAAATAGTCTTCAAGAGCACGTCTATAAATAGTCCAATTCCGAAACTATGTCATCCGGAACATGCTCATTAAAGCACCAACACTGGAAAAATGTGCGCGATATCGCAGATAACTGCCTAATTTTGCGCGGGATCACTCATCCCTTCGCGTCCTCCTGGCAGAAAGCCTCAGAGGAGGAGTTTTTCCCCTGAGCCGAATGGCACACTGGTCAAAAATGCCGCGACAGGAAAATGGAATGAAACGCACTGCATTAGCTGTTCTGATGTTACCCGCATTCGCGCATGCCGACTGGTCATCGCCGGGATTTGACGCATTCAACGCTGAAGGTACCGGCGTCTTTACCAGCCAGGCAACGCTTGCGAAGGGTACCCGTCCACTGACGTTGAGTCTTGACAACGCGTGCTGGCAGCCGACAAAGGCCATTAAGCTCAACGAGATGCTGTCGCTCAAACCGTGCGAAGGCACGCCACCGCAGTGGCGGTTATTCCGTGACGGCGTTTATCAGATGCGTATTGATACGCGCTCTGGAACGCCGACGCTGATGCTGACGGTACAAAGTGCGGCGCCACAGCCTGTCGCAAACGTTACCCGCCAGTGCCCGAAGTGGGACGGCAAACCGCTCACGATCGACGTCGTTAACACGTTCCCGGAAGGCACGGTGGTGCGTGATTTTTACAGCAAACAGACCGCGACCGTTCAAAATGGCAAAGTGACTCTTCAGCCAGCCGCCAACAGCAATGGCCTGCTGCTGCTTGAGCGCGCCGAAACGGACAAACCCGCGCCGTTCAGCTGGCAAAACGCCACCGTCTATTTCGTGCTGACCGATCGCTTCGTGAATGGCGACCCCACCAACGACAACAGCTATGGCCGCCATAAAGATGGTATGCAGGAGATAGGTACTTTCCACGGCGGCGATCTGAAAGGGCTTACCAGCAAACTGGATTACCTTCAGCAACTGGGCGTGAATGCGCTCTGGATAAGCTCCCCGCTGGAGCAGATCCACGGCTGGGTTGGCGGCGGCACCAAAGGGGATTTCCCCCACTACGCGTATCACGGTTATTACACCCAGGACTGGACGAAACTCGACGCCAACATGGGCAACGAAGATGATTTACGCCAGCTTGTCGACGACGCGCACAGGCGCGGTATCCGCGTCCTGTTTGACGTTGTCATGAACCACGCGGGCTATGCGACGCTTGCAGATATGCAGCAATATCAGTTTGGCGCACTCTATTTACAGGGAGATGAGCTGAAAAAAACGCTCGGCGAACGCTGGACTGACTGGAAGCCAGGCGCGGGTCAAAGCTGGCACAGCTTCAACGATTACATCAACTTCAGTGACAAAGCCGCATGGGAAAAATGGTGGGGTAAAAAATGGATCCGTACCGATATCGGTGATTACGACAACCCGGGCTTTGACGACTTGACCATGTCCCTGGCCTTCCTGCCGGATCTGAAAACGGAATCAAAAACCCCGTCAGGTTTGCCGAACTTTTATCAACACAAGCCCGACACCAACGCGAAAGTGATGACGAATTTCACGCAGCGAGATTACCTGACCCACTGGCTTAGCCAGTGGGTACGTGACTACGGCATCGACGGTTTCCGGGTCGATACCGCCAAACACGTTGAGCATGAAGCCTGGCAGCAACTGAAAGACCAGGCCAGCCAGGCGCTGGCCGCGTGGAAGGCAGCCAACCCGGACAAAAAACTCGACGATGCGCCGTTCTGGATGACCGGTGAATCCTGGGGCCACGGCGTGATGCACAGCGATTATTACCGCTACGGCTTCGATGCGATGATCAACTTTGACTATCAGGAGCAGGCGGCGAAAGCAGTGGACTGTCTGGCAGATATGGATTTGACCTGGCAGCAAATGGCAGAAAAGCTGCAAAGTTTTAACGTGCTGAGCTATCTCTCCTCCCACGATACGCGTCTGTTCCGTGAAGGGGGTCAGCGCGCCGCTGAGTTACTGCTGCTGGCGCCGGGAAGCGTGCAGATCTATTACGGCGATGAATCAGAGCGTCCATTTGGTCCGACGGGCTCCGATCCGCTACAGGGAACCCGTTCGGATATGAACTGGCAGGACGTCACGGGTAAACAGGCGTTAACTGTCGCCCACTGGCAGCTTCTGGGGCAGTTCCGCGCCCGTCATCCGGCTGTGGGTGAAGGCAAGCAAACAACGCTGTCAGTGAAAGAAGGCTACGGCTTTGTGCGCGAGCACAAGGGCGATAAGGTGATGGTGGTGTGGGCGGGTAATCAGTAGAACAGCCCCCTCACCCTAACCCTCTCCCCTAAGGGGCTAGGGGATTGCACGGTGCGGTCTTTCACCCTCGCCCCTTTGGGGAGAGGGTCGGGGTGAGGGGTACATTCATCAGAAGGATTCACTGCAATAATCCCTCTCCACCATACAAAACAACAAATCCGACCACATCCGCCGATTTGCACCAACACGGTGCTGGCGTTATGGTTACTGCCTTTCATATTAAGCCCGACAGATCACCTGCTATGACGTTTTCACAATTCGGCGACAAATTTACCCGCCATTCAGGCATTACCCGCCTGATGGAGGACCTCAACGACGGGCTGCGCACCCCAGGCGCTATCATGCTTGGCGGCGGAAACCCGGCTCAAATTCCGGAGATGAACACCTACTTCCAGACGCTGCTGGCAGACATGCTGGAAAACGGTAAAGCAACCGATGCGCTATGTAATTACGACGGCCCTCAGGGTAAAACAGAACTACTGACGCTTCTGGCGGCAATGCTGCGGGAAGCGCTGGGTTGGGATATCGAACCACAGAACATTGCACTGACAAACGGCAGTCAGAGCGCGTTTTTCTACTTATTCAATCTGTTCGCCGGACGCCGCGCCGACGGCACCACGAAAAAAGTGCTGTTCCCGCTGGCACCGGAGTATATCGGCTATGCCGATGCCGGCCTCGAAGAAGACCTGTTTGTTTCCGCACGTCCGAATATCGAGTTGTTGCCAGAGGGCCAGTTCAAATATCACGTCGATTTTGAACATCTGCATATCGGTGAAGAGACGGGCATGATCTGCGTATCTCGTCCCACCAACCCGACGGGGAACGTGATCACCGACGACGAGCTGATGAAGCTGGATGTGCTGGCGAATCAGCACGGCATCCCGCTGGTGATCGATAACGCCTATGGCGTACCGTTCCCGGGTATCATCTTCAGCGAAGCGCGTCCGCTGTGGAACCCGAACATCATCCTCTGCATGAGCCTCTCCAAGCTGGGCCTGCCGGGCAGCCGCTGCGGCATTATCATTGCTAACGAGAAAATCATCACCGCCATTACCAACATGAACGGCATTATCAGCCTTTCCCCTGGCGGCATCGGCCCGGCGATGATGTGCGAGATGATCAGGCGTAACGACCTGCTGCGCCTGTCAAATGAGGTGATCAAGCCGTTTTACTCTCAGCGCGTTCAGGAAACTATCGCCATCCTTCGCCGCTACTTACCGGAGGAACGCTGCCTGATCCATAAACCGGAAGGGGCAATTTTCCTGTGGCTGTGGTTTAAGGATCTGCCCATTACGACAGAGCTGCTTTATCAGCGTCTGAAAAAGCGTGGCGTGCTGATGGTGCCGGGGGATTACTTCTTCCCGGGACTGGATAAACCGTGGCCGCATACGCACCAGTGCATGCGCATGAACTACGTCCCGGACCCGGAAAAAATCGAAGCGGGTGTGAAAATTCTCGCCGAAGAGATTGAGAACGCCTGGCGCGAGGCCGGTTAATAAAACCTCAGGCCAGATTACGCAGCCGTTCCACGCGTAGTCTGGCGGGGTCTATGCAGCGCAGCGCGTGGGTGGGACAGGCTTCGACGCAGGCGGGACCGCCCTCGCGATGCATGCACAAATCACATTTCAGCGCCTGAACGCGATCTCCCACAACCCGAACCTGCATTGCCCCGAACGGGCACGCCACCATACAGCTTTTGCAGCCGATACAGCGAGCCTGCTCAACGAGCCAGGCTCCCGCAGCACGGTGAATGGCCCCCGTCGGGCAGACATTCGCGCAGGGCGCATCTTCACACTGGTGGCAGCCCACGGCCGTGGTGAAGGTTCCCCCCTTAACCACGCGGATACGTGACGTAAATGCTTCTGGCGTGGCGCTGCTTTGATGCGACATCATGCACGCCACCTCACAGGTGCGGCACCCGATACATTTTTCAGGATCCGTCAGAATAAATCGGTTCATCAGTTATGCCTCGCGTGCATTAAAACCCGGTTCTGAGCACATCATACATAACGTCCGAGGCAGCGAAGGTGTGATGGGTCAAAGAGGATGCGCTCATCCGGAATTAATATGCTCTTTACAGTACCGCCGTTTCCAGACGGCGGGCGTTAACCCGGTATGTTTCGAGAATATCTGCCGGAAATAACCCACGTCATTAAAACCGCACCGGGTGGCCACTTCAGTTAATGAGGCCGCATCGTTCAGCAACAATTTTTCAGCGGCCCTGACGCGCTGGCGGTGTATTGCCTCCGTCAGGGTTAAATGAAACGTCCGGCGAAATACTCGCCCCAGGTAATCTGCGTTGCAGTGCAGCTCTTTCGCCAGCTGTGAAGTGGATATGGGCAAATGAAAGTGAGTGCGGATAAGTTGTTTGGCCTTCCACGCCATTGCTGCGCCCGCATCATCCGCTTTATCTTCATATCCCGGCGAGAGCGATATCTGCTGCAAAATTAACAGCAAAATTATCTCCAGCGCCTGGCTACGCTGTAATTTTTCCTGCTCGCTTAAAAACTGACGGAATAACGCAATAACATATTGCGGATCCCGCACGCTACAGTGTTGCTCAATCGACAATAGCGTCGCACCTGGCAACGCAGGCAAGCCTTCATCCACCTCAAAATGCAGCCAGTAAAATTTGAGATCGCCCGGAAAATCTTCCACGCCGACATGCCGCCGCTTCGGCCAAAGTAATAAACTCTCGCCGGCGTTTACCTCAAACAGCGTATTTTCCTCCTGGATCGTTAATGTCCCTTTTTCGACAAAGATTATCTCCCACGAAGATAATTTTCGTGCGGGATGACGACCCACGCCCCGGGAGATAAATAACCCGCCATTTTGAACCTTAATCGGAAGTGCTATGGATAATTCAAGCATGGATATTCAATTTCCCGCTTTTATGGTGGCTAATATTGCGTTTATTGTTTGATTATTAATAAATATCAGCAGAACAGCTCGATCAAACTCACAGTTTTACCATCAGGTCGGAATCGTCACCTTTTTATACTTTTCCCTTCCCTTGTTGGTCTGCCCGTTGAATGCAGAATAAATGGGGTACCTTGCACAAATACGATAAAAAATCGTTTATCGAGGAGTTACCCCATGACTTCCACACCGATTACAGACGCAGAAGTTGCAAAACAGGCAGCCGATGACCGACTGTCAGTCCGCGAGAAAATTGGCTACGGCCTGGGCGACGCGGGCGGCACGGTAATTACCTGCCTGATCATGAACTTCTTGACCTTTTTCTATACCGATGTATTTGGCCTGACGCCCGCGCTGGTGGGCACGCTGTTTATTGCTCTTCGGGTATTTGACGCGATTTCCGATCCGGTGATGGGCGTGATTGCCGACCGCACGCAGAGCCGCTGGGGGCGTTTTCGTCCGTGGCAGCTGTGGGTCGCGCTTCCCATCGGGATCGTCGGCGTGCTGACCTTCACCGTCCCGGACGCCAGCATGGGCGTGAAAATCGCCTGGGCGTTCGGCACCTATTTGCTGTTGTCCGTAGGCTATACCGCCATCAACGTGCCGTATTGCGCGCTGATCAACACCATGACCACCCGCCACAACGAGGTAATATCCTGCCAGTCCTGGCGCTTCGTACTGTGCGGCGTGGCGGGCTTTCTGGTCTCCGTTGGCCTGCCGTGGCTGGTGTCAGAGCTGGGACAGGGCAATACCGCCCGGGGTTATCAGCTGGGCGTCGGCGTACTGTGCGCCATCGCTGTGGTGATGTTCTTGTGCTGCTTCTTCTGGGTGCGCGAGCGCGTCCCGCTTGCGCTGATGGGGAAATTCACCCTGCGCGAGCACCTGGCGGGCCTGCGTAAAAACGATCAGCTGCTGCTGATGCTGGTGATGTCGTTTCTGCTGATCAACGTCTTCAACATTCGCGGCGGCGGGTACATGTACTTCATCACCTACGTGCTTCAGGGCAGCACGGCGTACACCTCGCTGTTTTTCACCATGGTGACCTTTGCCGCCATTCTGGGCGCGGTGATCGTCAACCCGCTGTCGCGGCGGATTGATACCGTCAAACTCTACTACTACACCAACCTGGTACTCGCTGCGCTTGCTATGGGAATGTGGTTCCTGCCAGGTGGCCCGGCGCACCAGACGCTCTGGCTTATCGTGATTTTAAGTAACGGCGTGATCCTGGGCTTCACCCTGCCGCTTCACTTCTCGCTAATGGCCTTTGCCGATGACTACGGCGAATGGAAAACCGGCGTTCGCTCCTCGGGGATGAATTTCGCCTTCAATCTATTTTTCATCAAGCTCGCGTGGGCATCCAGCGCCGGGATCATCAGCCTGGTGTTTATTGCCGTGGCCTATCAGCCAGGCGCGGGCAACCAGACACCCGCCTCATTGCAGGGCATCACCGCCATGGAGACGCTGCTCCCTGCCCTTTTCCACCTGCTGCTGGCGGTCGCTATCCGCTGGTGCAGGCTTAACAATCCCGTGATGTCGCGCATTGCAACCGATTTGCGCCAGCGTCATGTACAGTCCTGAGGAGAACGATATGACCATAATGGAAGCCGACCTGCATCAGCTGAAAATCAACGACCCGTTTCTTGGTCAGTACCAACGGCTGGTCCGCGATGTGGTAATCCCCTACCAGTGGGATGCGCTTAACGATCGCGTGGCGGAGGCTGAACCCAGCCACGCCATCGCCAACTTCCGTATCGCGGCCGGTCTGGAACAGGGGGAGTTCTACGGGATGGTCTTTCAGGACAGCGACGTGGCGAAATGGCTCGAAGCCGTGGCGTGGTCGCTGTGCCAGAAGCCGGATGCCGAACTGGAAAAAACCGCCGACGAGGTGATCGAGCTGGTCGCAGCGGCGCAGTGTGAAGATGGCTATCTCAATACCTATTTCACGGTGAAAGCACCGGCCGAGCGCTGGACCAATCTGGCCGAGTGCCACGAACTGTACTGCGCCGGGCATATGATTGAAGCGGGCGTGGCGTATTTCCAGGGAACCGGAAAGCGCCGCCTGCTGGACGTGGTGTGCAGGCTGGCGGATCATATCGACAGCGTGTTTGGCCCGGGCGAAAACCAGCTGCACGGCTATCCGGGCCACCCGGAAATCGAGCTGGCGCTGATGCGGCTGTACGACGTCACGCAGGAGCCACGCTATCTCAATCTGGTGAAATACTTTATTGAGGAACGCGGCACACAGCCTCACTTCTACGATATCGAATATGAGAAGCGCGGCAGAACGTCATACTGGAACACCTATGGCCCGGCGTGGATGGTCAAGGACAAAGCCTACAGCCAGGCGCATCAGCCCCTTGCCGAACAACAAACGGCCATCGGCCATGCCGTGCGTTTTGTCTATCTGATGGCGGGCATGGCGCATCTGGCGCGCCTGAGCAACGACGAAGGGAAACGTCAGGATTGCCTGCGGCTGTGGAACAACATGGCACAGCGCCAGCTGTACATCACCGGCGGGATTGGCTCGCAAAGCAGCGGCGAGGCATTCAGCAGCGATTACGATCTGCCCAACGATACGGTCTATGCCGAAAGCTGCGCCTCCATCGGCCTGATGATGTTTGCCCGCCGGATGCTTGAGATGGAGGCGGACGGCCACTACGCCGACGTGATGGAGCGCGCACTATACAACACGGTGCTGGGTGGCATGGCGCTGGACGGTAAGCATTTCTTTTATGTGAATCCGCTGGAAGTGCACCCGAAAACACTGGCCTTTAACCATATCTATGACCACGTGAAACCGGTGCGCCAGCGCTGGTTCGGCTGCGCCTGTTGCCCGCCGAATATTGCGCGCGTGCTGACCTCGCTGGGGCACTATATTTTTACCGTTCGCCCGGACGCGCTGTTGATCAACCTGTACGTGGGAAACGATGTCGCCATTCCGGTGGGGGAAAACACCCTCCAGCTGCGTATTAGCGGAAACTATCCGTGGCATGAGCAGGTGAAAATCGAGATAACCTCACCAGTTCCGGTGACTCACACGCTGGCCCTGAGGCTGCCGGACTGGTGTGCGGAACCGGCTGTTTCGCTCAATGGTCAAGCCATTACAGGCGAGGTCTCCCGTGGATACTTATACCTCAACCGCAACTGGCAGGAAGGCGACACGCTGACGCTGACGTTACCGATGCCGGTCCGCCGCGTGTACGGCAACCCGCAGGTGCGCCAGCAGGCGGGGAAAGTCGTATTGCAGCGTGGGCCGCTGGTTTACTGCCTGGAAGAAGCCGATAACGGCGCAAATCTGCATAACCTTTCTTTGCCGCAAGACAGCGCGTTTAGGGTATTTGAAGGCAAAGGCATTTTCGCGCACAAGATGCTGATACAGGCGGAAGGGATCGGGTGTCAGGCGAAGGACACTGATGCCCTGTGGCAGTACGACCACTCGCCGGTAGAACGTCAGCCCCAGACGCTGACCTTTATTCCGTGGTTCAGCTGGGCAAACCGGGGAGAAGGGGAAATGCGGATATGGGTGGATGAAGGCTGAATAACTGCGGCCTGTTGCCCTCACCCCAGCCCTCTCCCACGGGAGAGGTAGTAAAAAGTAGGCCGGGTAAGGCGAAGCCGCCACCCGGCTTTAACCCGGCTCAGGCCGCCCGGGACGGCCTGAGCCGGGAGATTAAAACAGCCCCAGCGGTTTATCGGAGTAGCTGACTAACAGACATTTCGTTTGCTGGTAGTGCTCTAGCATCATTTTATGGGTTTCGCGCCCGATGCCCGACTGTTTGTAGCCGCCAAACGCCGCATGAGCCGGATAGGCGTGATAGCAGTTTGTCCATACGCGTCCGGCCTGAATGCCGCGGCCCATTTTATAGGCCAGATTACCGTTACGGCTCCAGACGCCCGCCCCCAGGCCATACTGCGTGTCGTTCGCGAGCTCCAGCGCCTCGTCCATGGTTTTAAACGTGGTGACGGCCAGCACCGGTCCAAAAATTTCCTCCTGAAAAACGCGCATGTTGTTCTTACCGAACAGGATAGTCGGCTCAAGGTAGTAGCCCTCCTGCAAATCGCCGCCCAGCACCTTACGACGACCGCCGGTCAACACATCAGCCCCCTCTTTTTTACCGATATCAATATAGTTGAGGATGGTTTCCAGCTGGCCATGCGATACCTGCGCCCCCATCTGGGTAACGTTATCCAGCGGATTACCGCTGCGAATCGACTCCACGCGCCGGATCGCCCGCTCCATAAAGCGCTCATAAATGGATTCCTGCACCAGCGCGCGGCTCGGACAGGTGCAGACTTCGCCCTGGTTAAACGCAAACAGCGCAAACCCTTCCAGCGCTTTGTCGAAGAAGGCGTCCTCTTCATCCATCACGTCGGCAAAGAAGATGTTCGGCGATTTCCCGCCCAACTCCAGGGTGACCGGAATGATGTTCTGGGTCGCGTACTGCATAATCTGCTGACCCACTTCCGTTGAGCCGGTAAACGCCACTTTGGCGATACGCTTTGAAGTAGCCAGATATTCGCCGATCTCTCCCCCGGCCCCGTTGACCACGTTAATGACCCCCGGCGGCAACAGGTCGCCAATTACCTCCATCAGCAGCAGTACCGAAAGCGGCGTTAAGCGTGCAGGTTTCAGCACAACGCAGTTACCCGCCGCCAGCGCGGGCGCCATTTTCCAGCTCGCCATCAGCAGCGGGAAGTTCCACGGAATAATTTGCCCCACCACGCCGAGCGGCTCGTGGAAGTGATACGCCACGGTATCTTTGTCAACTTCACTTATTCCCCCCTCCTGGGCACGGATGCAGGACGCAAAATAGCGGAAATGGTCGATCGCCAGCGGCACGTCCGCCGCCATGGTTTCGCGGATCGGCTTGCCGTTGTCCCACGTTTCTGCGGTCGCCAGCAGCTCCAGATTCTGCTCCATCCGATCGGCGATTTTGAACAACATGGCCGCTCTGTCCTGAACGGACATTTGCCCCCACTTATCTTTCGCCTTATGCGCCGCATCCAGCGCTAAATCGATATCCCGCTTGCCCGAACTGGCAATTTCACACAGCGGCTGGCCGGTAACGGGCGTCAGGTTGGAATAGTATTCACCGTCGACGGGCGCCACCCAGTCGCCGCCGATAAAGTTGTCATAGCGGGGCTTCAGCTTAAGGGGAAAACCATACTCGCCAGGCTGGATACGCGATGAGGGAGGATTGTTTGTCATGACCGTCTCCTTGCTGTTGTTGTACAACAAGGGTAGTTCCGGCTGATGATTTTCTCGCCAGCGGGTAGCGGGTTTACGAGCCGCATCACGGATTACCGTACTTTACGTTTCGTTTCTGCCGCCGCAGCCATACTTAATAGCTCAAGGGCTCATGAGGAACGATGCAATGCAGCTATTTATCGGCTTTGACGTGGGTGGAACCCACATCAAACACGGCGTAATTAATGAAAACGGCGAAGAACTGACATCCGATGAATATGATACGCCGGACGATGAAAGCACCTTCAAAGAGAAGTGGAAAACGGTAGTGGATAAGTACTGCCAGGAGCACGAGATCGCCAGTATTGGCGTGAGTTTTCCAGGACATATCAATCACCATACTGGCGAAGCGGCCAAAGCCGGGGCGCTGGACTATCTTGACGGCGAAAACCTGTGCGAACTGTTCGCACAGCTGACCGATCTCCCCGTGACAATCGAAAACGATGCCAATTGCGCGGCGCTGGGCGAGCGCTGGCAGGGCGCGGGCAAGGACTATGAGCATTTCGTCTGCATCACCATCGGCACCGGCATCGGCGGCGGTATCGTCATGGAGGGCGATCTCTACCGCGGGTCGCACTACCGGGCGGGTGAGTTTGGCGTGCTGCCCGTAGGCAATGAGGGCGAGCCGATGCATGAAGTGGCGTCCGCCAGTGGCCTGATGAAAGCCTGCCGCCGCGCGCTGGCCGTGTCGGAAGATGAGATGCCTGATGGTGAGGAGCTGTTTAAACGCATGGACAGCGACGTGCATCTGCGCGAAGCCATTGAAGCGTGGGCGCATTGTCTGTCGCGCGGTATTTACAGCGTGATCTCTATGTTTGATCCGCAGGCGGTGCTGATTGGCGGCGGCATTAGTGAGCAGGAGAAAATCTATCTCCTGCTGGATAAATATTTACAGCGATTCGAGGAGTGGGAAGCGCTCCGGGTGCCCATCCTTCCCTGCGAGCTGGGTAACCAGGCGGGAAGGCTGGGCGCGGTCTGGCTGGCTAAGCAGAAGCAGGCGCGCAGCGCTTAACGCTTACGGAAATAACTGCGCGTCGCGTAGCACATGGTCATTGCCACGACGACGCGTAAACCCGATGCGGTTGAAATACTCCAGGATCTGAATCGCCAGTTTGCGTCCTACGTTCAGCCGATCGCGGAAGTCTGCGGCGCAGGTTGATCCGCGCGCCTGATCCAGCTCCCGGATCAGGTTCGCAAACGCAACGATCCGATCGTTGCGGTAATAACGATCTTTCACGATCGCCACAATCATGCCCTGCTGCGCCGCATGCCGCAGTACCTGACGCATCAGCTGCTCATCGGTATTGGTTTCACGCGCCAGATCGCGCACCCACCAGGGTTCATCGCCAAACAGCGCCGCCACTTTTTGCCAGACCGCGTCCTGCTCAGCGGTAAAACCGGCCTTGTGTTCCGGCAGATGCAGCCAGCCGTGATGGCTTGCGATCGCGCCGCTGGCGCGCATGTTTTCAATCAGCAGCAGCACCAGCGCGTCGTCTTCCATCGGCAACGCCATGCGCCGCAGACGTTCACGGCCCGGGCCTGGCTCATCCTGATGCTGTTCATGGTAGGTGGCCAGCGTGCTCAGCACCTTGCGCTGCCAGCGCGCCGCCACCGGCGCGTTCAGCAGGCTGTTACCGGCCTGAATAAAACCTGGCTCCTGCGTCAGAAGCCGCAATCCTTCGCCGCTGAGCTGGCGCGCCCAGGCGAACGCAGCCAGATCCACCGCACCACGTTCAAGGTGGATATCTAACGCAGACTTGTCGTCACGAGCCTGGGCCAGCGAGGCCAGCCACGCTAAATACTCGGGCTTACGCTTGCCGCGACGGGGCGGATTCAGCATCACCACGCGGGCGCCCGCCAGGGTTTCGCGCGCGGAGATGTCGCGCAGAACCAGGCGGTCGTTATCCGCCAGCCAGAGCGGGGAGTCGAACACCAGTTCGGCGAGATCGTTTTCCAGCAGCGACACGCGTCCGGTGATGTGGCTGGCCGCGTGATGGATATGCAGCGGCTGCCACTGGGTCAGCGGCGTGTGGGTCTGTAGAGAAACGATAATCCGTTCAGAAGGCTCCGGCGGCGCGTCGGCCAGCAGCCAGTCGCCGCGGTTAAGCTGGTCTTTTTCGGCATCACCAGCAATATTCAGCGCGATACGCTGCCCGGCATGGGCCTGTTCCACCGGCTGGTTTTGCGCGTGAAGCCCGCGCACGCGCATCGGTTTGTTCACGCCCGTCAGCCACAGGGTATCGCCCACGTTAACTTCGCCACTCAGCGCGGTACCGGTCACCACCAGCCCAGCCCCTTTCACGGTAAACGCCCTGTCGATCGCCAGACGGAAGCGGTGATGGCTGGCATGCTCACGAGACGGGATCTGCTGCAAATGGTCGCGAAGAGCGTCGACACCGCGGCCTTCTGTCGCCACGGTGACAAACAGAGCGGCATCCTTAAAACCATATTCACTCAGCGCCGCCAGCACCTCTTCACGCACCTCGTTGATACGCACCTCATCCACACGGTCCGCTTTGGTGAGGGCGACGGTCAACTGCGGGTTTCCCGTCAGTTGGAGGATCGCCAGATGCTCGCGCGTTTGCGCCATCACCCCGTCATCGCACGCGACAACCAGTAGAGCGTGATCGATCCCGCCCACGCCCGCGAGCATATTGGAAAGAAACTTCTCGTGGCCGGGCACGTCGATAAAGCCCAGCACGCGACCGTCGGGTTGCGGCCAGTAGGCGTAACCCAGGTCAATGGTCATGCCGCGCTTTTTCTCTTCCGGCAGGCGATCGGCATTCACGCCCGTAATGGCCTGCAATAACGTGGTTTTGCCGTGGTCAACGTGACCGGCGGTGGCAATAATCATTTCAACATCATCTCCAGAAACCGCACTTCATCTTCCAGACAGCGTAAATCCAGCCACATGCGCCCCTCACCGATCCGGCCAATCACCGGCGTCGGTAATGCGCGCCAGCGCGCCGACAGCGCCTCAAGCTGGCTTCCGCGTCCGTCGCGCGGGGTGAACGTCAGCGCTTCGCTCGGTAACCTGTCCACCGGCAGCGAGCCGCTGCCAATTTGCGACAGGCAAGGCTCGATACGAACGTCAAACTCAGGGTAATGAGGAGCGACCTGCGGCAGTAGCGCTTCCGCCCGCGCGCGAACAGAGGCTTCATCACGGCTCAGCAAACGCAACGTGGGCAGGCGGTCAGCCAGTTTCTCCGGGTGGAGATAGAGCCGCAGCGTGGCTTCCAGCGCGGCCAGCGTCATTTTATCGGCACGCAGGGCGCGCTTCAGTGGGTGCTGCTGTAGCTGCGCAATCAGTTCGCGCTTGCCGACGATAATCCCCGCCTGCGGCCCGCCCAGCAGTTTGTCGCCGGAGAAACTGACCAGGCTTACGCCCGCAGCAACCATTTCCTGCACCATTGGCTCTTTCGGCAGACCGTACTGGCGCATATCCACCAGCGACCCGCTGCCGAGATCGGCAATCACCGGCACGTTTAGCTCGCGCCCGATGGCGGCCAGTTCGGCCTCTTCCACCGTTTTGGTGAATCCCTCAATGTGGTAATTACTGGTATGCACTTTCATCAGCAGGGCAGTGTTTTCATTCACCGCCGCGCGATAATCTTTTGCATGGGTACGGTTGGTTGTGCCCACTTCATGCAGCGTGCAGCCCGCCTGGCGCATGACATCCGGAATACGAAACGCCCCGCCGATCTCCACCAGCTCGCCGCGAGAGACGACAACCTCTTTTCCGCTCGCGGTGGCCGCCAGCATTAACAGCACCGCCGCCGCGTTGTTATTCACAATGCAGGCATCTTCCGCGCCGGTGATCTGGCAGAGAAGATCCGCCAGTGCGCGATCGCGATGCCCGCGCCCGGCGCCGTCCAGATCGTACTCCAGCGTCACCGGCGAGCGCATGGCCCGGGTGACGGCCTCTATTGCTTCTTCTGCCTGCTGTGCCCGGCCCAGATTGGTGTGCAGAACCGTGCCCGTCAGGTTAATAACCGGGCGCAACGCGCTTTGCGCGTGCTTGCTCAGCCTCCATTCAACTTCCTGCGCCCATGCCTCGCACCAGCCGGGTAGCGCGTTTTCAGCCTGAATATGGCGACGCGCATCGTCCTGAAGCTGGCGTAGCATGTCGACCGTTGCAGTATGGCCAAACTGCTCCAGCACCGCAGTGATGCGCGGATCACGAAGCAGACGATCGGTAGCGGGGATCTGGCTGTAGAGGGAATGATGAGTAGTCATGAATGCGCCTGGCGAGTAAATATCTTCCCCCCTCCCGACGGGAGAGGGAGTTAACATGTGGGGGGATTGTACCGCCTCCCGCCAGGAAGTGTTATAACCCGCATCAAGCCTTTGGTGGTTCAGTCCGGGCGAAACTTTCGCGCTGGAAGAGCGTCTCCGCCAGTTTGACCAGCAGCGGACGATCCACGCACCAGCCCGGCGAGACGCGGCGGAAATTAAGGTAGCCAATGGCGCAGGCGATGGCGATCGTCGCCAGATTCAGGCTATCGCTCTGAATTTTCCCGTCGCGGATCAGCTGTTCGCACATATCCAGGCTGCGGCTGATTTTTTCGCGCTGGCGCAGCAGCTCATTTTCTGACTGCTGGGCGGCGGGCCTTGCCTGCTCGCGTACGGACGTTAATGCCGCATCCATAATGCCATCCGCCAGGGCTTCAATTTGCTTCATCGCCAGCGCTGCTTTTGGATCCGCCGGCAGCATGGCTGGCGCAACGCCAAGCAGCTCGATGTACTCCGCAATGATCGGGGAATCAAACCAGTAGTCGCCCTCGTCCGTTACCAGCGCCGGGACTTTCCCCAGCGGGTTGTACTGCGCAACGCCGTTCTCTGCGTTGTACGGTTGTTCATTTACGAATTCAAATTCAATCCCTTTCTCCAGCAGGAGAATCGAAATCTTACGCACGAAAGGACTGGTATAACTGCCGATGAGTTTCATTGCTTATCCTTAATGCCCATAAAGAGGTCAGTATGGATCAAGCCGTGAAAAAAGGCAGGTGTACGTATCGCATTCCTGCCGTGAGGGGATACGGGAGAAATCTGCATAAAAATATTTTGTGAATCAAATCACAATCTGGAAACAAACAGCCAACTTAACATTGTGATATTAATCACAAAACAGACCTCATTTTGGCGTAATTCTGAGCAATGTATTTTTTTTACACACCCATTATGTGATCGCGATCACTCCATTAATATCCTCACCCCCTACATTCATGTGATTCAGATCACACAAAATTCCGCTGTCTGGACAGTTGAACGATTCAGTGCCAGATTTCACAGCATCAGAACAGGGCCCGGCTACCTCTGCCGCCGCACATTAACGATAAACCTCGGGCCACAAGCCTAAGCGTAAACATAAGAAGGGGTGTTTTATGTCATCCGATTTCAAGATCAAAGTGCAAAGCTTTGGTCGTTTCCTCAGCAACATGGTGATGCCAAATATCGGCGCGTTTATCGCGTGGGGTATTATCACCGCATTATTTATTCCGACAGGGTGGTTGCCTAACGAAACGCTGGCGAAACTTGTTGGCCCAATGATTACGTACCTGCTGCCGCTGCTCATCGGTTATACCGGTGGTCGTCTGGTGGGCGGTGACCGTGGTGGTGTCGTGGGTGCCATCACAACCATGGGGGTAATTGTCGGTGCGGATATGCCGATGTTCCTCGGTGCGATGATTGCCGGTCCTCTGGGCGGCTGGGCGATCAAGAAATTTGACGTCTGGGTTGATGGCAAGATCAAATCCGGCTTCGAAATGCTGGTGAACAACTTCTCCGCGGGCATCATCGGGATGATCCTCGCGATTCTGGCGTTCCTCGGCATTGGCCCTGCGGTTGAAGTGCTCTCCAAGCTGCTGGCGGCGGGCGTTAACTTCATGGTGGCGCACGACATGCTGCCGCTGGCGTCTATCTTCGTTGAACCGGCGAAAATCCTGTTCCTGAACAACGCCATCAACCACGGTATCTTCTCACCGCTGGGTATTCAGCAGTCACACGATCTCGGCAAGTCCATCTTCTTCCTGATTGAAGCGAACCCGGGTCCTGGTATGGGCGTTCTGCTGGCGTACATGTTCTTTGGTCGCGGCAGCGCGAAACAGTCTGCTGGCGGCGCGGCGATCATTCACTTCCTGGGCGGTATTCACGAAATTTACTTCCCGTATGTGCTGATGAACCCACGTCTGATCCTGGCCGTTATCCTTGGCGGTATGACCGGCGTGTTCACCCTGAGCGTACTGGGCGGTGGTCTGGTGTCTCCTGCTTCTCCAGGCTCTATTCTGGCGGTGCTGGCGATGACCCCGAAAGGCGCCTACTTCGCGAACATCGCGGCGATCTGTGCGGCCATGGCCGTCTCCTTCGTGGTCTCCGCTATCCTGCTGAAAACCAGCAAGGTGAAAGAAGACGACGATATCGAAGCGGCAACCCGTCGTATGCATGACATGAAAGCCGAATCCAAAGGCGCAACGCCGCTGGCGGCGGGTGATGTCTCTAACGACCTGAGCCACGTGCGTAAAATTATCGTGGCCTGTGATGCCGGTATGGGTTCCAGCGCAATGGGTGCGGGCGTGCTGCGTAAGAAAGTGCAGGATGCGGGTCTGACCAACATCTCCGTGACCAACAGCGCGATTAACAACCTGCCGCCGGACGTTGACCTGGTGATCACGCACCGCGATCTGACCGAGCGCGCTATGCGTCAGGTGCCGCAGGCGCAGCACATTTCCCTGACCAACTTCCTCGACAGCGGCCTGTACACCAGCCTGACAGAACGTCTGGTTGCGGCCCAGCGCCATGAAGATAACGAAGTGAAAGTGCGCACCAGCCTGCAAGACAGCTTCGACGAGAGCAACGCGCATCTGTTCAAACTGGGCGCAGAAAACATCTTCCTTGGCCGCACGGCGACCAATAAAGAAGAGGCCATTCGCTTCGCCGGTGAGCAGCTGGTGAAAGGCGGCTACGTTCAGCCGGAATACGTTGAGGCGATGCTGGAGCGTGAAAAGCTGACCCCAACCTACCTGGGTGAATCCATCGCGGTTCCACACGGTACGGTGGAAGCCAAAGACCGCGTGCTGAAAACCGGCGTGGTGTTCTGTCAGTATCCTGACGGCGTGCGCTTCGGTGAAGAAGAGGACGACATCGCCCGTCTGGTGATTGGTATCGCCGCTCGCAATAACGAGCATATCCAGGTGATTACCAGCCTGACCAACGCGCTGGATGACGAAACGGTTATTGAGCGTCTGGCCAATACCACCAGCGTTGAAGAAGTTCTGGCTCTGCTTAACAAGTAACAGCGCCTCTTCCCTCTCCCCCCGGGGAGAGGGCTAGGGTGAGGGGGAAAACGTTCCTCACCCCAGCCCTCTCGGGTAAAAACATTGATGAAGGTTAACACTATGAAAGCATTACATTTTGGCGCAGGTAATATCGGACGTGGCTTTATCGGTAAACTGCTGGCAGACGCAGGCATTACCCTGACATTCGCCGATGTGAATCATGTGGTTCTGGATGCCCTGAATGCCCATCATAGCTATCAGGTTCACGTAGTGGGTGAAAACGAACAGGTTGAAACGGTCTCTGGCGTCAACGCGGTAAGCAGCATTGGCGACGACGTGATTGACCTCATCGCGAGCGTTGATCTGGTCACCACAGCCGTGGGTCCGGTGGTGCTTGAGCGTATCGCCCCGGCGATCGCGAAAGGCCTGGCGAAGCGTAAAGCACAAGGCGTTGAAACGCCGCTGAACATCATCGCCTGTGAAAACATGGTGCGCGGCACCACGCAGCTGAAAGGCCACGTTCTGGCCGCTGTGGCTGAGGAAGATAAAGCCTGGGTTGAAGCGCACGTTGGTTTTGTGGATTCCGCCGTTGACCGCATCGTTCCGCCATCAGAATCCGCCACCAACGACCCGCTGGAAGTGACGGTGGAAACCTTCAGCGAATGGATCGTTGATAAAACTCAGTTTAAAGGCGCGCTACCGACCATTCCGGGAATGGAATTAACCGATAATCTGATGGCATTTGTCGAACGTAAACTCTTCACGCTGAACACCGGGCATGCTATAACCGCGTACCTCGGGAAATTGGCCGGTCATCAGACGATTCGTGACGCGATCCTCGATGAGAACATCCGTGCGGTGGTCAAAGGGGCAATGGAAGAGAGCGGCGCGGTGCTGATCAAACGCTACGGTTTTGATGCTGATAAACACGCAGCATACATCCAGAAAATCCTCGGTCGTTTTGAAAACCCGTATCTGAAAGATGACGTTGAGCGCGTGGGTCGTCAGCCGCTGCGTAAACTAAGCGCGGGCGACCGCCTGATTAAACCGCTGCTGGGCACGCTGGAATACGGCCTGCCGCACGCTAACCTGGTGAAGGGCATCGCTGCCGCCATGCACTACCGCAGCGAGCAGGATCCGCAGGCGATTGAGCTGGCTCAGCTGATTGATGACAAAGGCGCGCAGGCTGCGCTGGCGCAGATCTCCGGTCTGGATGCCAACAGTGACGTAGTTGCGGAGGCGGTCAGCGCATACAACGCAACCAAATGATGCAGAGTCCGGCGCAGGTTAGCCTGCGCCCGAATAACAGATTGTCAGATATGCAGGCAATAATGGAACAAACCCAGGCCTTTGAAAATCGTGTGCTTGAGCGTCTGAATGCTGGCAAAACCGTACGAAGTTTCCTGATCGCCGCCGTCGAGCTGTTAACCGAGGCGGTGAACATTCTGGTGCTTCAGGTGTTTCGCAAAGACGACTACGCGGTAAAGTATGCTGTAGAACCGTTACTTGACGGAGACGGACCGCTGGGCGATTTATCGGTACGGCTGAAGCTGATCTACGGTCTTGGCGTGCTCAACCGTCAGGAGTATGAAGACGCCGAGCTGTTAATGGCGCTGCGCGAAGAGCTCAATCATGACGGCAATGAGTACACCTTCACCGATGATGAGATCCTGGGGCCCTTCGGCGAATTGCACTGCGTAGCCGCGCTCCCTCCCGCACCTCAGTTTGATGACAGCGACCCTGAGCTGTACATGATGCAAAAGCTGCGTTATCAACAAGTTGTCCGCTCCACCATGGTACTTTCCCTGACTGAGCTGATTTCTAAAATCAGCTTAAAAAAAGCGTTTCAGAAGTAAGCCCGCACACATTGGTGTATCCTTCCCTGTAAATTCCCCGTTTTCAGAGTTATTTGTCATGAAAGAAGTCGAAAAGAACGAAATTAAACGCCTGAGCGACCGTCTGGATCTGATCCGCCATCAGATGGCTGGCCTCTCCCTTGTTGATTCCGCCGAGAAATATGCCGAGCTGGAAAAAGAGTCCGTGAAGCTGGAGGCGGAAATTGAGCGCCTGCGCGATGTGAAAGGCCAGAAGCTGAGTAAAGAGGCGCAGAAGCTGATGAACATGCCGCATCGCCGCGCGATCACCAAAAAAGAGCAGGCCGACATGGGCAAGCTGAAGAAAAGCGTCCGTGGCCTGGTGGTGGTGCACCCGATGACTGAGCTTGGCCGCGAAATGGGCCTGAAAGAGATGACGGGTTTTAGTAAGACCGCGTTCTGATCGCTCTCCCCTGCCGCTGCGCAGGGGAAACTCAGTTGTAAATCAGGTTAAACGTGGCCATCGCATCCGCTTTTCCCGCCGTTACGTTCTCTTCCGTCTGAATGTAATGCGCATCAAACCAGAAGGTCTGCGTCTGGTTATCCCCCACCTGGCCAAGCGCTGACACCTGCGGGGTGTTCCACGATACCACCTGCCCCTGAACCGAACCGGTATTGTCACCGTAAAGCAGTTCGATCCCGACACCGCTGGCGCTATCCTCCTGCTTCGTCAACGCCAGCGCCCGATCGTTGCCCGGCGTGGTATCGCCAAAGAAACCCATCTTAACCGCCGTGTTATTTTCACAGGTCACCGGAATGCTGAAGCGTCCGCCTCCGGCGCGGGAGCCGATGCCGTGAAATTCACGCTGGCTCACGCTCCCCATGGGAACAAGAATGCTGCGAGAGCCCACTGAGCAGCTGGTACGCCTGACGGTGAAGCTGGCGAGATGGATCTGTACCGGTGTCGCCACGTTGGTGGCGCTGGCTTGATTTTCTCCCGCCTGCAATATCAGCGATCCGACATTTTGCTCCTGGGAATTGGCGTTATCGTCAGGCATGGCGCTGGTCGTCGGGATTTTGTAGAACACCACCCAGAACTGCATTTTGTACGTTGAGGCGCTGGCAAAGGCGGGGTTTTGCGATGCGTCGCAAATGCGCCGGGACTCATTGCCATTCACCTGACTTGTGCCGTCAATATAGCGTATCGCATCGGCGCCGCAGTACTGCTGCTCGCGAAACCCGAGCGCGTAGCCGATGCCGTCAATCTGGGTTTTGTAGACGTGCCGCGACGCACCGTCTTCCCCCACCACGGTGCCGACGGGGTTATCCAGCTCGACAAATCCGATACTACGCCAGGGGTCACTACCGCCATCACAGTTGTAGAAGTCTTGCCCGGTAGACTGTATCGGCGCGGAAACCGGCGTCCAATCCGCGGTGCCGGGAGCATATCCAATGGCGTAGGGTACCTGGACAACCCACTGATCGCGCGTGGTGCGGCAGGGCGAGGCCTGAGCGTGCGCATGAAAACTCAGCATGCCAAAAAGCGAAAGAAGGCTCAGATAGAAAAACCAGTGAATAAAGTGACGCATGATATTCCTCTAGTGGCACTCAAGAGACAGCGTAGCGATGCCGGGGGCCATATGAGCTTTCCCCAGTCTGAAAGGTGTCTGGCATTGCTGCTGCTCCCCGTTTTCATACCAGGTGACGCGCAGGGTGCCGCGCTCGGGTACTCCGCTCAGGTAGGCCTGACCGCCGTCAGCGACCATGCTTCGGTTTGCAGAATGGCGGTTCTGCTCCACCACTTCAGCCTGCGCGCCAAACGGCAACGGTTCGCCGTGGTAGCGCAGGGAAAACAGAACGCGATAACCAATGTGGGTTGTGTAATTGGCCAGCACCACCGCGCCGCTGGTGGGAATGAGCGTCAGACCGCTTTGCTCAATGTCGACGTTCTCACCCAGCGTCGCCGTATCAAGGCTGACGGTATTTTTGCGATACGCCGAGAGCGTTGGCATGACCGCATAGCCGCGGCTGTCGGTATGGATCCCGTTATAGCCCTTCGGCTCAACGTTCGCCGCGCCGGGCACGCGCAGCAGGGCGACGGTATCGCCCAGCGGCTGGCTAAGCGTGACGCCATACTGCGTGGCGATAACGCCTCCGGCGAGTCCAAGACTCGCGTTGCTACCGTTTCGGCTGTGGTCATAACCGAGGCTGACGTTGCCGTAGCCACCGTTGTATTGCAGCGCCAGGCTGGTGCTGTCGGCCTCTCCCTCACTGGTCTTACTCTGCTGAACGCTGTAATTCAGGTTGCGGTTCGCCAGCGCGCTGCCGTTGAGTGACACCTGCTGCGTGGTCATCCCACGATTGTTGTGGTTGGCGTAGTAACTGACCGAACTGCCCGGCAGCCAGTTGCCAAGCGGAACATTGACGTTAAACGACACGGTGCGATCGGGATGCTGCTCAAGCGCTGAGTCGGTGTAGTCATACCCCGCGCCCCAGGAAATACCCCGCCAGCTGGTGTACCAGCCGATGTGGATGGTTTTATCCTGCCCGGACGTATGCCAGTAATCCTGCATCTATGCCGAGACGCTGAGGCTGCCGAACTGACCCAGCGTCTGTGAAAAAGTGACCTGCGAGCGGCTACGGCGATTATTGAGTTGCAGCTGTTGGCTGTCAGACTGATTCAGTTCACTAAATTCGTAGTAATTGCGCGAGGCATAGCGATAGCTCGCCAGGTTGAAAGCGGTGCCGGTAGCGCTGAAATCTTTCTGGTACTGAATGCGCCACGCCTGCCCCATCGCGCTTTTGCCGTCGGGTAAACGGCTTTTTGCCAGCGTATCGTCAATACCCAGCGAGCCAAATGCGCCAAACCCTCTGCCTACGCCAATTGCACCGGCCTGATAGTTGCTCGCCGTACGAAAGCCGCCATACACCGTCATCCTGGAGACCAGACCGTAGAAGAAAGCGCCTTCAACAAATTCGGGCGAACGCGCATCACCGGAGCCGGAGTGAAATCGTCCTGCATTGAGACTGTATTTCAGGCTGCCCTGGCGTCGCATAAACGGCACCGCAGAGTAGGGCTGGGTAAAGACGCGCGTTGAGCCGTCACTTTCCGTGACCGTAACCTGTAGATCGCCACTTTGTGCGCCCGGGAACAGATCGTTAATGATAAATGGCCCGGCGGCCACCCAGGTTTCATAGATCACATAGCCATTTTGCGAAACGGAGACTTTAGCGAAGCTGTGTGCGACGCCGCGGATGGTTGGTGCGAAGCCGCGCTGGCTGTCGGGCAACATGCTTTCGCTTGATGAGAGCTGTACCCCGCGAAACGCCACGCTATCGAAGACGTCGCCTGTGGTCCAGGCATCACCGATCCGTAGCTGGCTGTTAAGACGGCGAATATCCCTGGTCAGCCAGCTACTTTGCGACTGAAAATGGTCGCCGCCCGCGTCGCTGTAGCTCCAGGCCGAGGTGTTACGCAGCCGCCACGCCCCCAGATTAATGCCGTTACGCAGGCTCAGATAGCTGGATGTCGTGACCCCGCTCTGATGACGGGCCTGACCGCCCGACAGACTGTAATCAGTAAATGCCGCCGGGATACCATCGTCCCACTGCGACTGCGGCACGTAGCCACGGCAGCGGTGTTTCATTGCCGCCTGCGGCAGGCTGAGAAAGAGACGCTGCTGGTTGAAATCATAAGAAGTTCGCGCTGCCGGAATAAAATCCTCGAGGTGCGTGAACGTTTCTCCCTCCTGCAACCGGGAGAATGCAGGAATGGCCCCTATATTTACGCCAAGCGCTTCCAGCAGCGATACGCTAAAAACGGGTTGCAGGCTGCCTTTCTCATTGACGAAGGTGATCTCCTGATGCCGCTCCTCGCGTCCGTTAATCTCCAGCGTCACGAGCCAGGTGCCTGGCATCTGCCCGCCCTTTTCAGAGAAATAGTGCAGATCCGCCGTTTTCTGTTCAGTAGAGGAAAGCTCCAGCGCGGCGGGATCAAAGTAATCCTCGGCCATCCCCGTGCGGCTGAAGCTAAGCAGCAACACCGAAAGCGGCGCGTAACGAAACAGGCGAAAAGGCATGGTCTTAAAGAGGCTGGGTGTGGGTGGCGGTGATGGCACCAAAATCATTAATAGCCGACCAGCTTACGCCCCCGGAGGCGGACACAGGCCATTCCCGGGTTTCCCCTGGACCGATCATGCCCGGCTGCTCAATTTTATGCCCGCCAACGGTCAGCCGATAAAAAGAGACGTAGTATGGCGTCGGGTTAGCGGCCTTAAGCCCTTTTCCCGTTCGCGAAAACGTTATTTTCTGCCAGGCCGTGGCGGCGTCCCCTTTCAGGTTGTCCGGGCGGTAGAAGATTTTAAATTTCGATTTGACGTTTACCTGTAATTCGTTGCTGCTCTCTTTTGGCTTTGGCGCTATCGCTTTAATATCGAGCCAGAATACAGATTCACGATCTGTGGGCAGCGGAGCGCCGGTATATTGAATACGCAGCGTGTTGGTCTGCTCCGGATCAAGTCTGAACAGAGGTGGTGTGACAATAAATGGCGCAGCGTTATTTTTATCCGGCCCATCGCCTTCAACCCACGACTGAATAAGATAGGGAACCGCACTTTCCATATTAGAAACAGAAAATGCCACCTCCTTGCTGTTTTGCGGGTATACGATCCGTGTTCCCCCCATTACAACGCCAGCGGAAACTGACGCAGAACTAACCATTAATGCAGTGAGCATAATATACGATAAACGTTTCATCATTATTATCTCTGGAGGTGGCTGACAGTGAAATCAGTTATAAACCATCAGGAAGTTGGATACGGCGTTAACATCGCCGGCGTTGATTTCCGTGCCATCTTTGTCAAGTGCGGCATAGAAAGTTAATTCAGCATTGCCTTCATCATCCGGTGCGGTTGTTTCAGATACCGTACCCGGTTTAATTGCCGTGCTGCGATCGCTGTTATAAAGCTTCACGCCGACACCCGTCGCCATACCTTCACCTGGCGTAACCTGAAGCAGTGTGTCATTCACCGTATCTTTGGTTCCGTCAAACAGTACCGCAACCGATTCAACCGTCTCCGGGCAGTTTTCCACGTTGATTTTGAACTCGCGCGGCGTCGTTTCGTTGTGATCGTCAAAGTAGCTTTTTGCCCACGCCCCAAGGTCTACCGTTTTGTTTTTAGAGGCCGGAGTAATATCACAGGAAATAAGGGTAATTTTCCCGGTAAAATTGATCACCCCGCCCGTACTTTGCGAACCCGCACCGGTATCCAGAGAAGCATTAACGCCAGAATCACTGCTTGCCAGTACTGATTGAGAAGATAACAGCAGCCCCGCCGCGGCAATCGCCAGCGCCACATTTTTGATTTTCATTTGGAACACTTTCCCCTCTGTAAATTAAACAGATATAGACTTGTTGTACCAGGTACAATAACCGCTATAAGGATTTAAAAACGCCACCGAAAGGTTTTTAGCAGAATGGGTGACGCGACCTTATAGAATAAAGCAGGGTCCATCCCATGGTGATAATCCGTATATTTTCAGAAGGCCATACACAGATATCCTTCAACTGAGGAATGACTTCTGGCCGAAAATAACACTGAATACGTTGTGGTTAGTAATAAATTTAAAATCTTCTGTTACGTTGCTTCTGAATAAATAGTAAATCAAATGCCTTTTAACGTCTACGCATTGAAAAGCAATATGCCGCGTCTGTAAACACTCAGAAATTAACACTCAACTAACAAATTTAACCCCTTTCGATTGCCATAATAATTATTAATCTGCTTTTAATACCGCAACTAAATTACAAGAGAGTCAACTGATCATTGTTTGATCAATTTATTTCAGAATATTATTAGCCCAAAAATGTCTGTTCAGCGCAAAATTCTTACCCTTTATCCTGAAAAACAACACTTGAACAGGATATTTCTTTATCGATCATCAATTGATCGTTTGTAATACACTGTTAAAATCTATATGTGAAATTTACCTTAATTAAAATTTTTTGCTACAGCTTAGATTTCGCATTTTTAACCAAAAAAAATTTTTATTTATAGGAAATATATCACTCTGCTCACACATATACAGCTTCTCAAAAACACAAATAAAACAAACAAACCTCATTAAATTCACGAAACATTATCACCTCTCCTTTTTATATAACCTCTTTTACGCGCCGTATCTGCTTAAAAGGCGAATGTAAGGCTCTCCACCTGACCACCGCTCCCAACGCACACGGTGATTTGATTTTGCGGGTTTGGTCCTACCAATCACGTACAAAGCTATCCATCGTTCACAATTTCGATGCTCCACTTCACAAAACAATTGCTGAATAGCAACACTTGGTTAACCATTTGTTGTCATTAACCCTACATCACAATATTGGAAGGACCACTTTTACACTAAGTGTGACGCAGAGATGAGCAGAGACTCACCCGACGAACACCTGTGTGGTCCTCAGGAGACCTGCATGAGCCTCTGGCAACAAAACTACGATCCGGCCGGAAATATCTGGCTGTCGAGCCTGATCGCATCGCTACCGATCCTGTTTTTCTTCTTTGCGCTGATTAAGCTCAAGCTGAAGGGCTACCTCGCCGCGACGTATACCGTTGCCATCGCCCTGATGGTGGCGTTGTTCTTCTACAAAATGCCGGTCGATCGCGCGCTGGCCTCCGTCGTCTATGGCTTCTTCTACGGACTGTGGCCGATTGCGTGGATCATCATCGCCGCCGTCTTTGTCTACAAAATCTCGGTCAAAACCGGGCAGTTCGACATTATTCGCTCGTCGATTCTCTCCATCACGCCGGACCAGCGTTTGCAGATGCTGATCGTCGGCTTCTCCTTCGGAGCATTTCTGGAAGGGGCGGCAGGATTCGGCGCACCGGTGGCCATCACCGCCGCCCTGCTGGTCGGTCTGGGCTTTAACCCGCTGTATGCCGCTGGCCTGTGCCTGATTGTGAATACCGCCCCGGTGGCGTTTGGCGCGATGGGCATTCCTATTCTGGTGGCGGGCCAGGTGACCGGGCTGGACAGCTTCGAGATCGGCCAGATGGTGGGCCGCCAGCTGCCGTTCCTGACCATTATCGTGCTGTTCTGGATCATGGCGATTATGGACGGCTGGCGCGGCGTGAAGGAGACCTGGCCTGCGGTGATGGTAGCGGGCGGTTCGTTCGCCATTGCCCAGTATCTCAGCTCCAACTTCCTCGGCCCGGAACTGCCGGACATCATCTCTTCCCTGGTGTCGCTGGTCTGTCTGACGCTGTTCCTGAAACGCTGGCAGCCGGTACGTATCTTCCGCTTTGCTGACATGGGCGCATCACACGTGGATCAGACGCTGGCGCGCACCGGCTATACCGCCGGACAGATTGTACGCGCATGGTCACCGTTCCTGTTCCTGACCGCCACCGTGACGCTGTGGAGCATTCCGCCGTTTAAGGCCCTGTTCGCCCCGGGCGGCGCGCTGTACGACATGGTGATTAATATCTCCGTGCCGTTCCTCGACAAGATGGTCGCTCGTATGCCGCCGGTGGTACACGACGCCACGCCGTATGCGGCAGTGTTTAAGTTCGACTGGTTCTCAGCCACCGGCACGGCGATCCTGTTTGCCGCTATCCTTTCCGTAGTGTGGCTGCGCATGAAGCCTGCCGCCGCGGTGCAGACCTTTGCGGCGACGATTAAAGAGCTGATGCTGCCGATTTACTCCATCGGCATGGTGCTGGCGTTCGCGTTTATTTCGAACTACTCCGGCCTGTCGTCGACGCTGGCGTTAGCGCTGGCGCATACCGGCCACGCGTTTACCTTCTTCTCGCCGTTCCTCGGCTGGCTGGGGGTGTTCCTGACCGGTTCAGATACGTCATCTAACGCCCTGTTTGCCGCCCTACAGGCCACAGCCGCGCAGCAGATTGGCGTCTCGGACGTGCTGCTGGTCGCCGCGAACACCACCGGCGGCGTGACCGGGAAGATGATCTCACCGCAGTCCATCGCCATTGCCTGTGCCGCGGTGGGGCTGGTAGGCAAAGAGTCGGATCTGTTCCGCTTTACCGTTAAACACAGCCTGATATTTACCTGCATGGTGGGCGTGATCACCACATTGCAGGCCTATGTCTTAACCTGGATGATTCCATGATAGTGATGCCCAGACGCCTGTCCGACGAGATTGCCACTCGCGTACGGGCGCTGATAGAAGAACAACAGCTGGAAGCGGGCATGAGATTGCCCGCCGAGCGTCAGCTTGCCGCCCAGCTTGGCGTGTCGCGCAATTCACTGCGCGAGGCGCTGGCGACGCTGGTCAGCGAAGGGGTGCTGCTGAGCCGTCGAGGCGGCGGCACCTTCGTGCGCTGGCAGCATGACGACTGGTCCGAACAAAACATCGTGCAGCCGCTTAAGACGCTGATGGAAAACGACCCGGACTACAGCTTTGACATCCTCGAAGCGCGCCACGCCATCGAAACCAGCACCGCGTGGCATGCGGCGATGCGGGCAACCGAGGCCGACAAAGAGAAGCTCAAAGCCTGCTTTGAGGCCACGCAAAGCAGCGATCCGGACATCGCCTCCCAGGCGGACGTGCGTTTTCACCTCGCGATTGCCGAGGCCTCGCACAACGTGGTTCTGCTGCAAACCATGCGCGGGTTCTTCGACCTGCTGCAATCCTCCGTGAAGCAGAGCCGCCAGCGCATGTATCTGGTGCCGCCGGTATTTGCCCAACTGACCGAACAGCACGAGGCGGTGCTCAACGCCATTCTGGCCGGTGATGCCGAGGCCGCGCGCAAGGCGATGATGGCGCATCTCGGCTTCGTGCATACCACCATTAAACGATTCGATGAAGATCAGGCCCGACAGGCGCGTATTACCCGTCTGCCTGGCGAGAGTGATATTTCCAGGGAGAACAAAGCATGATTATTTCCGCAGCCAGTGACTATCGCGCCGCGGCACAGCGCATTTTGCCGCCATTCCTGTTCCACTACATTGACGGCGGGGCGTACGCCGAATATACCCTGCGCCGCAACGTGGAGGACCTGTCGGAAGTGGCCCTGCGCCAGCGCGTGCTGAAGAATATGTCTGACCTGAGCCTTGAGACGAAGCTGTTTAACGAGACGCTCTCCATGCCGGTGGCGCTTGCGCCCGTCGGCTTATGCGGCATGTATGCCCGCCGGGGCGAAGTGCAGGCCGCCGCCGCCGCAGATGCCAAAGGCATTCCGTTTACCCTTTCCACCGTGTCCGTCTGCCCGATTGAAGAGGTCGCCCCGACCATCAAGCGCCCGATGTGGTTCCAGCTCTACGTCCTGCGCGATCGCGGCTTTATGCGTAACGCGCTGGAGCGCGCCAAAGCGGCAGGCTGCTCAACGCTGGTCTTTACCGTCGATATGCCGACGCCCGGCGCACGCTACCGTGATGCGCACTCCGGCATGAGCGGTCCGAACGCCGCGATGCGCCGCTACTGGCAGGCGGTGACGCACCCGCAGTGGGCGTGGGATGTCGGCGTGAATGGCCGTCCGCACGATCTGGGCAATATTTCGGCCTACCTGGGTAAACCGACCGGGCTGGAAGATTACATCGGCTGGCTGGCGAACAACTTCGATCCATCCATCTCCTGGAAAGACCTGGAGTGGATCCGCGAATTCTGGGACGGCCCGATGGTGATCAAAGGGATCCTCGATCCGGAAGATGCCCGCGACGCGGTGCGTTTTGGCGCCGATGGGATCGTGGTCTCTAACCATGGTGGCCGCCAGCTTGACGGGGTGCTCTCCTCCGCCCGCGCCCTGCCAGCCATTGCCGATGCGGTGAAAGGCGATATTGCGATTCTGGCCGACAGCGGCATCCGTAACGGGCTGGACGTGGTGCGCATGATTGCCCTGGGCGCAGACAGTGTGCTGCTGGGCCGTGCTTACCTGTACGCGCTGGCCACCAGCGGCCAGGCGGGCGTGGCGAATCTGCTGAACCTGATCGAGAAAGAGATGAAGGTGGCGATGACCCTGACCGGTGCGAAAACAATCGGTGAAATCAGCAAAGACTCTCTGGTGCAGGAGCTCAGTAAGCTGCCTGCGGCGCTGGCCCCCCTTTCTCAGGGAAACGCGGCCTGATCTCCCCCGGTTAGCCTCCCCTTCTTCCGCGCCCGGCTTTACCCTCGGGCGCTTTTTTTGTTGAAAATAACACCTGCGTAACATTCTGGATAAGAAAATTTGACATGCCCCGCCCCTCCGCAATTGTATAGACAAGCAAATACAAGAACACAAAAACAACATCACATCGGAGGGGAACGTATGACGTATTCAGGTCGGGTGGATATTCAGCAAGTGATCGATGAGAGTCCTTTTTCAGGGTTTCACTGGCTTCTTATTGTGCTGGGCTTTCTGGTGCTGGCGATCGATGGTTTCGATACCGCCGCGATGGGTTACATTGCGCCTACGCTGTCGGCGGAGTGGGGAATACATAAACAGGATCTGGGGCCGGTGTTGAGTGCGGCGCTACTGGGGCTGTCGCTGGGAGCTCTTATTGCAGGTCCGGTATCGGACCGTATGGGACGCAAGCGCGTACTGGTCTTTTCATGCCTGTTCTTCGGCCTGGCGAGCCTGGGCACGGCCTGGGCGCAAAGTCTGAATACCCTGACGCTGTGGCGATTTCTGACCGGTCTCGGGCTGGGCGCCGCGATGCCTAACGCCATCACGCTGATCTCAGAGTTTGCCCCCCAGCGCTGCCGCGCCATGGCAATTAACACCATGTACTGCGGCTTTCCGCTGGGTGCGGCGGGCGGCGGGGCGATCTCGTCCTGGCTTATCCCTCACCATGGCTGGCGAAGCGTGCTGCTGACCGGCGCGATTGCGCCGCTGATTTTAACGGTGCTGCTGGCGCTGCTGTTGCCGGAGTCGGTGAAGTTTCTGGTGCAGCGCGGAAAAGACGTCGCGCAGGTTCGCCGCATCGCCAGCCGGTTCGCCCGCAGCACGCTGGATAGCGTCACGGGCTTTTTCCTGGCGGAGGAGAAGGTCGCGTCGAAAAAAGGCAGCGTGTCGCAGCTGTTTTCCATGCCCTGGCTGCCTGGCACCCTGATGCTGTGGGTCACCTACTTTATGGGACTGGTGATTTATTACGTCCTGCTGAGCTGGATGCCAACGCTGATGCAGGGGATGGGGTATGCGCTGGCGGAATCCGCCTGGCTCACCTCGCTGTTCACCTTCGGCGGCACCGCTGGCATTCTGCTCGCGGGCTGGATGATGGACCGCTGGGAAGCGCACAAGGTGGTCGCGTGTGGTTTCGTGCTGACGATGGGCCTGATTCTTTTACTCGGCATTGAGCATAATCATATCGCCCTGTTTGGCGGGTTAATCTTCCTGATGGGGATCGCGATGAACGGCGCGCAGTCGGGGATGCAGACCCTGGCCGCCACCTTTTACCCTACCGAGTGCCGCGCGACGGGTATCGCCTGGATGCAGGGGATCGGCCGCTTCGGCGGCGTGGCGGGCACCATGACCAGCGCCCAGCTTCTTTCCATGCAGTGGCAGGCGGACAGTATTTTGATGATCCTCAGCGTGCCTGCTCTCGTGGCCGCGGCGGCAACCGTCTACAAAATGCTGTATAGCCGCTCGCAGGAGCCGGGCGTCGCCTAGTCCCTCTCTTTTCTGCTATTCTGCCCCCCGCAATTAAGGGGGCAGCATGCTTAACATCGTCTTATTCGAACCAGAAATCCCACCCAATACCGGCAATATCATCCGCCTGTGCGCCAACACCGGTTTTCGTCTGCACATCATTGAGCCGATGGGCTTTACGTGGGACGACAAACGTCTGCGCCGCGCGGGGCTGGACTACCATGAGTTTACTGCCGTCGTTCGTCATCACGATTACGCCGCGTTTCTGGACGCAGAGAAGCCGCAGCGCATGTTCGCCCTGACCACCAAAGGCACGCCAGCGCACAGTGCCGTAAGCTATCAGGACGGAGATTATCTGATGTTTGGTCCGGAAACCCGCGGCCTGCCGGCCACCATTCTGGATGCCCTGCCCGCTGAGCAAAAAATTCGTATTCCGATGATGCCGGACAGCCGCAGCATGAACCTGTCGAATGCGGTGTCGGTGGTGGTGTATGAGGCGTGGCGCCAGCTGGGTTATCCCGGCGCGATACTGCGTAGCTAAAACAGTTCGGGTGGCTTGCGCCACCCGATTGTCTTTTTAGTCTGCTACTGCGATACGTTTCATATCGGTCATGTAGCCACGCAGTTTCTGGCCCACTTTCTCGATTTCGTGGCTGCGAATCGCTTCGTTTACGTCACGCAGCTGCGCGTTATCAACCGCACCTTCCGCAATCGCTTTACCCAGATCGCCTGCTTGCAGGGTAGTCATGAACTCTTTCAGCAGCGGTACGCAGGCGTAAGAGAACAGATAGTTACCGTACTCGGCGGTATCGGAGATCACCACGTTCATCTCATACAGACGCTTACGGGCGATGGTGTTTGCGATCAGCGGCAGCTCGTGCAGCGATTCATAGTACGCAGATTCTTCAATGATGCCGGAATCCACCATGGTTTCGAACGCCAGCTCAACGCCCGCTTTCACCATCGCGATCATCAGTACGCCTTTATCGAAGTACTCCTGCTCGCTGATTTTACCCTCGAACTGTGGTGCCGTTTCGAACGCGGTTTTACCGGTCTCTTCGCGCCAGGTCAGCAGTTTCTTATCGTCATTCGCCCAGTCCGCCATCATGCCGGAAGAGAACTCGCCGGAGATGATGTCGTCCATGTGTTTCTGGAACAGCGGTGCCATGATGGTTTTCAGCTGTTCAGAGAGTGCGAACGCGCGCAGTTTTGCCGGATTGGACAGACGGTCCATCATCAGCGTAATGCCGCCCTGCTTCAGCGCTTCGGTGATGGTTTCCCAGCCGAACTGAATCAGTTTTTCCGCGTATGCCGGGTCGGTGCCCTCTTCCACCAGCTTGTCGAAGCACAGCAGAGAACCCGCCTGGAGCATGCCGCACAGAATGGTCTGCTCGCCCATCAGGTCAGATTTCACTTCCGCAACGAAGGAAGATTCCAGTACGCCCGCACGATGGCCTCCGGTGGCCGCTGCCCAGGCTTTGGCAATCGCCATGCCTTCGCCTTTCGGATCGTTTTCCGGGTGAACGGCGATCAGCGTCGGTACGCCGAAACCACGTTTGTACTCTTCGCGCACTTCGGTGCCCGGGCACTTCGGTGCCACCATCACTACGGTGATGTCTTTACGGATCTGCTCGCCCACTTCAACGATGTTGAAGCCGTGGGAGTAACCCAGCGCAGCGCCGTCTTTCATCAGCGGCTGTACGGAACGCACAACGTCTGAGTGCTGCTTGTCTGGCGTCAGGTTAACCACCAGGTCCGCCTGCGGGATCAGCTCTTCGTAGGTACCTACTTTGAAGCCGTTTTCGGTCGCTTTACGCCAGGAAGCGCGCTTCTCGGCAATCGCTTCTTTGCGCAGGGCGTAGGAGATATCCAGCCCGGAGTCACGCATGTTCAGACCCTGGTTCAGACCCTGTGCGCCACAGCCAACAATGACCACTTTTTTACCCTGAAGGTAGCTCGCGCCATCGGCAAATTCATCGCGCGCCATGAAGCGGCATTTGCCCAGCTGCGCCAGCTGCTGGCGCAAGTTCAGTGTATTAAAGTAGTTAGCCATGGGTGATACCTCGTGATGTTGTGTGTCTTATTGTTCGGTTCGCGTTTCAGCGAGAATGTACCCACATTACAACAGGAAATTTATTGCGGAAATTGATATATTCACAACGTCACATTGCAATTTATGCAATGTAAAAAGAGGGAGTGGAATCGGTGGATTTACGCGATCTGAAAATGTTCCTGCATCTGGCGGAAAGCCGTCACTTTGGCCGCAGCGCCCGGGCGATGCACGTCAGCCCTTCCACGCTGTCGCGCCAGATCCAGCGCCTTGAGGAAGACCTCGGCCAGCCGCTGTTCGTGCGCGATAACCGCACCGTCACCCTCACGGAAGCCGGTGAAGAGCTGCGCATCTTTGCCCAGCAAACCTTGTTGCAGTACCAGCAGCTGCGGCACACCATCGACCAGCAGGGGCCGTCGCTGTCCGGCGAGCTGCATATTTTCTGCTCCGTGACCGCCGCCTACAGCCATCTTCCCCCCATTCTCGACCGCTTCCGCGCGGAACATCCGTCGGTTGAAATTAAGCTCACCACCGGCGATGCCGCCGACGCGATGGAAAAAGTGGTCACGGGCGAAGCGGATCTCGCGATTGCCGGGAAGCCGGAAACCCTGCCGGGCGCGGTAGCGTTCTCGATGCTGGAGAATCTGGCGGTAGTACTGATTGCCCCGGCGCTGCCCTGCCCGGTGCGCAACCAGGTCTCGGTGGAGAAACCGGACTGGTCGACGGTGCCGTTTATCATGGCCGATCAGGGGCCGGTGCGCCGCCGCATTGAGCTGTGGTTCCGCCGCCAGAAAATCAGCAACCCGTCGATTTACGCCACGGTCGGCGGCCATGAGGCGATGGTGTCGATGGTGGCGCTCGGCTGCGGCGTGGCGCTGCTGCCAGAAGTGGTGCTGGAAAACAGCCCGGAGCCAGTGCGCAATCGCGTGATGATTTTAGAACGCAGCGACGAAAAAACGCCGTTCGAGCTTGGCGTGTGCGCACAAAAAAAGCGGCTGCATGAGCCGCTTATTGATGCGTTCTGGAAGATATTGCCGAACCACTAAAGCCGGGTGGCGCTGCGCTTACCCGTCCTACACGCAGCTCAACCCTTAGCCCGCGAGGAAGAAGCGGAACGCCGGGTTGTGGGTTTCGTCATGGCACTCATAGCCCAGCTCGTTCAGGCGCGTTTCGAAATCCGGCTCGTGCTCGCCCAGCTCGAACGCCGCCAGCACGCGGCCGTAGTCGGTGCCGTGGCTGCGGTAGTGGAACAGAGAAATGTTCCAGTGGGTGCCCAGCGTGTGCAGGAACTTGAGCAACGCGCCCGGCGATTCCGGGAACTCGAAGCTGAACAGGCGTTCCTTGAGCGGCTTGGATGGACGGCCGCCGACCATGTAACGCACGTGCAGCTTCGCCATTTCGTCGTCGGAGAGATCGACCACGCTGTAGCCGCCGTCATGCAGCAGGCTGAGGATCTCTTTGCGCTCCTCCACGCCACGGCTCAGACGCACGCCGACAAAAATGCACGCATCTTTGGCATCGGCAAAGCGGTAGTTGAACTCCGTTACCGAACGGCCGCCCAGCAGCTGGCAAAACTTCAGGAAGCTGCCCTTCTCTTCCGGAATGGTCACCGCCAGCAGGGCTTCACGCTGCTCGCCCAGCTCACAGCGTTCGGACACGTAGCGCAGGCCGTGGAAGTTCACATTGGCGCCGGAAAGCACGTGCGCCAGACGCTCGCCGCGAATGTTGTGCTGGGCGATGTATTTCTTCATCCCCGCCAGCGCCAGCGCGCCGGACGGCTCCGCCACCGCACGCACATCCTCGAAGAGATCTTTCATCGCCGCGCAGATAGCGTCGCTGTCGACGGTGACGATATCGTCGAGATACTCCTGGCACAGACGGAACGTTTCATCGCCAATGCGCTTCACCGCCACGCCCTCGGCGAACAGCCCGACGCGCGGCAGATCCACCGGATGTCCGGCGTCCAGCGCCGCCTTCAGGCAAGCGGAGTCTTCCGCTTCAACCGCAATCACTTTGATCTGCGGCATTAGCTGTTTGATCAGCACCGCCACACCAGCGGCTAAGCCACCGCCGCCCACCGGAACGAAAACGCGGTCGAGATGGGCATCCTGCTGCAACAGTTCCAGCGCCAGCGTACCCTGCCCGGCAATCACCATCGGGTGATCGAACGGCGGGACCCAGGTGAAACCCTGCTGCTGCGCCAGCTCAATCGCTTTGGCTTTCGCTTCGTCAAAATTCGCGCCGTGGAGCAGCACTTCCCCGCCAAAACCGCGCACCGCGTCGACTTTGATATCCGCCGTGGCAACCGGCATCACGATCAGCGCTTTCAGCCCTAAACGGGCCGCGGAGAACGCTACGCCCTGCGCGTGGTTGCCCGCCGACGCGGTAATGACGCCGCGCGCTTTCTGCTCATCCGTCAGCCCGGCCATCATCGCGTAGGCGCCGCGCAGCTTGAAGCTGTGCACCGGCTGCCTGTCTTCGCGCTTCACCAGAATGACGTTGTCGAGGCGCGAGGAGAGTTTGTCCATTTTTTGCAGGGGCGTGACCTGCACGGCTTCATAGACCGGCGCGCGCAGCACCGCTCTCAGGTATTCCGCCCCCTCGGGGGCGGCGGATAAGGGTTGTGACTCGGCCATCATTAGCCCCCAAGTTTAGATTTATCGCGCACCGCGCCTTTATCTGCACTGGTGGCAAGGCTTGCGTAGGCACGCAGGGCGAAGGAGACTTCACGCTGGCGGTCTTTCGGCGTCCAGGCTTTGTCGCCGCGGGCTTCCTGCGCTTCACGACGGGCCGCAATCTCCTGGTCACTCAACTTCAGCTGAATGCCGCGGTTCGGAATGTCGATTTCGATCAGGTCGCCATCTTCGATGATCGCGATATTGCCGCCGCTTGCCGCTTCCGGGGAGACGTGGCCAATGGAGAGGCCTGACGTGCCGCCAGAGAAACGACCGTCGGTGATCAGCGCGCAGGCTTTGCCGAGGCCCATCGATTTCAGGAAGGTAGTCGGGTAGAGCATCTCCTGCATGCCCGGACCGCCTTTCGGCCCTTCGTAGCGAATGACCACCACGTCGCCTTCCACCACTTTGCCACCGAGGATAGCGTCTACCGCCTCGTCCTGACTTTCATACACTTTTGCCGGACCGGTGAATTTGAGAATGCTGTCGTCCACGCCTGCGGTTTTCACGATGCAGCCGTTTTCCGCAAAGTTACCGTACAGCACGGCCAGACCGCCGTCTTTGCTGTAGGCATGTTCCAGCGAGCGGATGCAGCCTTCGGCGCGATCGTCATCCAGCGTGTCCCAGCGGCAATCCTGCGAGAACGCCTGCGTGGTGCGAATACCTGCCGGACCGGCGCGGAACATCTTTTTCACCGCGTCGTCTTTGGTCAGCATCACGTCGTACTGGTCCAGCGACTCCGGCAGCGTCAGGCCGAGCACATTTTTCACGTTGCGGTTCAGCAGCCCTGCGCGATCCAGCTCGCCGAGAATACCGATGACACCACCAGCACGATGCACGTCTTCCATATGGTACTTCTGGGTACTCGGCGCGACTTTACACAGCTGCGGCACTTTGCGGGAGAGCTTGTCGATGTCGCTCATGGTGAAGTCGATTTCGGCTTCCTGCGCGGCGGCCAGCAGGTGCAGAACGGTGTTGGTGGAACCGCCCATGGCGATATCCAGCGTCATGGCGTTTTCGAACGCCGCTTTACTGGCGATGTTGCGCGGCAGCGCGCTGGCATCGTCCTGCTCGTAGTAGCGTTTGGTCAGCTCAACGATGCGCTTGCCCGCGTTAAGGAACAGCTGCTTACGGTCGGCGTGGGTCGCCAGTAGCGAGCCGTTACCCGGCTGAGAAAGGCCCAGCGCTTCGGTCAGGCAGTTCATGGAGTTGGCGGTGAACATCCCGGAACAGGAGCCGCAGGTCGGACACGCGGAGCGTTCCACCTGGTCGCTCTGCTCGTCAGAGACTTTCGGGTCCGCGCCCTGGATCATCGCATCGACCAGGTCGAGCTTGATGATTTTGTCGGAAAGCTTGGTTTTACCCGCTTCCATCGGGCCGCCGGAAACGAAGATCACCGGAATGTTCAGGCGCAGGGAGGCCATCAGCATCCCCGGGGTGATTTTGTCGCAGTTGGAGATACAGACCATCGCATCGGCGCAGTGGGCGTTAACCATGTACTCCACCGAGTCGGCGATCAGCTCGCGCGACGGCAGTGAATAGAGCATCCCCCCGTGGCCCATTGCGATACCGTCATCCACCGCAATGGTGTTGAACTCTTTCGCCACGCCGCCGGAGGCTTCGATTTGCTCGGCAACCAGCTTACCGAGATCGCGCAGGTGCACGTGACCCGGCACAAACTGGGTGAAGGAGTTCACCACGGCGATAATTGGCTTGCCGAAATCGGCGTCGGTCATTCCGGTGGCGCGCCACAGTGCGCGGGCACCCGCCATATTACGGCCGTGGGTGGTGGTGGCTGAACGATACTTAGGCATGCTTTATTTACTCCCGTCTGACTATTAAATGGGACGGTGCGTGCCGTCCCAAATTTATATTTAGTGATTAACCTGATCCAACCAGCCGTATTTGTCTTCTGTTTCGCCGGTGAACAGGCCGAAGAAGGCTTGCTGAATGCGTTTGGTGACCGGACCACAGCGGCCTTCGCCCACCTGAATGCCGTCGACGCTACGCACCGGTGTAATTTCAGCCGCAGTACCGGACATGAACACTTCGTCAGCCAGGTACAGGGATTCGCGGGACAGCACCTGCTCGCGTACTTCGATACCCAGATCTTTTGCCAGCTTGATGATGGCGTCGCGGGTGATGCCCGGCAGCGCGGACGAGGTAAACGGCGGGGTGAACAGAATGCCGTCTTTCACTTCAAACAGGTTTTCGCCCGCACCTTCGGAGATGTAGCCATTTACATCGAGCGCGATACCTTCCTGGTAACCGTGACGGCGCGCTTCGCTGCCAACCAGCAGTGAGGAGAGGTAGTTACCGCCCGCTTTAGCCGCGGTCGGGATAGTGTTTGGTGCCACGCGGTTCCAGGAAGAAACCATTGCGTCGATCCCCTGATCCAGTGCTTCCGCGCCCAGGTAGGCGCCCCACGGGAACGCAGCAATGATCACATCGGTGTTATAGCCAGCGGGCGGATTGACACCCATGCCGACATCACCCACGAAGACCAGCGGACGAATATAGGCACTGGTCAGTTTGTTCTGGCGGATCACCTCGCGGCAGGCTTCCATCAGCTCATCAACGCTTTGGGAGACCGGGAAACGATAAATTTTGGCTGAGTCATGCAGACGCTGCATGTGTTCGCGATGGCGGAACACCACTGGTCCTTTGTGAGAATCGTAGCAACGGATGCCTTCAAACACGGAGGTGCCGTAGTGCAGCGCGTGGGACATCACGTGAACTTTCGCGTCTTCCCAGCGAACCATCTCACCATTGAACCAAATGTAATCAGCTTTTTTTGTCGTCATTTTTTCGTCCTGTCACGCTTAAGCGCGGATTTGTTGTGATGTGGTTGTGCTCTGGCAGATGGCAACATGGGCAACGTCTACCAGTTTTGATAACTGACTAAACAGTAAGTCGACCGGCCGCGGGCTGGCAACGGTTAATTCGATACTGATATTTTGTGCATCCGTGGCCGTTTCCATATTCATAGAGCAAATCTGAAAACCACGGTGACGGACCACACGCAATACGCGTTCTAACGTTTCCGGGTTGAAGCGAGCCTGCACGGCGACCTGATGTTGCATCATGATAATTTCTCCAGCATTTGTGAGTTACTGGCACCGGGCGGTACCAACGGCCAGACGTTCTCAAGCTCGTCGATTGAGACATGAAGCAGGTATGGCCCTTCGCTTGACAGCATGGTGTCGAGTGCCGCTTCAACCTGGTCTTTACGGGTGATGTGCTGGCCAGGAATGCCGAAGGCGCTGGCCAGGGTGAGGAAATCGGGGTTGTCGGTCAGGGTCGTTTCGCTGTAACGCTCCTGGAAGAACAGCTGCTGCCACTGGCGAACCATGCCCAAACGCTGGTTATCGAGCAAAACGATTTTCAGCGGTAACTGCTTACGCTTCACGGTGCCGAGCTCCTGGACGTTCATCATGAAGGAGCCGTCACCGGAGATACAGATAACGGTATCGTTCGGGCGGGCAACCTGTGCGCCCACGGCAGCGGGCAGGCCGAAGCCCATCGTGCCTAAGCCGCTCGAGGTGATGAAGTTCTCCGGGCGGGTGTAGGTCATGTGCTGGGCTGACCACATCTGATGCTGGCCGACATCCGTCGTCACCACGCTGTCTGCGGGTTTGCGGTCGGACAACTGTTTCAACAACAGCGGCGCATAGATGGCCTCGCCGGGGTGGTCGTAACGCCAGGCGTGCTCGGTGCGCATGTCTGCGGTGTGCTGACGCCACGCGTTGATATCCAGCGGCTGCTGCAGTGCCAGTAACAGCGCGTTGAGATCGCCCTGCAGCGCGACGTACGCCTGACGCAGCTTGTTCATCTCCGCCGGGTCGATGTCCATATGGATCACTTTGGCGTTCGGCGCAAAGGTGTTCAGCTTGCCGGTGACGCGGTCGTCAAAACGGGCGCCGACGGCGATGAGAAGGTCACACTCCTGCACTGCCAGGTTTGCCGCTTTGGTGCCGTGCATCCCTAACATGCCCAAATAGTATGGATAGTCCGCGTCGACCGCGCCCAATCCTTTCAGCGTGCAGGTGGCGGGCATTTGCGTTACTGCGATAAATTCGCGCAGGGCAGGAACGGCCTGCGCCATGCCCACGCCGCCGCCTACATACAGCATCGGCTGTTTCGCCTGCGCCAGCATCTGGCGAGCCTCTTCAACCTCCGCATGGGGAAACACGTCGTCGCTTTCAACGGTGGAGAAGTGCGGTTCCAGATCGCCGAGTGCAACCTGAATATCTTTCGGGATATCTACCAGAACCGGTCCAGGACGGCCAGAGCTGGCAACCTCGAACGCTTCGGCCATCACGCGCGGCAGCTCTTCGAGAGACTGAACGAGGAAGCTGTGTTTGGTGCAGGCAAGCGATAAACCGAGCACATCCACTTCCTGGAAAGCATCGGTGCCGATGAACGGAGAGGCCACCTGGCCGGTGATCGCCACCACGGGTACGGAATCGAGCAGCGCGTCAGCCAGGCCGGTGATCAGGTTCGTTGCGCCCGGACCGGAGGTGGCCATACAGACGCCGGTTTTACCGGTCGCACGGGCATAACCGATGGCGGCCATCGCTGCGCCCTGCTCGTGTCGGCACAAGAGGTGTTCCACGCCGCCGTCATACAGTGCATCGTAAATCGGCATAATTGCGCCACCCGGATAACCGAATACGGTTTCGACTCCCTGCGCGCGCAACGCATGTACTACCCATTGTGCCCCATTCATAGTTAGTTCCCCGTCATAAATCTAGAGAAACAGAATTTTGTGCTAGTCGTCATTCTCTGCTCCTCATTTAAGTTTTTTAGTCATAAAAAAACCCCCGGACCTTTCGGTGCGGGGGTCTTAGTTCGTTAAGGCTTGATTTCTAAGCCTTTCCTCGTCCAAGTGCAGCCCCGCACGGTGGGATAATAATCACCACCACGCTAATCACGACCAGGCTAATCACTCGTAGAAGGGCTGTCATTTTCAGTTCTTTTTGCATCTTGTTCGAAGGAATACCTAAAGAGTTACCACAGATATTTCATCTGACACAAGATTTTTTTATGACCCACTTCTGTAGCAGGCGAACTATTTCTTTCAAAATCGTTGTTTTATATAGGGAAAAAATAGAAATGAAGATTTTTCATTTTTTGGCCCGTTTCATCAGGCAAGGCGCGCATGATTTCTTTTCTGCGAGGCCGATTCCACCGACATGTAATGATTACATTTAGCCGCTAAAAGGCTGGAACGAGCGCCGTATTTCAGTGAATTAGCGCTAAACAGGAAAAAATGATGCTGGCATAGTTACCGCCAAGGAGGGGCTTATGTCACTGTCAGTTGTTTATACACGCGCGGCCATCGGCGTAAAGGCACCGCTTATTTCTGTAGAGGTTCATTTAAGTAATGGACTGCCCGGACTGACGCTGGTCGGCTTACCCGAAACGACCGTTAAGGAGGCCAGGGATCGCGTGCGCAGCGCAATTATTAATAGCGGTTATGCTTTTCCGGCGAAGAAGATCACCATCAACCTTGCGCCCGCCGATTTGCCAAAGGAGGGAGGGCGATATGATTTACCTATTGCTATAGCGCTTCTCGCGGCTTCTGAACAGCTCAATACGTCAGGGTTAAGCTCGTGCGAGTTCGTGGGTGAATTAGCGCTTACAGGCGCGTTAAGAGGCGTTCCCGGAGCAATCTCGGGTGCGCTTGAAGCCATACGCGCGGGAAGGCAAATCATTGTGGCCAATGAAAATGCCTCTGAAGTCAGCCTTATCGCCGAAAAGGGGTGTCTTGTCGCGGGACATTTGCAGGAGGTTTGCGCCTGGCTGGAAGGCCGACACGAGCTTGCCGAGCCGCAGGAGAATGAGGAGGTAGTGGCAGATTCACCCGATGACCTCAGCGATATTATGGGTCAGGAACAGGGTAAGCGGGCGTTAGAAATAACGGCCGCGGGTGGGCATAACCTGCTACTGATAGGTCCGCCAGGCACGGGGAAAACGATGCTGGCGAGCAGGTTGAGCGGCCTGCTGCCCCCCCTCAATAATCACGAAGCGCTGGAAAGCGCCGCGATATTTAGCCTGGTCAGTTCAATATCGCTGCATAAACAGTGGCGCCGCCGTCCTTTCCGCTCGCCACACCACAGTGCGTCTCTTACCGCGATGGTGGGCGGGGGCTCAATTCCCGGACCGGGTGAAATCTCACTGGCACACAACGGCATTCTGTTCCTGGATGAATTGCCAGAGTTTGAACGCCGCGTGCTGGATGCGTTGCGGGAGCCGATTGAATCCGGCGAAATCCATCTGTCTCGTACACGCGCCAAAATAAGCTACCCTGCGCAGTTTCAGCTGGTCGCCGCGATGAACCCTAGCCCAACGGGCCATTATCAGGGCAACCATAACCGCTGTACGCCGGAGCAGACGCTGCGCTATCTGAGTAAGCTGTCCGGCCCCTTCCTCGACCGTTTTGATTTATCTCTCGAGATCCCCCTGCCACCGCCCGGTCTGCTGAGGCAAACCGGTATCAAAGGCGAAAGCTCAGCAGTGGTGCGAGAACGGGTTATTGCGGCTCAGGCGCGGCAGTATGCTCGTCAGAACAGGCTGAATGCCCGGCTGGATAACAGCGGGATCCGACAGTTTTGCTCTCTCAACGCCGAAGATGCAGGCTGGCTGGAAGAGACACTGACGCGGTTTGGGCTATCCATTCGCGCGTGGCAGCGTTTGTTGAAAGTTGCGCGCACGGTCGCTGACGTGGAGGGCTGCCCCGGAATAGAGAGGCGACATTTGCAGGAGGCATTAAGCTACCGTGCGATCGATCGGCTGCTGTTGCATCTGCAAAAAATGCTGGCATAAAAAAAGGGGCCGTAGCCCCTTCTCTTCTTAATCGTCAGACTCGGTGTAGTCTTCTGCACCTTCCATCTGCGGCTTGCCGCCAGACAGCGTATGGAAACGCTTAGGACGCTTAATGCGAGCCATATACTTGATCCATACACGTTCTGCATCAGACTGCGGCTCACGCTCACCACGACAAACAGAGACAAATTGTTTTTCATCTTCGGTTGCCGGTTCGCGCTTACCCAGATCCAGCTCGTTAAAGGCATAACCATGGCGCTCAAGAAGTTGAGCTTCTTTGATAGTGAAATCGCCGTGACGAGAGAACCCGCGCGGATAATGTTTATTATCGAAAAAACGATTAGTCGTCGTAAAGCTTTCCGCCATCCTACACGCTCCTAATTCTTTGGCCGAGCTATTTATGGCGCGGAGTATTAGTTACGCTTGACAGAGTGTAAAACAAAACATTTAAATCATAACGACAAATAATTTTGTGGAGAAAGATGTGGATACGGAATTGCTAAAAACTTTCCTCGAAGTGAGCAGAACGCGGCACTTTGGGCGAGCAGCTGAAGCCCTCTACCTGACGCAGTCAGCAGTCAGTTTTCGTATTCGACAGCTGGAAAATCAACTGGGTGTGAACCTTTTTACCCGCCATCGCAACAATATTCGTCTAACCCCGGCCGGTGAAAAGCTATTGCCTTATGCAGAAACCCTGATGAATACCTGGCAGGCAGCGCGAAAGGAGGTTGCGCACACCTCCCGGCATAATGAATTCTCGATCGGTGCCAGCGCTTCACTATGGGAATGCATGCTCAGCCAGTGGCTTATGCGGCTATATCGCACACACAACCATCTGCAATTTGAGGCGAGGATTGCGCAACGCCAGTCGCTGGTTAAGCAACTCCACGAGCGGCAGCTTGATCTGCTGATCACCACAGAAGCCCCCAAGATGGATGAATTTAGCAGCCAGATTGTTGGACAGTTTAGCCTGGCGCTCTATGCATCCGAGCCTGCAATGATGAAGGCCGACCTGAATTATTTACGCCTGGAATGGGGGCCTGATTTTCAGCAGCACGAGACGGGGTTAATTGCCAGCGATGATATCCCGCAACTCACGACAAGCTCTGCGGAGATCGCATGCCAGCATCTTCCCACACTGAAAGGCTGTACCTGGTTACCTGTTCGCTGGGCGGATAATAAACCCGCACTCCATGTTGTCACCGATTCAACAACGCTCTCCAGGCCGCTGTATGCTATTTGGTTGCAAAACAGCGATAAGCAGTCGCAGATAAAAGATCTGTTAAAAACCAGCATACTGGATTAACGCAAAAGCCTGCGGAAACGCAGGCTGCTTATTCTTCAGGAAGGTGTTGAGTCGTTTTGCAGGCAAAAAAAAATCCTTTGCCGAAGCAAAGGATTCTATATGGCAGGGGCGGAGAGACTCGAACTCGCGACACCCGGTTTTGGAGACCGGTGCTCTACCAACTGAGCTACGCCCCTAAATTTTTTTGCCATTAAGCCTGCCCTTTGGGCAGGCTTAATGTCTTAATAAGTGGCGGAACGGACGGGACTCGAACCCGCGACCCCCTGCGTGACAGGCAGGTATTCTAACCGACTGAACTACCGCTCCACCGAATACTTCTGTAACCACCGGATTAATGCACCGGCTTACTACTTAATTTGATGCCTGGCAGTTCCCTACTCTCACATGGGGAGACCCCACACTACCATCGGCGCTACGGCGTTTCACTTCTGAGTTCGGCATGGGGTCAGGTGGGACCACCGCGCTAAAGCCGCCAGGCAAATTCTGTTAATCTGTATCAGGCTGAAAATCGTGTCTGTCTCTTCGCCAAAACAGCTTCGGCGTTGTAAGGTTAAGCCTCACGGTTCATTAGTATCGGTTAGCTCAACGCATCGCTGCGCTTACACACCCGACCTATCAACGTCGTAGTCTTCAACGTTCCTTCA
>NZ_PQTC01000021.1:0-66330 GCF_003850715.1 Enterobacter sp. 301B
ATTTGCCTGGCGGCTTTAGCGCGGTGGTCCCACCTGACCCCATGCCGAACTCAGAAGTGAAACGCCGTAGCGCCGATGGTAGTGTGGGGTCTCCCCATGTGAGAGTAGGGAACTGCCAGGCATCAAACAAGTGAAGAGGCCATCCGCAAGGATGGCCTTTTTGCGTTTGTACGTCGAAAAACGATAGGCCGGGTCAGGCGAAGCCGTCACCCGGCAGCTTTCAGACTGCACACCACGCCAAAATAAACTCTGCAATCCCCTCCACATTATTCAAATCCAGAACCGGTACTTCCAGCGTCAACGCAGCGTCACTGGCCACAGCAATCACATGTTCATCCAGCGTTAACTCACTTACATCATGCCCGGCACCGTTTCTGAACAGCAGGATCTTCGCAACAGCCTCGTGCTTAAACCCCTCAACCAGCACCAGATCCAGCGTGGAATGATCCATCCGGCTGACAAGATAAGCGAGATCCAGCGGTGCTTCATCCGGAGTTTCTGTCATTAACGCCCAGCGCTGGTTACTCGCCACCATCGTTTGTGCAGCGCCAGCCTTACGCAGCTCATAGCTATCTTTCCCCGGCTTATCGACATCCATGTTATGGTGCGTGTGCTTAATCAATCCGGGACGAATACCTTTAGCGCAAAGTGCAGGTATCAGCTTTTTTAGCAGCGTAGTCTTCCCGGTGCCGCTCCAGGCAGAGATCGCTAATACGGGTATCATTTCTTCTCCAGCATCATCTGCAAATCTTTCGTCGTGTTTACATTCACAAACGCCGATTTCATGTCGCTGAAATCAACGGAATGCCCTCCTGACTGGCGCATAAATACCATGACGCGTCGCTCTCCTGCGGCCAGGTAATCTTCCAGCGCAGATATTAACGAGCGATTAATCAATGCGATCGTCGGATGGTCGCGTTCGCCGTCGTGTACCCAGACGACGGGAGCACCCTCGCACCGCTGCACCAGACGTTCAACCAGACAGGACGGGATGAAGGGCGTATCACATGAACAAAAGAGAAACCACTCTCCATGCGACTGCTGCATAACGGAAAGCATTCCCGCCAGCGGGCCGGGGTAGTCCACAAGCTTATCCTGATAAACCGGATATCCACTGCGCTGGTAAATATCAACATGTCGGTTAGCGCTGATCGCCATCGACGACACCTGATTTGCCAGGGTATCAGCAACATGCTGCCATAAGGGGGTGTTGTTCAGGAGCTGAAGACCTTTATCTTTTCCGCCCATTCGCGTTGCCCTGCCTCCGGCAAGAACGACCCCGATGATTTCCTGGCATTGATTCACGAATATCGCCTCTTTTATTGTGGGATTGACCCTGCTAACGTGTCTCTCTAAATGAAAGGAGCACTACCATGAAATGTAAACGTCTTAATGAAGTCATTGAGCTTCTCCAGCCGGCCTGGCAAAAAGAGCCAGAGCTGAATCTGATGCAATTTTTACAGAAACTGGCGAAAGAGTCAGGTTTTGATGGCGAACTGGCAGACCTTTCTGACGACATCCTGATCTACCACCTCAAAATGCGTGACTCGGCTAAAGATGCTGTTATTCCTGGTATTCAGAAAGATTATGAAGAGGATTTTAAAACCGCATTACTGCGCGCCCGAGGCGTAATTAAAGAGTAAAAGCTTGTAAGCGGAGCCACCGAAATCGCCACAAGATGATATCCTGAATCATTCGTATAATTTCCGGATGATCGGATGAACGACCAGGCTTTTACTTTCCAGACACTACACCCGGATACCATTATGGATGCGCTGTTCGAGCAGGGTATTCGTGTGGATTCCGGGTTAACCCCTTTAAACAGCTACGAAAACCGTGTCTACCAATTTCAGGACGAAGAGCGGCAGCGCTTTGTCGTAAAGTTTTACCGGCCACAGCGCTGGTCCGCAGAACAAATTCAGGAAGAGCATCAGTTTGCCCACGATCTGCTGGATGACGATGTTCCCGTTGCGGCACCGCTCAAATTTAATAACCAAACGCTGCTGACCCATCAGGGTTTTTACTACGCGGTATTTCCGAGCCTGGGCGGAAGACAGTTTGAGGCAGATAATATCGATCAGATGGAATGGGTTGCCCGTTATCTGGGGCGCATTCATCAGACGGGACGTAAAAAATCGTTTGTTGCCCGACCGACGATTGGTGTTCAGGAATATCTTATTGAGCCGCGAGAGGTATTCGAAACATCGGCGCAGATCCCAAAGGCGCTTAAGGATAATTTCCTCACGGCGACCGATAAGCTTATTGATGCTGTAAAAGCCTGCTGGCGGGATGATATTACCGCTCTACGCCTGCACGGTGACTGCCACGCCGGGAATATTCTCTGGCGCGACGGCCCGCTATTTGTCGATCTTGATGACGCTCGTATGGGACCTGCGGTGCAGGATCTGTGGATGCTGCTCAACGGTGATAAAGCCGAGCAGCGCATGCAGCTTGAGACCATAATTGAAGCTTATGAAGAATTTAGCCCCTTTAATTCAGACGAAATTGCCCTGATAGAGCCTTTACGTGCGATGCGATTTGTTTATTATCTCGCGTGGTTAATCAGGCGTTGGGAAGACCCGGCTTTTCCCCGAAATTTCCCCTGGCTTACCGGGGAGGATTACTGGCGCAACCAGATATCCACATTTACCGAGCAGGTTAAGGTTCTACAGGAACCCCCTCTGCAATTAACGCCGATGTATTAATTGGACACACCCAGGAGAGAGTTAATCATGAAAAAAATTTGGCTGGCGCTGGCTGGTATGATTCTGGCATTTAGCGCAACTGCTGCGCAGTTTACCGACGGCAAGCAGTACATTACGCTGGACAAGCCTGTAGCTGGCGAGCCTCAGGTGCTGGAGTTCTTCTCCTTCTACTGCCCGCACTGCTACGAGTTTGAGCAGGTACTTCATGTTTCTGACAACGTGAAGAAAAAGCTGCCGGAAGGCACCAAAATGACGAAATACCACGTTGAGTTTCTTGGCCCATTGGGTAAAGATCTGACTCAGGCATGGGCGGTTGCGATTGCGCTGGGTGTGGAAGATAAGATCACCGCGCCTATGTTTGAAGCCGTACAGAAAACCCAGACCGTACAAACTACGGCAGATATCCGTAAAGTGTTTGTTGATGCCGGTGTGAAAGGTGAAGACTACGACGCTGCCTGGAACAGTTTTGTGGTGAAATCTCTCGTGGCACAGCAGGAAAAAGCTGCCGCTGACTTCCAGTTGCAGGGCGTGCCAGCGATGTATGTTAACGGTAAATACCAGGTAAATATGCGTGGTATGGACACCACCAGTATGGATATCTTCGTACAACAGTACGCTGATACCGTGAAACACCTGGTTGAGATGAAGTAACAAACATAAAGAAAACGCCGGTCATTGACCGGCGTTTTTGTATGAAGATTTTAACTCCGCTATCTGTTCGTCTTTCTCTTTCCAGAGTGTATTGAGCCAAAGCTGGAAACGACGTTTGAAGTTTTTATCGTTAACGTAATCACCGTGCAGTTCCGTATCGATGGGCAACAGATCAACGCGGACTACGATACGCGTCAGCTTGCCGCTGAGCATATCGTAGAACGGCGTCCTGTCGTTTTCCGGATAGCAGAGCGTTACGTTCAACAATTTATCAAACTGCTCACCCAGCACGTTGAGGGCCATTGCGATACCCGCTGCCTTTGGCGGCAACAGGTGCTGATACGGAGAGCGAGTCTGCTGGCGCTTCTCTTCGGTAAAGCGCGAACCTTCGACGAAATTAACTATGGTGGTGGGATGCGCGCGAAACTTCTCGCAAGAACGGCGCGTAGTTTCCACGTCCATACCGCGGCGTTCCGGATGACGAATCAGATAGCTGCGTGAATAGCGTTTCATAAACGGCATATCCAGCGCCCAGCAGGCCAGACCAATGAAAGGCACCCATGCCAGTTGCTGTTTCAGAAAGTATTTGTTCATCGGAATATGTTTGCGAAACAGCACGCACAATACAACGATGTCGGCCCAGCTGTGATGATTGCAGATCAGCAGATACCAGTTCTTTTTATTCAGCTTCTCAAGGCCCTGAACGTCCCACTTTAACCAGGGGTTCAGATACAACAGGATCGCCAGCCCTTCACACCAGCAGTACATCATAAAATTACAAAAAGCAGACACTGAACGCCATACCGGAGGGACGGGCAGCAGGAGCTTAATTATTCCGGCAACGATGATTGGCACAGAACAGGCGATGGTAACCAGAATAGTTAAAATGACGCTTAGCAATAAGGTTATCGCAGCGAGTATTTTCGACATAATGAATTTTTTCAGATAGTTAGCTGTAATTAAGCAGCCGGCTATCCGGTGCTGGGCGCCGATCTTATCAGATATTGGCCCAGACCAGGGCGCTTTCACACGAAGAGGCTGCGGCTTTTCCTGCCATGCAGCGAAATTTTCTATATTGACAGGGTGCTTACGTCTTATATCCACATAGACTAAATAACCATCAGTGGGATGGGATCTTAAGTGATCTAATTTCAAATAATTGATTTTATTTGATAAATAATTTTTCAGTATCAGTTTTATAGAACTGTTATTCACCCGTATTAAAAATATGCACAAACTTATCCACAGTTTGTTTTTGCGAGCGATCTTCACGATCGCAAAATCTTTTTCTGTATAAAGCGCTAAAACCTGATGTTTTCATCCTTCTGTGGCATCCTTTACCCATAAATTAATTAAAGGCACGGACATTATGGTTCAGATCCCAGAAAACCCACTTATACTCGTCGATGGCTCTTCTTACCTTTATCGGGCGTATCATGCGTTTCCTCCTCTGACCAACAGCGCAGGGGAACCTACCGGCGCAATGTACGGCGTGCTGAATATGCTGCGCAGCCTGATTCTGCAATACCACCCAACCCATGCGGCCGTGGTGTTTGATGCGAAGGGGAAAACCTTCCGCGATGAATTATTTGAGCATTACAAATCTCACCGTCCTCCCATGCCTGACGATCTGCGTGCGCAGATTGAACCGCTGCACGCTATGGTCAAAGCGATGGGGCTGCCTTTGCTGGCTGTCTCGGGCGTTGAGGCTGACGACGTTATTGGCACCCTGGCGCGCGAAGCTGAAAAGGCTGGCCGTCCGGTGCTGATCAGTACCGGTGATAAAGACATGGCGCAGCTGGTAACACCTGGGATCACGCTGATTAATACCATGACCAACACCATTCTTGGCCCGGAAGAAGTGGTTGCCAAATATGGCGTGCCGCCAGAACTCATTATTGATTTCCTCGCCCTGATGGGGGATTCCTCGGATAACATCCCTGGCGTGCCGGGCGTGGGCGAAAAAACAGCTCAGGCGCTGCTGCAAGGGTTAGGTGGGTTGGATACGCTGTACGCTGAGTCCGACAAAATTGCCGGACTTACCTTCCGTGGTGCAAAAACCATGGCCGGAAAGCTCGCCGATAACAAAGAGGTGGCTTACCTCTCTTATCAGTTAGCCACCATCAAAACCGACGTCGAGCTGGAACTTACCTGCGACCAGCTTGAAGTGCAGGAACCCGCCGCAGAAGAACTGCTTGGCCTGTTCAGAAAATACGAATTTAAACGCTGGACCACGGATGTCGAAGCCGGGAAATGGCTTCAGGCGAAAGGGGCAAAAGCTGCGGCGAAGCCGAAAGAAACTATTGTTGTCGATGCCGAAGAGCAGGCAGAAGAAGAAGCGGCAGCGCTCTCATTCGATAACTATGAAACCATCCTTGAAGAGTCGCAGCTCGTCGCCTGGATTGAAAAGCTGAAAAAAGCACCGGTATTTGCGTTCGATACCGAAACGGACAGTCTCGATAACATATCTGCCAATATGGTGGGCCTGTCATTCGCGACGGAGCCGGGTATGGCAGCCTATGTTCCGGTAGCGCATGACTATCTGGATGCGCCGGAGCAGATCTCGCGCGAGCGCACCTTAGAACTGCTGAAGCCGATTCTGGAAGACGAGAAAGCGCTGAAGGTCGGGCAAAACCTGAAGTACGACCGCGGTATTCTGCAAAACTACGGCATTGAACTGCGTGGTATCGCTTTTGACACCATGCTGGAATCTTACATTCTGGACAGCGTGGCGGGCCGCCATGATATGGATTCCTTATCCGATCGTTGGCTGAAACACAAAACCATCACCTTTGAAGAAATTGCCGGTAAGGGCAAAAATCAGCTGACCTTTAACCAGATCGCGCTGGAAGAAGCAGGCCGCTACGCCGCGGAAGACGCTGATGTTACGCTACAGCTGCATCTCAAAATGTGGCCGAAATTGCAGAAGCACGAAGGGCCGCTTAATGTTTTCCAGAACATTGAGATGCCGCTGGTGCCTGTGCTGTCCCGCATTGAGCGTAACGGCGTCAAAATCGACCCAACGGTGCTGCATAATCACTCTGGCGAGCTGGCGCAGCGCCTGACCGAGCTTGAACAGAAAGCGCATGAGCTTGCTGGAGAGGCATTTAACCTGTCGTCACCGAAACAGCTGCAAACCATCCTGTTTGAAAAGCAGGGTATCAAACCGCTGAAGAAAACGCCGGGCGGCGCGCCTTCAACCTCTGAAGAGGTGCTGGAAGAGCTGGCGCTGGACTATCCGCTGCCAAAAGTTATCCTGCAGTACCGTGGTCTGGCGAAGCTGAAATCGACCTATACCGACAAACTGCCGTTGATGATTAACCCGAAAACGGGCCGCGTACATACTTCCTATCACCAGGCTGTGGCGGCGACCGGGCGACTTTCGTCAACCGATCCTAACCTGCAAAACATTCCGGTGCGTAATGAAGAGGGCCGCCGTATACGCCAGGCTTTCATTGCGCCAGAGGATTATCTGATTGTCTCCGCAGACTACTCGCAAATCGAACTGCGTATTATGGCGCACCTGTCGCGTGACAAAGGCCTGCTGACGGCATTTGCCGAAGGGAAGGATATCCACCGGGCGACAGCTGCCGAAGTGTTTGGCCTGCCGCTGGACAGCGTGACAAACGAACAGCGTCGTAGCGCAAAAGCGATTAACTTTGGCCTTATTTACGGCATGAGCGCATTTGGCCTATCACGCCAGCTCAACATTCCGCGTAAAGAGTCGCAGAAGTATATGGATCTCTACTTTGAGCGCTATCCGGGCGTGCTGGAATATATGGAGCGTACCCGCGCGCAGGCGAAAGAGAAAGGCTACGTTGAAACGCTGGATGGCCGTCGTCTTTACCTTCCGGACATCAAATCCAGCAACGCCGCGCGCCGTGCTGGCGCTGAACGTGCTGCTATCAATGCCCCGATGCAGGGCACTGCGGCAGATATCATCAAACGCGCGATGATCGCCGTTGATGCCTGGCTGGAAAAAGAGAAACCGCGCGTGAAAATGATCATGCAGGTACACGATGAACTGGTATTTGAAGTCCATAAAGACGACCTGGAAAAGGTCTCTCAGAAGATCCATGAACTGATGGAAAACAGCATGAAGCTGGACGTTCCGTTGCTGGTGGAAGTGGGTAGCGGCGAAAACTGGGATCAGGCTCACTAAGCGTTATCGGAATAACGCGCGTTTTATGTAAGTAAGCAACATAAGTACGCGCGTTTTGTGACGATCATTAGAATTCCCTATGTAAAGAATGAAAAAAAACTACAAAAAGTGCTTTTTCAAGAGAAAAAAAAAGAGTAGAGTTAACGACGTAGGGTACAGAGGTAAGATGTTCTATCTTTCAGACCTTTTACTTCACGTAATCGGATTTGGCTGAATATTTTAGCCGCCCCAGTCAGTAATGACTGGGGCGTTTTTTATTGCGGGAAGGAAAGTTTCGGGCGAAAAAAACGCGGTCATCGCCGCGCCTGTTGTTACTCTGCTTCCGCTTCTGTCGCCGGTTCCAGATCGTTAAACCAGCTGTCTAGCTTCTGTCGCAGTTTGTCCACACCCTGCTTTTTCAGCGAGGAGAACGGTTCAACCTGTACATCACCGTTGAATGCCAGCACCGCTTCACGCACCTTGTTCACCTGCGCCTTGCGCGCGCCGCTCGCCAGCTTATCCGCTTTTGTCAGCAGCACCAGCACCGCAATATCGCTTGCCACCGCCCAGTCAATCATCTGCTGGTCGAGATCTTTTAGCGGGTGTCGAATATCCATCAGCACCACCAGACCTTTCAGACACATGCGTTTTTCCAGGTATTCACCCAGCGCACGCTGCCATTTGATCTTCATCTCTTCCGGTACCTGCGCGTAACCGTAGCCCGGTAAATCGACCAGGCGTTTGCCTTCAGACACTTCAAACAGGTTAATCAGCTGAGTACGGCCAGGTGTTTTTGAGGTACGCGCCAGGTTTTTCTGATTGGTCAGCGTATTCAGGGCGCTGGATTTTCCCGCATTGGAGCGGCCAGCAAATGCCACTTCAATCCCTGTGTCTGAGGGCAGGTGGCGAATATCGGGCGCACTGGTGACAAAATGCGTCTGTTGGTAGTTCCAGGTAGTCACGTGGTCGTCTCCAAAAATCGTAATCTGCGGGGGATTATACCTGAATGCGGGCAAAAGGCTTTTCCCTTCGTCATTGACGTGTAAGTGAAAGCCCTACGGAATGTAAGAGATCTGCCCTTAAGCGTATGAGAAATTTAAGAGAAATCGCAGGCGCTAGAAAATTCAAAATATTAAAATTCAAAGAGTTATTAATGAGTAATTATCTGAAAATCCGGTTTAGTACCTTTTCGTTGCTTGTTAGTTTAAGAGAACAAGGTAAAGTGTGCGTCAAGGCGAGGATGCCAGCAGGAAAACGACTTAAGGATAAGGGTCAGGAGCGCCAGGAGGCGAAGACTCAGGATTGTCAGGACGACCGGCGCCTGGAGGCGTTTTTAACAGGAAACGGAACCGTATCACGGACGGTAGTAGCCAAGGGATAAACAGGGTTTGTTGAAGGCAAACAGGGAATGTCTGACCCGTTAAGGGTTGTGAGTCAGGAAAAAAGGCGACAGATTGCTCTGTCGCCTTTTTTCTTTGCTTGCTTTCTGCTAGATTTCGCCGCAATTCTATACTGAAGAAAACGACTTAAAGATAAAACATCATGAAAAAACCGACCTCCGCTGCGGGCGCGAAACGCCCTGCAAAAGCCCGCCGCAAAACGCGCGAAGAACTGAATCAGGAAGCGCGCGATCGCAAACGCGATAAAAAGCATCGTGGCCATACTGCGGGTAGCCGTGCTAATGGTGGCGGTGCCGCAGGCGCTTCTGCAAAAGGCAAACAGCAGAAAGATCCTCGTATCGGCAGTAAAACTCCCATTCCACTGGGCGTGACAGACACGCCGGTCACTAAGCAGCACAAACCAAAGAGCGAGAAACCTATGCTTTCACCGCAGGCTGAGCTGGATATGCTGGAGAACGATGAGCGCCTGGATGCGTTGCTGGAACGTCTTGAAGAGGGTGAAACCCTGACCGCTGAAGAGCAGTCCTGGGTAGATGCCAAACTGGATCGCATTGATGAACTGATGCAGAAGCTGGGTCTGTCCTACGATGATGAAGAAGACGAAGAGGAAGACGAAAAGCAGGAAGATATGATGCGTCTGCTGAAAGGTGGAAACTAACATTTGCACCCGGCAGGTACACTCGTCCTGCTTATAACCCTTCCGGTTATATGTTATCTGGTGTGGTTATTCGTTAAACTACGGCGGTTGTCGCGGCGACAGAAGTGGCTGCGCACCCGAATGATGGCCCGCAACGGGACCAGAACGGGCCGCCGTATACGAACGCGACACCAACGGAAGGAGTGAGCATGTCTGTACCATCTATCGACTGGGATTTGGCCCTGATCCAGAAATATAACTATTCCGGGCCGCGTTATACCTCATACCCCACCGCGCTGGAGTTTTCTGACGCTTTCGGCGAGGCGGATTTTCAGCATGCTGTGGCGCGCTATCCCGAGCGCCCGCTGTCGCTCTACGTCCATATTCCGTTCTGCCACAAGCTCTGCTACTTCTGCGGCTGCAATAAAATCGTTACCCGCCAGCAGCACAAAGCCGATCAATACCTCGATGCGCTTGAACAGGAAATTCTGCACCGCGCACCGCTGTTTAAAGGCCGTCACGTCAGCCAGCTTCACTGGGGCGGCGGTACGCCAACTTATCTGAACAAAGCGCAGATCAGCCGCCTGATGGCGCTTCTGCGCGGCAATTTCAGTTTTAACCACGACGCTGAAATTTCGATCGAGGTCGATCCGCGTGAAATCGAGCTGGATGTGCTGGATCATTTACGCGCCGAAGGCTTCAACCGCCTGAGTATGGGCGTACAGGACTTCAACAAAGAAGTACAGCGCCTGGTCAACCGCGAGCAGGATGAAGCGTTTATCTTTGCCTTACTCAACCATGCGCGTGAAATCGGCTTTACCTCAACGAATATAGACCTGATTTACGGCCTGCCGAAGCAGACGCCGGAGAGCTTCGCCTACACGCTTAAACGCGTGGCTGAGCTCAACCCGGACCGTCTGAGCGTCTTTAACTATGCGCACCTGCCGACGCTGTTCGCCGCGCAGCGCAAAATCAAAGATGCGGATCTGCCTTCCGCCCAGCAGAAGCTGGACATTTTGCAGGAGACCATCGCCTCGCTGACCGAAACCGGCTATCAGTTTATCGGGATGGATCACTTTGCCCGCCCTGACGACGAACTGGCGATTGCTCAGCGCGAAGGTGTTCTCCATCGTAACTTCCAGGGATACACCACCCAGGGAGATACCGATCTGCTCGGAATGGGTGTCTCCGCTATCAGCATGATTGGCGACTGCTACGCCCAGAACCAAAAAGAGCTGAAGCTGTATTACCAGCAGGTTGATGAAACGGGCAACGCGCTGTGGCGCGGCATTGCGTTAACGCGCGACGACTGCATCCGTCGTGATGTGATTAAGGCGCTTATCTGCAACTTCCGTCTCGAATTCCGCGAGGTGGAGTCGCAATGGGATCTGCAATTCAGCGATTACTTTGCCGAAGACCTGAAGCTTCTGGCGCCGCTGGCGAAAGACGGGCTGGTGGATGTGTCGGAGAGCGCGGTGGTCGTCACGCCGAAGGGGCGTCTGTTGATTCGTAATATCTGCATGTGCTTCGATGCCTATCTGCGCCAGAAAGCACGTTTACAGCAGTTCTCGCGCGTGATTTAAGTTGCAATGCCGGGAGGCGCTTCGCTTACCCGGCCTACAACTCGCATTTATGTAGGCCGGGTAAGGCGAAGCCGCCACCCGGCTTTTCATTGACAGCTCGTTAGCTAAACAGCCCAACCAGTGCCGCACACAATACCGCCGCAACGGCAGTTTGTGGCGTGTGGCTTTCTGCTGCACCGCTCGAAAGTAAGGTCACTAATGATTCCAGCATGATGCTCCCCCCAGTTTCCGGGCACGATCATACAAAACTCATCGGAACAGTAAAGCGCAAAATAACGGCACTTTGCGCTCAATTAGTAACCTTTACACAGCGGAGTAAGATCACTCCATTCCCAGCTCTTTCAGCTTGCGCGTGAGGGTGTTTCGACCCCATCCCAACAGGCGAGCCGCTTCCTGTTTGTGGCCCTGGGTATGACGAAGCGCGGTGGTCAACAGCGTGCGCTCCATTTCAGGCTGTGCTTCAGAAAGCAAGTTTTGATGACCGGAACGCAGCGCGCGATCTGCCCACTGCGCCAGCAGCGTCGCCCAGCTGTCCGGCAACGTATGTCCTGCGGTGCTCTCGGGCACGGTGGCTTCAAACAGTTCTGCCGGTAAATCCTGAATCAGCACTTCCTGGCCGGCGGCCATCACCGTCAGCCAGCGACAGGTGTTTTCCAGCTGACGCACGTTGCCCGGCCACGCCAGACGGGTGAGGGCGGCATCCGTTTCCGGATGAAGCTGCTTGGCTTCCACGCCCAGCTCGCGGGCCGCCACCTGCAGGAAATGGCGCGCCAGACGCGGGATATCTTCCCGACGCTCGCGCAGCGGCGGCAGGTGGACGCGGATCACGTTCAGACGATGGAATAAATCCTCACGGAATTTCCCCTCCTGTACGCGCAGCTCCAGGTTCTGGTGCGTCGCGGCGATAATGCGTACGTCCACCTTCACCGGCGCATACCCTCCCACGCGGTAAAACTGTCCATCTGCCAGCACGCGCAACAGTCGGGTCTGTACATCCAGCGGCATATCGCCGATTTCATCCAGGAAAAGCGTGCCGCCGTCAGCCTGTTCAAAGCGTCCCTGACGAATGGTATTGGCTCCGGTAAATGCCCCTTTTTCGTGGCCGAACAGCTCAGATTCAATTAAATCCTTAGGGATCGCTGCCATGTTCAGGGCGATAAAGGGGGCTTTCGCCCGCGGGCTGTGGCGATGCAGGGCGTGTGCGACCAACTCTTTACCGGTCCCTGATTCACCGTTAATCAAGACGCTGATAGACGAGCGCGACAGACGCCCGATGATGCGAAACACGTCCTGCATGGCCGGCGCTTCACCGATGATGTCCGTCGTTGGTCCAAAGTCGGGGGCATTGCGGGGCTGCTGTTGCTCCTGATAGTGGCTGATAGCGCGCTCAACCAGCGCAACGGCTTCGTCGATATCAAACGGTTTTGGCAGGTAATCAAACGCGCCCTGCTGGTACGCGCTGACGGCAGCATCCAGGTCGGAGTGGGCGGTCATTATGATGACCGGAAGCATAGGGTGGCGCTGTTTGATCTGCTTTAAGAGCGCCAGTCCGTCCATACCCGGCATGCGAATATCCGAGAGCAGAACGTCCGGCGTTTTGGTGGTGAGTGCGTCGAGCACCTCGCTGCCACTCTCAAACGTCGTGCAGCTTAATCCCGCTCCTGTGAGCGCGCGTTCAAGCACCCAACGGATGGAGCTATCGTCATCGACTACCCAGACTATCCCTCGTTGCATAAACGTCACCTTTATTTTTTAATCGGCAGGAAAACCGAAAACTCGGTATGTCCCGGCCAACTGGTAAATTCAATTTTGCCGGAGTGTTGGTCAATCAAATTTCGGGCTATGGATAACCCCAGCCCGGTGCCGCCTTCGCGACCGCTGACCATCGGGTAGAACAGGGTGTCCTGGAGATGCGGCGGGATCCCCGGTCCGTTATCTTCCACATCAATACGTGCTGCCAGACGATAACGTACGCCGTGCAGCGTCAGCTGGAACGCGGTGCGGGTACGCAGAATAATTTCGCCACCCTCCGGGCCCAGCGCCTGCAACGCGTTACGCACAATGTTCAACAGCACCTGTTCAATCTGGTCCGGATCGTGCGCCAGCTCCGGCAGGCTTGGGTCATAGTCACGCACCAGCGTGACGTTATCCGGCAGCTCCATCGAGACGAGTTTCACCACCCGCTCCGCGACCTTGTGAATGCTTTCTGAAACGTGCATCCCTGGCTGCTGCGGCCCGAGCAGGCGATCGACCAGATTACGCAGGCGGTCCGCCTGCTCAATAATGACGTTGGTATACTCCGCCAGGGCAGGGTCAGGCAGCGCTTTGGTCAAAAGCTGTGCCGCACCGCGTAAGCCGCCCAGCGGGTTTTTGATCTCATGGGCCAGCCCGCGCACCAGGTCGCGAGCCGCAATCTGCTGCGCATGCTGAAGCTGCTCCTGGCTGAGACGACGCTGGTTATCCATCGGCGCCATTTCCAGCAGAATCATGCCATCTGGCAGGCGCTGTGCGGTGAGGGACAAAATATGCGAGCGTCCGTCAATCACCAGCGTCACTTCGTTATCGGTGAAGCCCTGACCCGCCTGCAAACTCTCCTGCATCAGGCCAATATTCAGCGAGAAATAGCTCAGCAGTTCTGGCAGCGGCGTGCCAAACAGTTTACGGGCGCTTTGGGCGAGCAGCTGCTGCGCCGCCGGGTTGGCGTAATGCACCGCCAGCTCGTCGTCGACCAGCAAAATACTGTTAATTAAAGAATTGAGGATCTGCCCAGCATCGGGCAGCGTGCCAGTTGCCATTCAGCAGTCTCCTGGAGTCGTTGCACTATTTTAGTGCAGTATAGCGTTTTAGAGGTAAAAAGCGCGTGAGATCAGGTTGTTGGTGGAGAAAAAAGCCCATCCGAAGATGGGCTAAAGTTTCCACGGCAACGACTCCCGACGCGTATGCGCCGGGTAAAACAAATCAATTAAACGCTGTAGTACAGTTCGAACTCAACCGGGTGCGGCGTCATGCGAACGCGGTCGTTTTCTTCGGTACGCAGCGCGATGTAAGCGTCGATAGCTTCATCGGTGAACACGCCGCCAGCGGTCAGGAACTCGCGGTCTGCGTCCAGCGCCTGGAGGGCTTCTTCCAGAGAGCCGGCAACCTGTGGGATCTCTTTCGCTTCTTCTGGCGGCAGGTCGTACAGGTTTTTGTCCATGGCTTCGCCCGGGTGGATCTTGTTCTTGATACCGTCCAGACCGGCCATCAGCAGTGCTGCGAAGCACAGGTATGGGTTAGCCGCCGGGTCCGGGAAGCGCACTTCGATACGACGCGCTTTCGGAGACGCAACCACCGGGATACGGATAGAAGCAGAACGGTTACGGGCAGAGTACGCCAGCATTACTGGTGCTTCGTAGCCAGGGACCAGACGCTTGTAGGAGTTAGTGGTTGGGTTCGCCAGGGCGTTGATCGCTTTAGCGTGTTTGATAACACCACCGATGTAGTGCAGCGCCTGCTCGGACAGACCCGCGTACTTGTCGCCAGAGAACAGGTTAGTACCGTTCTTGGACAGGGACATGTGGCAGTGCATGCCGGAACCGTTGTCGCCAAACATGGGTTTTGGCATGAAGGTCGCGGTTTTACCGAAACGGTGCGCAACATTGTGCACAACGTATTTGTAGATCTGAATCTCATCCGCTTTTTTGGTCATGGTGTTGAAGCGGGTAGCGATCTCGTTCTGGCCAGCCGTTGCCACTTCGTGGTGGTGCGCTTCAACAACCAGGCCCATCTCTTCCATGATCAGACACATGGTAGAACGGATGTCCTGTGAAGAATCGACCGGAGGAACCGGGAAGTAACCGCCTTTCACGCCCGGACGGTGACCTTTGTTACCACCTTCGTACTTGGTGGAAGAGTTCCATGCGCCTTCGATGTCATCGATAGCGACGTGGGAGCCAGAAATGGAAGCACCAAAACGGATGTCGTCGAACAGGAAGAACTCTGGCTCTGGCCCGAACAGAACGGTGTCTGCAATACCGGTAGAACGCAGGTACTCTTCAGCGCGTTTTGCGATGGAGCGTGGGTCACGGTCATAGCCTTGCAGCGTGCCAGGTTCCAGGATATCGCAGCGGATGATCAGCGTAGGTTCTTCGTAGAACGGGTCAATGAGCGCAGTGGTTGCATCTGGCATCAGAACCATGTCGGATTCGTTAATGCCTTTCCAGCCGCCAATGGAGGAGCCGTCAAACATTTTGCCTTCTTCAAAGAATTCGGCGTTCACCTGATGAGCAGGGATCGTGACGTGCTGTTCTTTACCTTTGGTATCGGTGAAGCGCAGATCAACAAACTTCACTTCATGTTCGTTCAGCATCGTCAAAACGTGTTCAGCGGACATACTTAACTCTCCAGATTGGTCATTGTCGTCGTGGTAACGAGGTCTTCAAATCGGCTGGGCTGCCATATTTTTACTGTATTTCTGTAAAGCGAAATCTGTGCCAACTTTTAAAACACCCCAAAAAGGCGTTATCATGCGCACCATAGTGCAGAAGGGCTGCACCACATTGGATTCGTTGCACCATTATAGTGCTTCAGTGTGAACATTGAGCACCATATTGGTGCAATTTACGTTAAAGTGCCCTTTTACCGCTCCGTGAAAGCGATCACAAAGCATCTCTGCAATACTTGTTTGCGGGGGATGTTTGTGATCCTGTTTTGTAGTGCGATTAATCCGTGTACAATAACGCGCTATTTCTAAATGCCTGAGGCAAAGTTGTGATCGAAAAATTGCGTAATATCGCCATCATCGCGCACGTCGACCATGGTAAAACTACCCTGGTTGACAAGCTGCTACAGCAGTCCGGTACGTTTGATGCTCGTGCCGAAACTCAAGAGCGTGTGATGGACTCCAACGATTTGGAGAAAGAGCGTGGGATTACCATCCTCGCCAAAAACACCGCTATCAAATGGAATGACTACCGTATCAACATCGTTGATACCCCAGGGCACGCCGACTTCGGTGGTGAAGTTGAGCGCGTGATGTCCATGGTGGATTCCGTGCTGCTGGTGGTTGACGCATTTGATGGCCCTATGCCGCAAACGCGCTTCGTGACCAAAAAAGCATTTGCCCACGGCCTGAAACCTATCGTTGTGATCAACAAGGTTGACCGTCCTGGCGCGCGTCCTGACTGGGTTGTTGACCAGGTCTTCGACCTGTTCGTTAACCTCGACGCGACCGACGAACAGCTGGACTTCCCTATCGTTTATGCGTCTGCGCTGAACGGTATCGCCGGTCTGGATCACGAAGACATGGCGGAAGACATGACTCCGCTGTACCAGACGATTGTTGACCGTGTTCCTGCGCCAAACGTTGACCTGGAAGGCACCCTGCAAATGCAGATCTCCCAGCTCGACTACAACAACTATGTTGGCGTAATCGGCATTGGTCGTATCAAGCGCGGTAAAGTGAAGCCTAACCAGCAGGTCACTATCATCGATAGCGAAGGCAAAACCCGTAACGGTAAAGTCGGTAAAGTACTGACTCACCTGGGTCTTGAGCGTATCGAGAGCGACATCGCTGAAGCGGGCGACATCATCGCTATTACCGGTCTGGGTGAACTGAACATCTCCGACACCATCTGCGATCCGCAGAACGTCGAAGCGCTGCCAGCCCTGTCCGTTGATGAACCAACCGTATCCATGTTCTTCAACGTCAACACCTCTCCGTTCTGTGGTAAAGAAGGTAAGTTCGTTACCTCTCGTCAGATCCTTGACCGCCTGAACAAAGAGCTGGTGCATAACGTTGCGCTGCGCGTTGAAGAAACCGAAGACGCTGATGCATTCCGCGTTTCCGGTCGTGGTGAGCTGCACCTGTCTGTTCTGATTGAGAACATGCGTCGTGAAGGTTTCGAGATGGCGGTATCCCGTCCGAAAGTTATCTTCCGCGAAATCGATGGCCGTAAACAAGAGCCATTCGAAAACGTAACGCTGGACGTTGAAGAGCAGCACCAGGGTTCTGTCATGCAGGCACTGGGTGAGCGTAAAGGCGACCTGAAAAACATGAATCCAGATGGCAAAGGCCGCGTACGTCTCGACTACGTGATCCCAAGCCGTGGCCTGATCGGCTTCCGTTCTGAGTTCATGACCATGACCTCCGGTACCGGCCTGCTGTACTCCACCTTCAGCCACTATGACGACATCCGTCCGGGCGAAGTGGGCCAGCGTAACAACGGCGTACTGATCTCCAACGGTCAGGGTAAAGCGGTTGCGTTTGCGCTGTTCGGTCTGCAGGATCGCGGTAAGCTGTTCCTGGGTCACGGTGCTGAAGTTTACGAAGGCCAAATCATCGGTATTCACAGCCGTTCTAACGACCTGACGGTAAACTGCCTGACCGGTAAGAAACTGACCAACATGCGTGCGTCCGGTACTGACGAAGCAACGGTTCTGGTTCCACCGATCAAGATGACGCTGGAGCAGGCTCTGGAATTCATCGATGATGACGAACTGGTAGAAGTGACGCCTCAGTCAATTCGTATCCGTAAACGTCACCTGACCGAGAACGATCGTAAACGTGCTATGCGCGGTGCGAAAGAAGAGTAATTCGGTTATGCCGTAGGCCGGGTAAAGCGCAAGCGCCACCCGGCAACGAAAAGCCGCTGAGCGATCAGCGGCTTTTTTATTAGAAGGAATAACGTAACCCTAACCGAATCCGGTACTGCTCGCGGTTGTAATCATTCCATCGGTCCAGCCACTGGAGTTCGAGGTACGGCAGCCAGTTTCTGTCGATTTTATAGCTGAACTTGTTGGTAATTTCCCAGTGATGATCTTTGCCATTTTTGCTGTGGTAATCATTCACCCGCTGGAAAAAGTGCGGCTCAAAGGTGTAGAAAAACGCATCCGTCACTTTGAAATTCCAGTAGTTGGCGAATTCGTGCGTGTCGTTTTTATCCATCTGCCCGTTATAGTCCGGCGTATCGTAATTGTTATGGTTATAGCGATAGCGGAACGTCAGATTGAACCAGTCCGTAAATTTATAGTTAGTATCTAAATAGAGTGCTCCACCCGATCCTGCGCTGCTGTCATTGATCAAGCCGCCGGGCTGGAAGGTGAGTTTGTCGGTCGGTTTGAAGAGCGGATACCAACCCTCGATTTCGTTATAGCTGTGCTTCAGTTCGTCCCATTTCCCCACGTTATAAGCGTTGGTGAACATCAGCCCCGCGCCCATATCGAAGTTATAGCCCGCACGCAGGATCACCTCGTGCAGCTCAGAGGCCGTATTGTACGCTTCGCGCGTTTCGACATAGGCCCCGGCAAAAACCGGGCAGGACACAGACGACACGATCAGTACGGTGATGATTCTATTCATAATTTGTCCATGTATCAGGTACAGAAAGGCCTCCCTCCTGATTAACAGGAAGGACATATTGGCCGGATTTATAGTTATAAAGTGACTGCTGACGCTTTATTGTTGGTGGTTATCTCAGGGGTATTTGCTGTCTGTTTTTTCCGTTTTCCAATCTCCTCGATAATAAAGGCGAAGCGCGCTTCGTTGAGTTTATAAAACAGCCCCATGGTCACGGCAGCAACGATCGCCAGGCCGCACGGCCAGAGGAAAATCAGCTGACGCAAACCCAGCAGCGTGCCCGCGCTCTGCACGGCATGGGGAACGTAGCCAATCTGGGTCAGCATGATACCGGGCAGAAAACCGGCGAGCGCCGCGGAGATTTTGCGCGAGAAGGTATAGCCGGTATACACCGACCCTTCGGCGCGAATCCCGGTTTTCCACTCGCCGTAATCAACCGTATCCGGCACCAGCGCCCAGTTCAGGCTGTTCACAAACGCCGTGCCGAAGAAGGCCATGCAGGAAAAGAGCACAAACAGCAGGGAGCTGGTCCCCCAGAAGAAATTCAGCACGTCGCCCACCGCCCACAGCGCCAGCCCGCCCAGATAGACCGGTTTCTTGCCAAAGCGCTTTACCGCACCGGGCACCAGAAACACGCCAATCAGAATGCAGCCCATACTGAAAAAGCCCATCCACGACAGGAGATGCAGATCGTTCAGCACGTACTGGGTGTAATAGACCTGGATCGCCAGCTTGATGTTAAACGCGGCGAGGGTACAGAGGTTGGCGATGCACAGCACCAGCAGCGGCGGATTGCGGAAAATTGCGCAGAATGATTTCAGAATGCCGGGCTTATGGTGATCGGGCGTAAGCTCGACGTAGCGCTCTTTCACCCCGCTGTAGCACCACCACATGCAGAACAGCCCCCCGGTGACGAACACCAGCGCGGCCACCAGATAGCCGAGTGAGGGCTGGCTGACGAACAGCGCCTGAATCGGCATAAAGCCGACGGTGCAGAGCAACAGTCCTACCGTTGCGCCGCCCTGACGCCACGCCGCAAGCTGCGCGCGCTCGTTCGGGTTTTTGGTGATGGCCGGAACCATTGCACCGTAGGCGCAGTTCATCAGGCTGTAGCAGAGGCCAAACATCATGAAGAGCACGGTGGCGAGGGCCGTTTTCACCGTCAGGCTAAAGTCGTTGGCCATAAACTGCGCCGTGGCCACCAGCGCCACCGGGACGGAGGCGTAGAGAATGAATGGCCGGAATTTCCCCCGCGCGCCGATATTACGCCGGGAGTCCAGCAGCACCCCGGTCAGCATGTCGGTAAACGCGGTAAAGAACTTGGCGACCAGAAAAATGATGCCGCCGTAGAACGCGGGCATGCCCAGCTCGTCCGTGTAAAACTTCAGCAGATACAGCGTGCCAATACAGAGCATCAGGTTCGAGCCAAAATCGCCCATCCCGTAGGCGCACTTCTCTCGCAGGCTCAATTTCAGGGTTAACGGATCAGTATTGTGTGTCATGGTCGATCCTCAAAGCGCCCCGCAGGGCGCTCAATCACGTCATTTATGCCGTACGTTTGCGCAGCTCAATTTCTTCCACGATGCGCACATACATCTTCTCGTTGAGGTTGTAGAAGCAGCCCATCGCCACGATGGTGATGACCGCCAGCAGGCTCGGGTAGATAAATATCAGCTGCCGCAGCCCTTCAACCGTGCCGGCGGATTGCACCACGTTGGGCACATAGCCAATCTGCGTAAGCATGATCCCCGGGAAGAAGCCCGCCAGCGCCTGCGATACCTTGCGGAAGAAGGTAAAGCCGGTATAGACCGTCCCCTCGGAGCGTACGCCGGTGCGCCACTCGCCGTACTCCACGGTATCGGAGACCAGCGCCCAGTTCAGGCTGTTCACGAACGCGGAACCGAAGAACGCCAGACAGGAGAACGCCACAAAGCTCACCGAGCCGCCGCCGAAGAAGTAGTTAAGCAGATCGCCTGCCACCCAAATTGCCAGCCCGCTGATATAGACCTTTTTCTTACCAAAGCGCCGCACCGCGCCAGGCATCATAAAGACGCCGATAAAAATACAGCCCATGCTGAAGAAGCCCATGTACGACAGCAGGATCGGGTCGTTCAGCACGTACTGCGTGTAGTAGACCTGAATGGCGAGTTTGACGTTAAAGGCACCCAGCGTGCACAGGTTAGCGATGCACAGGATAAACAGCGGACGGTTCCCGGCGATGGCGCGAAACGACTGCAACAGCCCCGGTTTCTGCGCCGGGTTAGCAGGTTGCGTCTCAACGTAACGCTCGGTTACGCCTTTATAGCACCACCACATAAAGAACAACCCGAACAGCGAGAAGAGGGTGGCGGCAAAGATGTAGCCAAGCTGGTCATTGCCCTCAATGAGGTTCATCACCGGGACAAAGCCCACGGTACAGAGCAGCAGGCCGAGCGTGGCGCCGCCCTGACGCCAGGCCGCCAGCGAGGCTCGCTCGTCCGGGTTTTTGGTAATGGCGGGCACCATCGCGCCGTAAGAGCAGTTCATCATGCTGAAGAACAAGCCGTACAGCATGAACAGCACCGTTGCCATCACCGTTTTGCCGGTCATCTCAAACGGTGTGCCGACGAAGTTGGCAATCGCCAGCAGCGTCACAGGGAAGGCTGCATACAGCACGAACGGGCGGAATTTCCCTTTCGGGCCAATCTTGCGCCGGGAGTCGAGCATGATCCCGGTGCCCATATCGGTGAAGGCGGTAAAAAACTTCGCAATCAGGAAGATAATCCCCCCGTAGGTACCGGGCAGTCCCAGCACGTCGGTGTAGAACTTCAGCAGATACAGCGTGCCGATATCCAGCAGGATGTTAGAGCCGAGATCGCCCATCCCGTAGGCGAGTTTTTCTTTAAACGGCAGGCGCAGGGTTGCCGGGTCAGAAGTATGTTGACTCATTATTGTTCTCCGTCTGCCCGCAGGTTTCCCCGCGGGCGAGCCTTATCAGATATGACGTAAGGTGCTAAACAGATCTGCCCATTCGCTTTGCTGGCGATAGAAGACCGGCGGTTTGCCGAGCGGGGCATCAACGGTCACGTCACCGCCCTGGCAGGTTTCCCCCGTCCACGCATTGACCCAGCTGTCCTGCGGCAGATAGAGCGACCAGTCGCGGCGTCCCTCTTCATGAACCGGGGCCACCAGCAGATCGCGGCCAAACAGGTACTGGTATTTCAGCGTGTAGGCGCGCGCGTCGTCCTCGTAGTGCAGGAACAGCGGACGCATCACCGGCAGGCCGCTTTTCGCGTTCTGCGCAACCGCAGCTTTGATATACGGCTTCAGGGTGGTGAACACGGTGGTCATGCGCGCGAAGTGCGCGATGGTTTCGGCGTCGCCGTCGAACTGCCAGTTGTCGCCAGGGCGATTGCCCTCGTGGGTACGCATCATCGGCGTAAAGGCGCTGAAATCGCACCAGCGCAGCAGCAGCTCTTTGCTGCGCTTCATCTCGAACAGCGTCGTATAGCCGCCAATGTCGCTGTGGTGCAGCCCGTGCCCGGTCATCGCCAGAGACAGCGCCGCCGGTACGACGGACGCCAGACCATCGTCCAGGCTCCAGTCGACGTTCTGATCCCCCGCCCACATCATCACCGAGTGCTTCTGGCTGCCGGTGTAGCCCGCGCGCATGAAGAACAGGATCTCCCCGAGCTTGCCGGTCTCCTCCAGTGCTTCGTAGTTACATTTCGCCCACAGGGCAGGCCAGGCGTTATGCATGATCTCCGCGCTAACGCCGTTGTGCAGGAAGGTATCGGTCGGCAGATATTCCCCGAAATCGGCCATCCAGCCGCCGCAGCCCAGTTCGATCAGGTTCTTTTTGATGACCTCTTTGTACCAGCCGTAGGCTGCCGGGTTGGTCAGGTCGATAACGCCCGCGTAGAATTCGCCGAACTCAACGTGGTAATCCTCGCCGTTGGCGTTTTTGGTCAGATAGCCGCGTTTCGCCGCCTCTTCGCAGAGATCTTTATCGCTGGCGACGTACGGGTTGATATAGGAGAGGAACTGCACGCCTTCCTGTTTCCACTGCGCAATCCGCTCATCAAGCTGCGGATAGAGCGCGCTGTTCCACTTCCAGTTCCACATCACGCGTTTGCCGAAGGAGGTCATCCGGATGCCGGACCAGTCCTGCGCCCAGATGCCGTTCACCTTCACGCCGCCCTCGCGCATGGCGTCGAGCTTCTGCTGACACACCTCGGTGCCACCCTGAATACCCAGCGTCACGCCGTCGTAAACCCAGTCCGGCAGTTCAGGCTGACGCCCCAGCAGGCCGGTCAGTTTTTCCAGCAGATCGACGTAGGTTTCTGCGCATTCGAAGCGCAGCGTGGCGTTATCTTCCCAGAACGCCAGCTCGTGGAAGTCCGGCGCGCTGAAGTCGAAGTTCATATAACAGCTGTTATCCACGTGGCAGTAGTACTTCTGGGTGCTCACGAAGGTAGGCTGCGGGAAGAAGGTCCAGTAGTAATCGCCGCCCGCGTTCTCTTTGCAGTCGGCCTGCCAGGTGACGTAGGTCTGCTTATTGCGGCCCACGCCCTGCTCGCTGGTCCACAGCGGAAACGGCTTGCCGCGCAGATCGAAATACGAGAACTGCTCGCCGCAGCCGTAAATATGATCGTCAGGCTGAGCTGCCAGCCGCAGCCAGATGCGGTTATGGCTGGCGGCGTCATTTTTCAGCTTCAGCTCCAGACGGCCTTCAGCATCTACGCCCACCAGCAGTGTCTCGCTCACCGCGTCGCCGCGGGTAAAGCGGATTGCCCAGCCCGTGCTTTGCTGCGTAACGGTCGCGTTCGTCAGGGCAATCTTTTCGTTGAGCTTGTCTTTGATGCTGAAGTTGCCGCGAAACATCTCGATATCCGCCTCACCTGCGCCGATCCACAGGCAAGGGGCATCCGCAGAGTGGGATAAAATCAGACGGTCCTGCCAGCGCAGGGAAAAACCACTTTCGTTATTTTTCAGGTCAATATTGTGTAGGGTACGCATAAAAACTCCGTCTTTATTATTTGGCCAGGCTATCCAGTAATCCGGCGGCTACGGCAGGCGCTAAGCCCGGCGCCAGCGGCAGGCGGGGGATCACCAGGCAGTGCAGCAGATGGTAAATATCCTGCTTGCCGTCCCAGACTTTGGTGGTCACTTCGTTATTGGTGTCCAGCTCCTGCCACCATGAACCGTTTTCGTAATCCATCAGGTACTTGATGCAGTAATCCCACCACTTCTGATACCAGGCTTCGTACTGCGCCTCACCGGTGACGGTGTAGAGCGCGTAAGCCGTACCCATCGCTTCGACGATTGGCCAGCGCACGCGTTCGCGGACGATAGGTTTACCGTCCCAGCCCACGGAGTAGACAAATCCATCGGCCCCGTCGGGTGCCCAGGCGTCCCGGATGGTGGCGTGGAACAGGCCTTTCGCATCTTCCAGCAGCCATTCCGGCGGGGTTTCAAAGCGCGCTTCCAGGGCGGCGCGCAGGTGCAGCATCAGGCGACCCCACTCAATCCAGTGCCCCGGCGTGCCGCCGTAGGCGCGGAAGCGGTGGGCGGGGTTATCGATGTTGTAGTCGCGGATCGGGTTCCAGTTGGTGTCGAAATGCTCGTTAACGCGGTACTCCCCTTTGCGCGCCACGTCGTGAATAATCACCGAGGCGATGCGCAGGGCGCGGTCGAGCCATTTACGGTCGTGGGTCACGTCATAAACGATCAGGAAGGCTTCCACGGCGTGCATGTTGGCGTTACCGCCGCGGTAATCTTCCGTTTTGCTGAAGGCTTCATCCCAGGACTCCAGGCACATCTGCTCCTGTTCGCTCCAGAAGTAGCGCTCAATCACCTCGATGGCGTCGTCCAGCAACTTGCGTGCCTGCGGATGGCCGGTGGTGACGGCGCTCGCCGCGCCCAGCAGGACGAAGAAATGCTGATAGCCCTGCTTGGACGCATCAATCACGCCTTCATCGTTTACGCAGGCGTACCAGCCACCGTGCTGCTTGTCGCGCAGCGGACCGTTCAGGGCATTAATGCCGTGCTCAACCAGGGCGTACGCACCAGGACGTCCCATGTTCGCCGCCACCGCGTAAACGTGCAGCATGCGGGCGGTGATCCACAGATGGGTGCCCATATCGCTACGCACCTGCCCGTTATTGCCCAGCCAGCCAAAGCCGGTCGGTACGGCGGCGTTTTTACCGAAATCGAGAATGCGGTCGGTCTCTTGTTCGAGCCAGCGATTATGGCTCAGGGTATTAAACCATTTCATGTTCGGATCCTTTCTTAACGGCGAGCCATCATTTCGTCGACGATCTCACCCAGACGCTGAAGTTTTGGTACGGAAATATCACGCAGCATCAGCTCGGTGTCCGGCAGGCCAATCACAGAGGACCAGACGGCGCGACCGGCTAAAAAGCCCGATGCCCCCGCCTGCATCGCCACGCTCACCGCGCGCGGGAATAACTTATCGTCCACGCCGGAGGAGAGGATCACCCACGGCATGGCGATGTTCTCGTTCAGCTTCTGCGAGGCCGCCAGCAGCTCCTGCTGCGTGCCCTTACCAAACAGCGGCATTTCCACTTTGTAGAGGTCGGCACCGCTGTCGCCCAGCTCTTTGGCCGCATCGATAATCGCCTGCTCGCGGTCAAACGCGGCGCCGCGGCGCGGTGGACGCACAACCGGCTCGATAATGCTCAACAGACCGTTATCGTGGCACAGCGTATTGAACGCTTTCACCATCTCCAGGCGCTGCTGCGGATCTTCATCGCTGCGCCACAGCACCAGCAGCTTCAGCGCCTTGCCGCCGTCGCGTTTGACCGCCTGCGCGTCAATGCTCTTGTCGATCACCACGCTGTCGACCGGAATACCGTTCCCCGGAATAAACTCGTCGGCTGCCACAATCATCGCGCAGCTTTTGGCCACGGCCCGCTGCTCGACAATCTGGCGATAGCAGAACTGCTGGTCGACGAGGATCGCAGAGGCGTACGGCGACAGAATTTTTGCCGCGTTGACTTTAAAATCCGTCAGGTGCTGGTCGGTTACCGGTACCGGCGCGCCTGCCGCCGCAAACATCAGGCGCATCGCTTCGCGCTGATCCACGGCCAGCATCGCAAAACCGCCGGAAGGTCGGGTGATATCTTTCAGGGTGTACATCGTCATTCCTCAGTCCTTTCGTATCAGTGTGATTTTTTCAGCCCGGCAGATGCGCGAACCTGTTCAAGAATGGCTGTCCAGTCTTCGCGCCCGCGCCCGGCGGCGCGTGCCTGGTTGTAAACTTCTCGTGAAGCCGCGCCCAGCGGCATTGGGACATGCAGCTGGTTGGCCACGTCGAGGGCGATCCCCAGATCCTTATGCGCAAGGTCGATCATGAAGGCGGGTGAAAGATCCCCTTTCAGCACCTTGTTCGGCCATGACGTGGTGAAGTGGCCTTTGCCCGCAGGTGTGCCGCTCATCACCTTGAGCGCCACGTCAAAGGAGAGGCCAAGCGCTTCGCACAGTACGGCGGCCTCGGCGGAAAGGGCGTTCAGGGCGATGCTCATGTAGTTATTGATGAGCTTCACGCGGATGCCCATTCCCGGCCCGCCGGCGTTAATCAGTTCATTACCCATCGCCATTAAGACGGGGGTGGCGCGCTCAACCTGCTCTGCCGTGCCGCCTGCCAGCAGGAGTAGCGTACCGGCGATGGCATGATCAGAGGTGCGCCCGACGGGCACGTCCATCAGGCTGAAGCCTTGCTCTGCCATGTCGCGGATCAGCGCGTCGGTTTGCAGCGGGTGAATGGTGGACATATCAATGACCAGCGCGTCGCGGGACAACCCTTCGCACACGCCGTGCTCGCCGAACAGCACGCTGCGCACCAGGTCGCCGTTTGGCAGCATAGTGATCACGAATTCGGCATCCGTTGCTGCCTGTGCGGGCGTTGCCGCCGCCCGGGCGCCGCTCTCTACCAGCGCCTGAACCGCCTGCGGGTTCACATCAAAAACGTTAAGCTGGTGGCCCTGTTTCAACAGATTCTTCGCCATGGGCGCGCCCATCTGTCCTAAGCCGATAAATGCGATTGCTGACATGCCTCTCTCCTGTCACATCGTGTCAATTTTTGCGCGTTTGTGGTGTCTGTTTTTGATCGTATTTGTAATTTATAGTCAAAAAATTGACACGGGTCACTTTTTAAACATTTGGTGAAATTAAAATGAAGGCATCAGAAATCGCAGAAGGAATCACCATGACTCGCATCGTTTGTGTCGGCATTACCGTGCTGGATCGCATCTGGTATCTCGATGAGTTACCAAAAGAAGGTGGGAAATATGTCGCAAAAGACTACACGGAAGTGGGCGGCGGCCCGGCGGCAACGGCGGCAGTGGCAGCCGCGAAACTGGGCGCGGAAGTGGATTTTATTGGTCGGGTGGGGGACGACGATACCGGCAGACGGTTGCTTGCGGAGCTGGAATCCCTGGGGGTGAACACCCGCTATACGCGCGTAGTTAAGGGAGCCCGATCGTCGCAATCGGCGGTGCTGGTGGACGCAGGTGGGGAAAGAGTGATTGCCAACTACCCCAGCCCCGATCTGCCCGCCGAGGCAGGCTGGCTGCATGAAATCGACTTCTCTCAGTGGGATATTGTCTTAGCCGACGTGCGCTGGCATGACGGGGCAAAACAGGCATTTACTCTGGCCCGTCAGCAGGGCGTTCCGACGTTGCTGGATGCGGATGTTACCCCGCAGGATATCGCGGAGCTGATCGCCTTAAGCGATCACGCGGCCTTCTCTGCGCCTGGGCTGCGGCGTTTAACGCAGTTGGATGAAACAGAAGACGCATTAAAAAAAGCACAAATGCTCACAAATGGACATGTATATGTCACGCAGGGGCGAGACGGCTGTTTCTGGCTGGAAAACGGCGCGCTATGTCATCAGCCTGGATTTGAAGTGAAGGTCATTGATACCACCGGGGCGGGCGACGTGTTCCACGGTGCGCTGGCGGTCAGCCTGGGGCAGAAATTGCCCGCCGCAGACGCCGTGCGTTTTGCCAGCGCCGTCGCAGCACTGAAATGCACAAAGCCCGGCGGGCGCGCGGGTATACCCGACTGTGATCAAACCCGCTCTTTTTTGTCACTTTTTGTATAAAATGCGGGGCGTGATGGTTTTCAGAGGACAGCCCATGAGCCTTACCGAACTGACCGGCAATCCGCGTCACGATCAGCTGCTGACGCTGATTGCCGATCGCGGCTATATGAACATTGATGAACTGGCGCAGCTGCTGGATGTGTCGACGCAAACCGTGCGCCGGGATATCCGCAAGCTTAGCGAGCAGGGGCTGATCACCCGTCATCACGGCGGTGCGGGCAGGGCATCCAGCGTGGTCAATACGGCGTTCGAACAGCGTGAAGTCTCGCTGACCGAAGAGAAACGGGCGATTGCCGAAGCGATTGCGGACTATATCCCGGATGGCTCGACCATCTTTATCACTATCGGGACGACCGTGGAGCACGTTGCCCGGGCACTGCTTAATCATAATCATCTGCGCATCATCACCAACAGCCTGCGGGTGGCGCACATTCTTTATAAGAACCCGCGTTTTGAGGTGATGGTACCTGGCGGTACGCTGCGCCCGCATAACGGCGGCATTATCGGGCCTGCGGCAACGGCGTTTGTGTCTGGCTTCCGGGCGGACTACCTCGTGACCAGCGTGGGGGCGATAGAGCACGACGGCGCGATGATGGAATTTGACGTTAACGAAGCCAGCGTGGTGAAAACCATGATTGCCCACTCCCGTCACATTTTACTGGCGGCCGATCATACGAAATACCACGCCTCCGCGGCGGTTGAAATTGGCAACGTGGCGCAGGCGACGGCGCTGTTCACCGATGAGCTGCCCGGCCCGGCGCTGCAAAGTCACCTAAAATCCAGCAAGGTTGAGGTTGTCGAAGTGAATTCCGGAGAAGAGCAGCAGGCTGGCTGATCGTCTTATGGCCCGATATTGCGATTCGGGCCTTTCCTTTCTCTAAGCTGAATCTGGCGCATAGCTAAACTTTCTCTTTCCCGCTACAGTTACTTTTCCACGGCGAAAGGAGATAAACATGCTTTATATCTTTGACTTAGGAAATGTAATCGTCGATATCGATTTTAACCGGGTGCTGGGCGCATGGAGCGATTTTAGCCGTGTTCCGCTGGCGACGTTAAAGCAGAATTTCGCGATGGGTGAGACTTTCCATTTGCACGAGCGCGGTGAGATCAGCGACGAAGCGTTCGCAGAGCGTTTCTGTCAGGAAATGGGTCTCTCGTTAAGTTACGAGCAATTTTCCCACGGCTGGCAGGCCATATGTGTCGCGATCCGCCCCGAAGTGATCGACATCATGCACAAGCTGCGCGAGCAGGGGCATCGCGTTGTCGTGCTGTCTAATACCAACCGCCTGCATACCACCTTCTGGCCGGATGAATACCCGGAAATTCACGCGGCGGCAGATAAAGTGTATCTCTCCCAGGAGATGGGGATGCGTAAACCTGAGGCGCGCATCTATCAGGCGGTATTGCAGGAAGAAGGATTCACGGCAGCGGATGCGGTCTTTTTTGACGACAACGTCGATAATATAGAAGGGTCTAATCAGTTAGGTATCACCTCCATTCTGGTGACCGGAAAAGAGACGATACCGAACTACTTTGCGAAGCAGTTATGCTAAAAACCGTTCATCAAAAAGCCAATCACCACACGCGCCCGCTGAGGGCGTGGCTGAAACTCCTCTGGCATCGCATTGATGAGGACAACATGACCACGCTGGCGGGCAATCTCGCTTACGTGTCCTTGCTTTCGCTGGTTCCGCTGGTGGCGGTGATTTTTGCGCTTTTTTCGGCTTTTCCGATGTTTGCCGATGTGAGCATGCAGCTTCGCCATTTTGTTTTCGCAAACTTTATTCCTGCCACCGGCGATGTGATCCAGAACTACATTGAACAGTTTGTCGCTAACTCCAGCAAGATGACGGCGGTGGGGGCGTGTGGGCTTATTGTTACCGCGCTGCTGCTGATGTACTCCATCGACAGTGCGCTCAATACCATCTGGCGGAGCAAAAAAGTCCGCCCAAAGGTCTATTCCTTTGCCGTCTACTGGATGATTTTAACCCTCGGCCCCTTGCTGGCGGGGGCGAGCCTGGCGATCAGCTCCTACCTTCTTTCGCTGCGCTGGGCGAGCGATTTAAACAGCGTGATCGATAACGTGCTGCGCATCTTCCCGCTGATTTTATCGTGGCTTTCGTTCTGGCTGCTTTATAGCGTGGTGCCAACTACGCGCGTACCCAACCGGGATGCCGTGGTGGGCGCGCTGGTCGCGGCGTTGCTTTTTGAGTTGGGCAAGAAAGGATTCGCGCTTTATATCACCATGTTCCCCTCTTATCAGCTGATTTACGGCGTACTGGCGGTGATCCCCATTTTGTTTGTCTGGGTCTACTGGACGTGGTGCATCGTCTTGCTTGGCGCCGAAATAACTGTCACTCTCGGGGTCTACCGCGAACTTAAAAAAGCAGCAGAAGCTGAAAAACAACAAGAAGCAGACCAACCATGATTGCATTGATTCAGCGCGTAACCCGTGCCAGCGTCACCGTGGCGGATGAGGTGACGGGTGAAATCGGCCCAGGACTTTTGGTGCTCCTGGGTGTCGAAAAGGATGACGACGAACAAAAAGCCAACCGCTTGTGTGAGCGCGTGCTGGGCTACCGCATTTTCAGCGATGCGGAAGGCAAGATGAACCTGAACGTTCAGCAGGCGGGCGGCAGCGTGCTGGTGGTGTCCCAGTTTACGCTGGCTGCGGATACCGAACGCGGCATGCGGCCGAGTTTTTCGAAGGGCGCGGCACCGGATCGCGCAGAAGCCCTTTACGAGTACTTTGTTGAGCGGTGTCGCCAACAGGACATGAATACACAAACCGGACGATTCGCTGCGGATATGCAGGTTTCGCTGGTGAACGATGGCCCCGTCACATTCTGGCTCCAGGTATGAGCCAACTGGCGGCCTGGCCGCGGGTAACAAGAGAGAGTACAGCTATGTATCACCTTCGAGTACCGCAAACGGAAGAAGAGTTAGAGGTTTATTACCATTTCCGCTGGGAAATGCTGCGCAAGCCACTGCATCAACCTAAAGGGTCTGAACGCGACGCCTGGGACGCGATGGCGCACCACCAGATGGTGGTTGATGAAGAGGGCAATCTGGTTGCCGTGGGGCGTTTGTATATCAATGCCGACAACGAAGCTTCAATCCGCTTTATGGCCGTTCACCCCTCCGTGCAGGACAAAGGCCTCGGAACGCTAATGGCAATGACGCTGGAATCCGTCGCCCGTCAGGAAGGGGTCAAGCGCGTCACCTGTAGCGCCCGTGAAGATGCCGTTGAGTTCTTTGCCAAGCTTGGTTTCGTGAATCAGGGGGAAATCACCGCCCCGCAAACTACGCCGATTCGTCACTTTTTGATGATCAAACCCATCGCCACCCTGGACGATATTCTCCATCGTGCCGACTGGTGCGGGCAGCTCCAGCAGGCGTGGTATCAGCACATTCCGCTCAGTGAAAAAATGGGCGTGCGTATTCAGCAATATACCGGGCAAAAATTTATTACCACCATGCCGGAAACCGGCAACCAGAACCCACACCATACCCTGTTTGCCGGTAGCCTGTTTTCACTCGCCACGCTCACCGGCTGGGGACTGATCTGGCTGATGCTGCGCGAACGTCATCTCGGCGGCACCATTATTCTGGCCGATGCCCATATCCGCTACAGCGCGCCGATCAGCGGCAAGCCGAGCGCGGTAGCTGACCTGGGCGCACTGGGCGGCGATCTCGACCGTCTGGCGCGTGGGCGTAAAGCACGCGTACAAATGCAGGTTGAGCTGTTCGGCGATGAAACGCCGGGCGCGGTGTTTGAAGGCACCTATATCGTTCTGCCTGCGAAGCCGTATGGCGCGTATGAAGAGGGCGGGAACGAGGAGGAGTAGTCTCCTTCTCACTCTCGCCCGGCATGGTTAATGCGCCAGGCAATATCTCGCATAACGTCTCGCGCTGACTGGCTAATTCCACCCAACTGGAAGAAGCCGTGAATTACATCCCGCCATCGTTGAGCGGTACACTTCACGCCTTGCTCCGTGAGGCGCTGATAAAGCGCCTCGCCTTCGTCGCGTAACGGATCATACTCAGCGGTAACAATATGGACCTTCGGCAGACCGCTAAAGTCGTTGCGCCACAGTGGGCTGAATTCAGGATGCTGACGGTAAGCTCTATCCAGATACATTTCATAGCCGCTCAAAAGGGTATCGCGAGTAATTACGTAGTCCATGCCATTGAGGGTATAGCTTTCAAAACTGGCCGTAGCGTCGAGCATGGGGTAGATAAGAATGAGCTGTGCGGGATCCCAGAGACCTTTGGCCTTAAGCCGCAATGACGTTACCAGCGCAAGATGCCCTCCCGCACTGTCTCCACAAAGTGTAATCCGGTTTTTATCCACACCTAATTGTTCTGCATTTTGCCAGACAAGATCTGCCGCTCTCTCTGCATCGTCATGCGCAGCGGGGAAGGTATGCTCGGGTGCGAGTCTGTACTGAACCGCAATGACTCGACAGTTACCGTAAAACGCCAGTTGGCGAAGCTGATTATCATGGGTTTCAAACCCACCGCTGACAAAACAACCGCCATGATAGTAGAGGGCACAAGGTAACGTTTCAGGGGCATTGACAGGCGAAAATAGCTGAAAGGTCATCTCCTCAAGAACAAGCGTTTCAACCTGGACACGAGTTTCTGTCTCCCCGGCCAGAGCTGTGCTGGCAACATACCCGGCTCTCCGTTCATCTATATTCTGCTTTCGCGAGGAAGGCCGCCCTGCTGCAATAAAATCTTGTACAAGCTTATCAATTCCCTTTTCCAGCGCCATGGTTACGTCCTCATGCTGTATTTATATACAGCTTTATAGCCTGGTTTACGAAAGATGAAAACAGAGGAATTTGAAGATATAAATGTCCTGGAAAGCGGCTCGCAAAATCGGTGACTGCCTTAACAATGTTCTTTAACCATGTCTTAATTATGGATATATTGCCTGAAAATTAACCGTGGATGATATACTAAGGTGATATATGAGTCTTTTGGCGGACCTTACTATGGGCAGAATACTGATCGATTTGTCTGATGACGTGATTCAACGACTGGATAACCTGAAGCAGTTGCGCAACCGGCCGCGCGCCGAACTGCTGCGGGAAGCCATAGAACTGTATCTCGACCAGCAGAATTCATCGGTTATCCGCGAAGCGCTTGGCCTGTGGGGAAATCAGCAGGAAGATGGGCTTGAGTACGAACGCAAGCTGCGTGAGGAGTGGTAATGATGGAGCACATGGCTGTGTTTGACACCAATATCCTCATCGATCTTTTTAATAACCACGTTGAGGCTGCGGATGCGATCGATCGCACAGCTTCGCATCGTGCCATTAGCCTCATCACATGGATGGAAGTAATGGTGGGCGCTCGCAGGCACGGTCAAGAAGCAAAAACGGCAGCCGTGATGGGGGCCTTTGAAATTATTGATATAACAAGGGAAATTGCTGAAAGAAGCGTATTACTTCGCGAACAGCACGGGATGAAACTTCCTGACGCCATTATTCTGGCTACTGCTCAGAGCAGAAGCTGTCCGTTAATTTCGCGCAATACGAAAGACTTTTCGGGTATTGCTGGGGTCGTTTCACCTTACCACCTGTAGGCCGGGCAAGCGTGCGCCGCCCGGCATTCTCACAGGAGATTACTCCCCTTCCCCCGGGAACAGGAACGGGTTGATCGAGCTACGGGCAAAGCCCTCCTGCTCCATCTTCGCGTCCAGGATCAGCGAGGCGAGATCGTCGGCTACCGCTTCGACTTTCGGGTCTTTTTCCTGATACAGAATCTTCAGGTAGGTCCCGCAGTCGCCGCAGCTTTCGGCTTTCACCGCCGCGTCTTCGTTTTCAAGCGACCAATAGTTCAGATCGCGGGTCTGTTCGCAGTTGCTGCACTTGATGCGCACCACGTGCCACTCGGTTTCACACAGGTTGCAGTGCAAGTAGCGCAGCCCCTGCGTCGTACCAATCTGTACCATGCTGGAGACCGGCATTGAGCCGCACACCGGGCAAAACTGGCGCGCTTCGCCATATTCAGCGCGGGCTTTACCCGGGATCAGGCTCGCCATTTGCGCCCAGTAGAGCGACAGCGCAGCCCAGATGAACGGCGCTTTATCGCTGCTCACCAGCGAGAAGTCGGAGGCAAACAGCGCGCTCGCCATCTCTTCCAGCTCTTGCTCTGAGGCTTTTTCCAGGTTCTCAATGACCGCCAGCGCCGTGCCGCTCATTTCGGGCTTCAGCTCGGCAATCAGCGAATGCAGCAGCTTATGCCAGTGCTTGTCGCGCGGCAGAACGTGAATGTCCAGCGGCGGCTTGCCCTGCGCGTTGGCTTCTTTGATGCGTGCGGTCAGATCCATTTGCAGCGGGTGGTCGTATAGCACCACTTCCTGCGCATGGGCGACCAGCGCGGCAAAACGCAGAAAATCGCCCAGCGGGTTGTTCTCTGCCAGCTCGCGCAGACGCTCTGCGCGGCGGTTGTAGAGGTTCTTGAGTCTGGGGAACAACAACGGCGGAATATAATCCGCCGTGCGTTTCTCGCTCGACCCCAGCTCATCTTGCGGGATTATGCGAATACTCATTCAGATGACTTTTCCTGTTTCTGGCGGACTTCACGGTACCAGCGCGGGTGATGTTTCTTCGCCCACGTACTGGTTACCCATCCTTCCACCATCGCGGTAATGGTGCCTTTCACCCAAAGGGCGGCGTAGATATGCACCATGATAACCACAATTAACGCCACTGCGGCAAATGAATGCAGCATCAGCGCAAATCGGATCACCGGGATTGAGAAAGCAGGCGCAAAGTACGGACGCCAGATGATCACGCCGCTCACCAGCAACAGGACCAGGAAGATAATCGCCGCCCAGAATACGCACTTCTGGCCGAAGTTATAACGCCCGGTATCACCCACTTCCTCGTTGACGACGATCTTACGAATATTCTTCGCCCAAAAGATATCATCCCGATTGATTAGGTTATGGTGCCAGTAGCGGAAAAACATGATGATAAACGAGGCAAACATCACCACACCCACGAACGGGTGCAGGATGCGCGCCAGCTGCGGCGTGCCCAGTATCTGCATCAGCCAGTTGAAGGAGGGGAAGAAGAACCCCAGCCCGCTTATCGCCGCCAGCATGAAGCAGAAGGCGGTGACCCAGTGGTTGATGCGTTCCGGCGCGGTGTAGCGCACGATGGTGTCACGTTTTCTCATTTGCGCACCTCGTCTTTCTCTTCATGCAGGTTATCGTCTTCCTCTTCCGCGCGGTTCGGACCAACGCCGACGTAGTGGAAGATGCTCGCTGCAAAGGTGGCCGCAAAACCGACCGCGGCCAGCGGTTTCCAGATACCTTTCCAGAACTTCACGGTGGCGCTGATTTCCGGGTTCTCCGGCAGGCCATGGTACAGATTCGGCTTGTCGGCGTGGTGCAGCACGTACATCACGTGCGTACCGCCAACGCCAGCCGGATCGTACAGGCCCGCGTTATCGTAACCACGGGTTTTCAGCTCGCCCACGCGCTCTGCCGCCAGCGTTTTCATATCCTCTTTAGAGCCAAAGTGGATAGCGCCGGTTGGGCAGGTCTTCACGCAGGCTGGCTCCTGACCGACATTTACGCGGTCAACGCACAGCGTACATTTGTAGACGCGGTTGTCTTCCGGGTTCATGCGCGGCACGTCGAACGGACAGCCCGCGATGCAGTAGCCGCAGCCAATACACTGCTCAGACTGGAAGTCGACGATGCCGTTGGCATACTGAATGATAGCCCCTTCTGACGGACACGCCTTCAGGCAGCCCGGATCCGCACAGTGCATACAGCCGTCTTTGCGGATAAGCCATTCCAGTTTGTCGTTCTGTTCCACTTCCGAGAAACGCATTACCGTCCAGGACTTGGCGGTCAGGTCCGCCGGGTTGTCGTACACCCCGACGTTGTGACCCACTTCGTCACGGATGTCGTTCCACTCTGAACAAGCCACCTGACAGGCTTTACAGCCGATACAGGTGGTCACGTCGATAAGCTTCGCCACTTCCTGCTGGTGGTCCCGCGCCTGAGGCGCGGGCGTGAAACCGTTAGTCGCGGAACGACGGATAATGTCTTGAGATTGATAAGCCATAAGTCGTCTCCGTTACACCTTTTCCACGTTCACGAGGAAGGCCTTAAACTCCGGCGTCTGCGTGTTCGCATCGCCGACGAACGGCGTCAGGGTGTTCGCAATGAACCCTTTCTTCGCCACGCCCTCATAACCCCAGTGAATCGGGATGCCGATGGTATCCACCTGCTGACCGTGAACGTTCAGCGTGCGAATACGCTTGGTCACCACCGCCTTGGCTTTGATGTAGCCGCGGTTAGAGGAGACCTTCACGGTATCGCCATGGGCAATGCCGAGTTTGTTCGCCAGCTTCTCGCCGATCTCCACAAACTGTTCCGGCTGCGCGATGGCATTCAGCAGCGCGTGCTTGGTCCAGTAGTGGAAGTGCTCGGTCAGACGGTAAGTGGTGCCGACATACGGGAACTTGTCCTTTTTACCCAGCGCTTCAAAATCGCCCTTGAAGATGCGGGCTGCCGGGTTAGAGACCACGTTCGGGTGCAGCGGGTTAGTACCCAGCGGCGTCTCAAACGGCTCGTAGTGTTCCGGGAACGGACCTTCCGCCATCTTATCGATAGCAAACAGGCGCCCCATCCCTTCAGGCTGCATGATAAACGGCCCGACATCGCTGCCCGGTGCGGCAGTGCTGTAGTCCGGAATATCCACGCCGCCCCATTTCGCGCCGTCCCACTTCAGTAGCTGACGCTTCGGATCCCACGGGTTGCCTTGCGGGTCAGCAGAGGCACGGTTATAGAGGATGCGGCGGTTAAGCGGCCATGCCCATGCCCAGCCCAGCGTATTACCGAGGCCCGACGGGTCGGCGTTATCGCGGTTGGCCATCTGGTTGCCTTTCGGCGTCCAGCTACCGGCAAAGATCCAGCAGCCGCTTGACGTCGTACCGTCGTCACGCAGGTGTGCGAAGGTGCTGAGCTGATCGCCTTTCTTCGCCAGCACGGTGCCGGTCGCCGGGTCGATAACGTCCGCCAGCGCCTTACCGTTGCTCTCCATGGCCACTTCTTCCGGCGCAGGGTTTTCCGGCGTCGAATAGTTCCAGGTCATGTTCAGCACCGGCTCAGGCGTTGCGCCGCCTTCAGCCGCGTACATTTTACGCAGGCGTAAGAAGATACCGGCCAGGATCTCGCCGTCGTTCAGGGCGATGCCCGGGGCGTCCGCGCCTTTCCAGTGCCACTGCAACCAGCGGCCAGAGTTGACGATAGAGCCGTTCTCTTCCGCGAAGCAGGTGGACGGCAGACGGAACACTTCGGTCTGAATCTTCGACGGGTCGACATCGTTCGACTCACCGTGGTTCTGCCAGAACGTCGAGGTTTCGGTATTGAGCGGGTCAATCGTCACCAGGTACTTCAGTTTCGACAGAGACTCGACAACCTTGTTCTTGTTCGGGAACGACGCCACCGGGTTAAAGCCCTGGCAGATATAGCCGTTGACCTGGCCCTGGTGCATCATTTCGAAGTACTGGAGGACGTCGTACCCTTTGTCCCACTTCGGCAGCCAGTCAAAGCCCCAGCTGTTTTCCGCCGTCGCCTTGTCGCCGTAGAAGGCTTTCATCAGCGAGACAAAGAACTTCGGATAGTTGCCCCAGTAGTTTACCTGGCCTTCGAGCAGCGGTTTTGGCGTGCTGGCCGTCAGATAGGTTTGCAGGTCGGTCTGTTTCTCGCTCGGCAGGTTCATGTAACCCGTCAGGCTCTGAGACAGCAGGCCAAGGTCGGTCAGACCCTGGATGTTGGAGTGACCGCGCAGGGCGTTAACGCCGCCGCCTGCCATCCCCATGTTGCCGAGCAGCAACTGAACCATCGCCATGGTGCGGATGTTCTGCGCGCCGATGGAGTGCTGCGTCCAGCCGAGTGCATACAGGAACGACGCGGTCTTATCTTTGGCGCTGGTTTCGGCGATAAGCTCGCACACCTTCAGGAAGTCCGCCTTCGGCGTCCCACAGATGTTTTCGACAACCTCTGGCGTATAGCGGGACACGTGCTCTTTCAGCAGGTTCCACACGCAGCGCGGGTGTTGCAGGGTGGTGTCGCGCTTCGCAAAGCCGTTTTCGTCCAGCTCGTAGTTCCAGCTGGTTTTGTCGTACCTGCGTTTTTCGGCGTCATAACCGCTGAACAGGCCATCTTCGAAGTGGTAATCCTCACGCACGATCAGGCTGGCGTTGGTATAGGCTTCGGTGTACTCGCGGTTATATTTTTCGTTGGTCATCAGGTACAGCAATACGCCTGACAGGAAAGTGATGTCAGTACCTGAACGAATAGGGGTGTAGAAATCCGCCACTGACGCTGTACGCGTAAAGCGGGGATCGATCACAATCAGCTTCGCGCCGTTGTGGATTTTGGCTTCCATCGCCCAGCGGAACCCGACAGGGTGCGCTTCAGCGGCGTTACCGCCCATCACCACAATAAGGTTGGCGTTCTTGATGTCGACCCAGTGGTTGGTCATCGCACCGCGACCAAATGTTGGAGCAAGACTTGCTACCGTTGGTCCGTGTCAGACACGCGCCTGGTTGTCGACCGCGAGCATACCGAGTGCGCGCGTAAATTTCTGGGTTAAATAGCCGGTTTCGTTACTGGACGCTGAAGCACACAGCATGCCGGTGGAGAGCCAGCGGTTAACGGTGGTGCCTTCGGCATTCTTCGCAATAAAGTTGGCATCGCGGTCTTCTTTCATCAGCTTAGCGATGCGATCGAACGCCTCTTCCCAGCTGATTTGTTGCCATTTGTCAGAGCCGGGAGCACGGTACTCAGGAAACTTCAGGCGGCTTTCAGAGTGGATAAAATCTACCAGACCGGCCCCTTTCGGACACAGCGCACCACGGTTGACCGGATGATCCGGATCGCCTTCGATGTGGAAAATAGATGCTTTGGCGTTTTTCGCACCGTCGCCGAGGCTATACATTAACAGCCCACAGCCGACGGAGCAGTACGTACAGGTGTTACGGGTTTCGCGGGTGCGCAGCAGTTTATACTGCCGAGTTTCCGCCAGCGCTACGCCGGGCGCAAAGCCCAGTGCCGCCGCCGTGGTGCCTGCCATACCGCCAGCGCAGATCTTAAAGAACTGCCTTCTGCTGACCTGCATGGGTCACTCCTTGGTTCATTACGACATTGCTATGTAGTTTTACTTTGCGGTTGAGAATTAACCGCAAAGGAGAAAAATTTGCGTTAATCCCTCATTTCTCCGAGGGATAAGCCCAGAATACCACAATGTCGGTACGCCTGTTCCAACGGCGTTAAAACAAAGTGAACGTATTATCACGGCATTGATTATAAAGTGTGATATCAATCACATTTCTCTCTGCGGATGTTAAGGGTGTGTAGCAGATGCCCGGTTGCACCCCTCCGAATTGAGTAGGAGAATGGATGCTGAAAAGTTGATCCATACTATGCGTAAGGTCCGCTGTTTGTGGTGCAATAGCAGGCTCACTTCCGTGGTTGTTCAGGAATACCGTCGTGTTTAAACAAAACCGTGCTACCCACGCGTCGCCACTGCCTGCGGGCATTGTGGAACTGTCGGTACACAGACCGCCTCACATTTCACATGCCACGCCGGATTTTCTGGCGGAAGAGGTCCCCGTTGCCCTTGTTTACAACGGGATTTCGCATGTGGTGATGATGGCCTCGCCGAAAGATCTCGAGCTGTTCGCCATCGGTTTCTCCCTCTCGGAAGGCATCATTGCGCATCCGCAGGAGATCTACGGCATGGACGTCGTACCGGCCTGTAACGGTCTCGAAGTGCAAATCGAACTCTCCAGCCGCCGCTTTATGGGGCTGAAAGAGCGCCGCCGGGCGCTGGCCGGACGTACCGGCTGCGGCGTGTGCGGTGTTGAACAGCTTAACGATATCGGCAAACCCATTATCCCGCTGCCGTTCACCCAGACGTTCAATCTGGCGCATCTTGATCGGGCGCTTGTGCACCTGAATGACGTTCAGCCCATCGGCCAGCTCAGCGGTTGTACGCATGCGGCGGCGTGGGTATTGCCGTCGGGGAGCATTGCAGGCGGGCATGAAGATGTTGGCCGCCACGTCGCGCTGGATAAGCTGCTGGGCCGTCGCGCTCGGGAAAACAACGTCTGGCAGCAAGGGGCCGCGCTCGTTTCCAGCCGCGCCAGCTACGAGATGGTGCAAAAATCCGCCATGTGCGGCGTGGAAATTTTGTTTGCGGTGTCAGCGGCAACCACGCTGGCGGTTGAAGTGGCGGAGCGCTGCAACCTGACGCTGGTGGGGTTCTGCAAGCCAGGCAGGGCGACAATTTACACCCATCCGCAGCGATTAATTGTTAATCAGTAATTTTGAATGAGTATAGCAAATCCTTCCGCTTTTAGTTGTTCATGATGAGGTCTAGTATTTATCTCATCAAGGCACGGTGCCTTATCTAAACAACTTAACGAAAGGGTTTATCTCATGAAAAGCATCAAAACTTTTGTCGCAGTAATCGCTCTGGCTACATCTTTCGGTTCTTTCGCTGCGCAGACTGTGACCGCATCCGCCTCTACGCTGGACGGTGCAGAAGCTAAAATCGCCGCACAGGCTCAGGAAGCGGGCGCGTCATCCTACAAAATTACTCAGGCATTCACCGGTAACCGCGTACACATGACCGCTGAACTGAACAAATAATTTCGCAGTACCGTCGAAAGAGCGCCCCTGGGGCGCTTTTTTAGTTTATGCCCGCCAGACGCAGTAGCGCCGTCACCACCGCCGCCGCGACGATCACCACAATTAACGGCATTTTGCGCCAGGCCAAAAACACCGCGAACCCCACCCCCAGCACGCGCGCCATCCCGGCAAAATGGTCCCCTTCATAAAACGTTGTCGCCAGCGCGACGGAGAACAACAAAACGGTAGCCGCATCTGAAAGCAGCGCCTGCGACCGTTCAGAAAGCGCCAGCCGGCTGCCGAGTTTTGCCCCGCCGAGACGCATCAGATAGGTTCCGGCAGAAAGAATGGCGATGCCGAGAATAAAGACCGTCATGTTTTCCATTATTTTTTCCTCGCGGCAAGGCCGAGCAAAGAGAGCAGCACCGGCAGGCCAACCGGCGCAAACGGTACGGCGGCCAGCGACAACACCGCGCCGCTACAGGCGCGGATCAGCGTGGTACGGTTTTTAAATGCCGGCACCACTAACGCCAGCAGGATCGCCGGGAACACCGCGTCCAGCCCGATGGTTTCCGGGTCTGGCAGTAGCTTGCCGACCATCGCCCCCAGCACCGCGCCCAGCGGCCAGATGATTGCCACGCCTAACCCGCACAGCCAGTAGGCCGCTTTACGCTGCTCGGCGGTTTTTTGCGACAGGCCAAACACCACGCTTTCATCGTTCATGATATGACAGCCCAGAAAGCTCAGGCCGCGCTTGCCCACCAGGTCACGCACCGTCACGCCGAACGGCACATGGCGCGCGTTTACCAGTAAACCGGCTGCGGCCGCCGCCAGCGGATTGCCGCCGCTCGCCACGATGCCGATGAACATAAACTCGGATGCGCCTGCCAGCACCGTGAGGGAGAGAACAAACGGCACCCACAGCGGGAAACCGTAGGCCATCGCCAGCGAGCCGTAGGACATGCCGACCACGCCCACCGCGAGGCAGACCAGGACGATCGCTTTTATCGTGTCGCCTTTCAGGCAAGAGAGGTGATTCTTCATACCATTTTAGCCATATCGAACGTATTTCCATTATAATGAACGCATCAAAAACGTTTTACAAGACGAACGATTCGTTCGTTATAGAGAGAATGAGGCCGTTATTATGACGCAGCCAATCAGCGTAATCGCCAGAAGCCTGGTGCGAGAACGCCTGCGAACCGGACTTTCGCTGGCGGAGATCGCCCGCCGTGCCGGGATCGCCAAATCCACGCTTTCACAACTGGAGTCTGGCAACGGCAACCCTAGCCTGGAAACGCTCTGGTCGCTTTGCGTGGCGCTGGATATTCCGTTTGCCCGATTACTGGAGCCACAGCAGCCCGTCACGCAGGTGATCCGCCGCGGCGAGGGCACAAAAGTTGTCGCCGGGCAGGCGAACTACGAGGCGATTTTGCTCGCGGCGTGTCCGCCGGGGGCGCGTCGTGATATCTACCTGCTGCTGACTCAGCCGGGGGCAGACCGTATTTCCCAGCCGCATCCGCCTGGGTCGGTTGAGCATATTATCGTGACCCAGGGGCGGGCGATGGTCGGCCTGATCGACGCGGCAGAAAAGCTCGGCCCGGGAGATTACATTTGCTATCCCGCTGACCAGCCGCATATCTTTAAGGCGCTGGAGCCCGATACGCACGCGCTGCTGGTGGCGGAACAAAACTAAAGAAGATACGGAAAATCATGTCGCTTAAAGCCATTGCCAAAGAACTGGGGCTGTCTGTTACCACCGTCAGCCGCGCCCTCAACGGATATGACGACGTTTCTGCTGAGACGCGCGCCCGCGTGGAAGCGGAGGCCCAGCGCCGTGGCTACCGACCAAATACCTTTGCCCGTCGCCTGAAGATGGGCAAAATCGACGCCGTCGGGTTGGTGTTTCCGGTGCATCCTGTTCCGCTCAATAACAGCGTTTTTATGGACATGGTCGGCGAAATTAGCCACGAACTGGCGCGACATGAGATTGACCTGCTGCTCATCGCTGACGACGATCTGGCGGACAAACACAGCTATATGCGCATGGTGCAGAGCCGACGCGTGGATGCGCTGATAGTGGCGCATACGCTGGATCACGATCCGCGTCTTGAGCAGCTTCAGGCCGCCGGGTTCCCGTTCCTGGCGCTCGGCCGCAGCCAGCTGCCGCAGCCGTACGCGTGGTTCGATTTCGACAACTATGCCGGTACGTATCAGGCCACCCGCTGGCTGATCGAGAAAGGCCATCAGCGCATTGCGCTGCTGGGCGAAAGCAACAACCAGGCATTCATCACCCAGCGTCGCCAGGGCTTCCTGGACGCGCTGCGGGAAGCCGGTCTTTCCAGCGAATGGCTGCGCGCCTTGCCCCCTTCGCGCCGCGTGGGGTATGCCACCACGCAAGAACTTCTCTCCCTGCCGCAGCCGCCCACGGCCATCATTACCGACTGCAACACTCACGGCGACGGCGCAGCGATGGCTCTGGCGCAGATGGGGCGCTTAACCGGTGAAAATGCCGTCTCGCTGGTGGTCTATGACGGTTTACCGCAGGACAGCATTGTCGATATCGACGTCGCGGCGGTGATCCAGTCTACCCGTCAGGGCGTCGGGAAACAGATTGCCGATATGGTGCGCCAGCTGATTAACGGCGACGACATTGATACGCTTCAGGTGCTCTGGCAGCCGGAATTTTCCCCAGGCCAGACGGCCTGATTACACCAAAAATTCAAAACTCGATCACAGATCCGAAACGTTGTGGTTTATATCCGAAACGTTTCGGATCAAAACTCAGGACATCCCGATGACAGGAGATGTCCGATGCAAGATGCCATTTTTCGACTTGAAAGCAATACGGTTGACGTGGTGCTAAAAACCCACCCGTTCGCCGAAATTCTCTACTGGGGGCCGCACCTTCAGCACTTCTCGCCGCAGGATGTCCTGAGTATTGCGCGCCCGGTTGCTAACGGCAGGCTGGACGTCGACTCCCCCGTCACGCTGATGGCAGAGCTGGGGCACGGCCTGTTTGGTTCGCCCGGCATCGAGGGGCATCGTCAGGGGCTGGACGGATCGCCTGTCTTCACCACCACAGGCGTACAACAGCAGGGGCAAACCCTGACGGTAACGGCGGAAGATAAACAGGCGGGCCTGCGCCTGACCAGTGAATTAACGCTGGATGCCAGCGGCGTACTGGTGGTGCGCCATGGGTTAACCAACCTGAAAACGCAGGCGTGGCAGGTGGATCGCTTTGCCGTGACGCTCCCGATTGCCGAGCGCGCGCAGGAGGTGATGGCCTTCCACGGACGCTGGATCAGGGAGTTTCAGCCGCACCGCGTTACGCTTGAGCACGACAGCTTCGTGATTGAAAACCGCCGGGGTAAAACCTCCCACGAACATTTCCCGGCACTGATTTCAGGTACGCCGTCATTCAGTGAAATGCACGGCCACGTCTGGGGTGTGCATCTGGGCTGGAGCGGCAACCACCGCCTGCGCGCAGAGGTGAAAACCGATGGCCGCCGCTATATGCAGGCCGAAGCGCTCTACCTGCCGGGTGAAATGGCGATTGAAGAGGGGGAAACGCTCTGGACGCCGCGCCTGTATGCCAGCCACTCCCCGCACGGGCTGAACGGCATGAGCCAGCAGTTCCACCGTTATCTGCGCGACAACGTTATCCGCTTCCCGGAAGATAAACCGCGCCCGGTGCACCTCAACACCTGGGAGGGGATCTACTTCAACCACGATCCGGACTACATCATGCGCATGGCCGACGAGGCCGCAGCGCTGGGCGTGGAGCGCTTTATTATCGACGACGGCTGGTTCAAAGGCCGCAACGATGACCACGCGGCGCTGGGCGACTGGTATCTGGACGAGAAAAAATACCCGAACGGCCTTAAGCCGGTGATCGATCACGTTAAACAGCTTGGCATGGAGTTTGGTATTTGGGTTGAGCCGGAGATGATTAACCCGGATTCCGATCTGTATCGCGCGCACCCTGACTGGGTGCTGGCGCTGCCGGGCTACGCCCAGGCGACCGGGCGACATCAGCTGGTGCTCAATCTTAATATTCCGCAGGCCTTTGATTATTTGGTCGAGCGCATGAGCTGGCTGCTGGGCGAGCATGCGGTCGACTACGTGAAGTGGGACATGAACCGCGAGCTGGTGCAGCCAGGGCACAAGGGCAAAGCCGCCGCCGATGCCCAGACCCGCCAGTTTTATCGCCTGCTGGACGTGCTGGGCGAGCGTTTCCCGCACATTGAGTTTGAATCCTGCTCGTCGGGTGGCGGGCGAATCGATTATGAAGTGCTGACCCGCTGCCACCGCTTCTGGGCGTCCGACAATAACGACGCGCTGGAGCGCAACACTATCCAGCGCGGCATGAGCTACTTCTTCCCACCGGAGGTGATGGGGGCGCATATCGGTCATCATAAATGTCACGCCACCTTCCGCCAGCACAGCATTCAGTTCCGCGGGCTGACGGCGCTGTTTGGTCACATGGGGCTGGAGCTGGATCCGCTCACCGTCGATGCGCAGGAGCGTGAAGGCTATCGCCATTACGCCGCGCTGTATAAGCGGTGGCGCGAGGTCATTCATCGCGGCACCCAGTGGCGTGTGGATATGCCGGACGCCACCACTTTGGCGCAGGGTATAGTGAGCGAAGACAAGACGCAGGGGCTGTTTTTGGTCAGCCAGCTCGCGATGCCGGATTACACCCTGATGATGCCGCTGCGCATGCCGGGGTTAGACGCCAGCGCGCAGTACCGCATCACGCTGCTCGATCACCCGAACATTCAGATTACGGGCGAGGGCGGGCACACCATGCGCAAGCTGCCGGCGTGGATGGACGCGCCGCAAACGGTAAGCGGTGAATGGCTGATGCAGGCGGGTATTGCGCTGCCAATTCTGGATCCGGAAACCGCCATTCTGATTGGTGTGGAACGCGTGTAAGGGTGACGGGCCGGGCAACCGGCCCTCCGTTGAGGATAAAAATAATGAACACAACAACCTGTACCCACAAAGACAACCCTAACTTCTGGATCTTCGGGCTGTTCTTCTTTCTCTACTTCTTCATCATGGCCACCTGTTTTCCGTTCCTGCCGATCTGGCTGTCGGACATCATCGGCCTGAACAAAACCCATACCGGGATTGTGTTCTCCTGCATCTCGCTGTCGGCCATTGCCTTCCAGCCGGTGCTGGGCGTCATTTCGGACAAGCTGGGGCTGAAAAAACACCTGCTGTGGATAATCTCGGTGCTGCTGTTTTTGTTCGCGCCGTTTTTCCTGTACGTCTTTGCACCACTGCTGAAAGCCAATATCTGGCTGGGCGCGCTGAGCGGCGGGGTGTATATCGGCTTTGTTTTTTCAGCCGGATCCGGGGCGATTGAGGCCTACATTGAACGCGTGAGCCGCAACAGCCTCTTTGAGTACGGCAAAGCGCGTATGTTCGGCTGTCTCGGCTGGGGGCTGTGCGCCTCAACGGGCGGCATCCTGTTCGGCATCGATCCGTCGTATGTTTTCTGGATGGGGTCGGCGGCAGCGCTTTTGTTGATGCTGCTGCTGGTGGTTGCGAAACCGAAGCCCAACCAGACGGCGCAGGTGATGAATGCCCTGGGCGCCAATCAGCCGCAGATCACCGCTAAAACCGTCTTCACCCTGTTCCGCCAGCGCAGAATGTGGATGTTCATCCTGTACGTGATTGGCGTGGCCTGCGTGTATGACGTCTTCGACCAGCAGTTTGCCACCTTCTTTAAAACCTTTTTCGCCACACCGCAGGAGGGGACCCGCGCCTTTGGTTTCGCCACCACGGCCGGGGAAATCTGTAACGCGATCATCATGTTCTGCTCGCCGTGGATCATTAACCGCATCGGCGCGAAAAACACGCTGTTGATTGCCGGGGTAATCATGGCGACGCGCATTATCGGCTCGTCGTTTGCCACCACTGCCGTGGAGGTGATTGCCCTGAAGATGCTGCACGCGCTGGAAGTCCCGTTCCTGCTGGTGGGGGCATTCAAGTACATCACCGGGGTGTTTGATACGCGCCTGTCGGCCACCATCTACCTGATTGGCTTCCAGTTTGCCAAACAGTCGGCGGCGATCTTCCTCTCCGCCTTTGCCGGGAATATGTATGACCGGGTCGGCTTCCAGGTGACGTATCTGATACTGGGCTGTTTCGTGCTGACGATTACGGTTGTGTCGGCGTTTACGCTGAGTGGCAGGCGGGAGATAGCTGCTACCGCAGGGGCAGCAGCGTTAACACATCAGTCCAGGTAAAACACCTCGTTCAGCTCCGCACTCACCGGGCTGTTGTCCGGGTTAGACGGCATAACGTCAGCCATATGTTTCCACCAGCGCTGGCAGACGTCGGTGTTTGCCACCGCGTTCCAGCGCTCTTCCGATTCAATCTCCACTGTCGCAAACAGCAGGTTGCGGGCTTTGTCGAGGTAAATGGCGTAGTGGTGCGCGCCGTGGGCTTTCAGTACCGCTTCCAGCTCAGGCCAGATCGGGTTGTGGCGGCGCGCATACTCCTCGTGCGCATCCGGGTTTACCTGCATCACAAACGCTTTGCGGATCATAATGCCTCCAGGTACAGCTCGCGGACCTCATCGCGGCTGGCGGTACGTGGGTTGCACGGCGCGCACGGGTCAGCGAGCGCTTTATCCAGCCAGCCTTCAATATCGGCTTTGGTGACGCCGAGCTGGCTAAATCCGGACGGAATGCCGACCCGGGCGCTCAGATCGCGAATCGCCTGAATGGCGGACATGCTGGCCGCTTCGTCGCTCATGCCGCGCGTGTCAACGCCCATCGCCTGCGCCACACGGGCGAATCGGGCGACCGCGTTCGGGCGGTTAAAGTTTTCGATGATCGGCAGCAGGATGGCGTTGCACACGCCGTGCGGCAGGTTGTGCGTCGCGCCCGGCTGGTGCGCCAGAGCATGCACCAGCCCCAGCCCGGCGCTGTTAAACGCCATGCCCGCCAGATACTGCCCAAAAGCCATCTGCTCGCGCGCTTCCAGGTTGTGACCGTCGTCGACCGCTTTCGGCAGCCAGAGGTTGATCAGACGAATGGCTTCCAGCGCGTTGGCATCGGTCAGTGGGTGCGCGCCCACGGAGACGTAAGCTTCAATGGCGTGGGTTAGCGCGTCCATGCCGGTTGCGGCGGTCACGGAGGCCGGAATATCGAGCATCACGCTGGCATCGTCCACGGCGATATCCGGGATGATGTTCGGGTCGATGATCACCTCTTTCACCTGACGTGCGGCGTCGATGATCACCGCGTTGCTGGTCATCTCCGCTGCCGTGCCTGCGGTGGTGTTGATCGCCACCAGCGGCACGCCCGCGTTTTTCACCTTGCCGACGCCGGAATAATCGGTTGACGGACCGGGGTTGGCGGTGAGGATTTTGATTGCCTTGGCGGTATCAATCGGGCTGCCGCCGCCAAAGGCAATCAGGTAATCACACTCTGCATCCTGATATGCCGCATAGCCTTTTTGCACCAGCGCTTCCGTCGGATTCGGGAATACTTCATCGAACAGGTGATACGACATCTGATGGGCGTCGAGCGCGGAAAACAAACTGTCGAGCAGGCCCAGCTTCACCAGCTGGCCGTCGGTGACAATCAGCGCTTTTCCCCACTGCTTGTTTGCCACCAGATTGACCATATCGCCGATCGCGCCCGCGCCGTGCAGGCTGATTTTGGGGAGTGCCAACATAAAGCTCATGATAATTCTCCTTAATATGCTTTTGAGGTAATCCGTTCCCCTCACCCTAACCCTCTCCCCGGAGGGGAGAGGGGACTGCTTGGTGCGGCTTTTCACCCTCTCCCCTCAGGGGAGAGGGCAGGGGTGAGGGGCAATTTAATTCCGTCTTCGCTGCATCATCCGGCGGGTAATAATCGGCAGCGAAATCACCACGATCAGCATCGCGCCGATAATCACCGACATCACAATGCCGGGCACGTTGAGCAGGCTCAGGCCGAAGGTCACCAGCCCCATCAGGAAGGCGGCGATAATCACGCCCACCATGCTGCCGGACCCACCGAGAATATTGACGCCGCCGAGCACCGCCATCGTCACCACCGCCAGCTCCCAGCCCATCGCGATGGTCGGGCGGGTGCTGCCCAGACGCGAGGTAAGCAGCACCGACGCCAGGCCGGACATCAGCCCAACCAGCGCGAAGAGGATCAGGCTGTGGCGCTTCACGTTGATGCCGGAGTACCACGCGCCGGTCGGGTTGTTGCCGATGGCGTAGGTGCGGCGGCCAAAGTTGGTGCGGTGCAGCACAAAGGCAAACAGCGCGGCCAGCACGATAAACAGCGCGAACTCAAACGACAGCGCGCCCCAGACGTAGCCCTGGCCGAACCAGGCGAAGCTCTCCGGGTAGCTGTTCAGCGCCTGGTCCCCGAGCAGGATGTAGGTGATCCCGCGGTACAGGCTCATGGTGCCGATGGTGATGACGATGGACGACAGGTTAAAGCGCGTCACCAGAATGCCGTTGAACAGCCCGCACAGTAGCCCGACGCCTAATCCGACGCAGACCAGCAGCGGCGTATCGACGCCCGCCGCAGCGCAAAAGCCCATCACCGTGGAGCTGAGCGCGATGGTGGAGGCTACCGACAGGTCAATTTCCCTGGCGATAATCAGCATCGCCATCGGCAACACGATGATCGCTTTTTCGGTGAAGTTGAACGTCGCGTCGGAGAGGTTCCAGATATTGAGAAAGTAGGGTGAGGCGAGCGCGTTCACCACGAACACCGCCAGCGTCACCGCCAGCAGGAAGCCCTCCCAGCACAGCAGACGCTGGAAGAAGCCCGGCGCAGAAGTGGGTTTGATTGCTTCAGATGTCATCATTTTGCTCATGATTTCACCGCCAGTTTCTGACGTGCCAGCGCCGCATCGCGCAGTATCAATCGGCCTTTACGTTTATTGCCGCGCTCGTTCAGCAGCACCGCTATCACAATTACCGTGCCGGAAATCGCCATCTGCCAGAACGGTGAGACGCCGATCACCGGCAGGGCGTTGTTAATCACCCCGAGGAACAGTGCGCCAAACAGACAGCCGAGCACGCGCCCGGTGCCGCCCATGGTGCTGATCCCCCCAATCACACAGGCTGCCACCACCTGCAATTCAAAACCGTTAGCGACGTCAACATACGCAACGGCAAAGCGCGATATCCACAGGTAGCCGCAGAACCCGGCCAGCAGACCGGAAAGGCAGAAACTAATGAACTGCATTTTTCCGGCGTTGATCCCGGTGTAGTACGCTGCCGTGGCATTACCGCCTGCGGTGTAGAGCGCTCGTCCGGTGCGGCTGTAGCGCAGGAAGTAGCCCACCAGCAGCAGCGCGGCGATGGCGCACCAGCTCAGCACCGGCAAGCCCAGCACTGACGCACGTGGCAGGCCGAGGAAATCTGTACCCATCTGGTTTGAGTTCACCCAGCCGCCGCCGGAGAGCAAAAAGATCATTCCGCGGTAGATGCTCATAGTGCCGAGCGTTACCACAATCGCCGGAATGCCCAGCTTCCACACCAGCAGGCCGTTTATCGCGCCCATCAGCAGCCCAAGCACGCTGGCAAGGATCAGCAGCGCCCAGACGGGCACGTCCGGGTAATGGAAATTAATCAGGGCGACAATCATCCCGGTCAGGGCCAGATTGGCCGCCATCGACAGGTCGATGCCTTTCGTGAGAAGCACCATCATCTGCCCGAGCGCGAGGACGATCAGAATGGCGGTGTCGTTAAACATCTCCACCAGGTTGTCCGGCGCGATAAACGATGGCACGCGGCTACCAATGGCGACGATCATCAGGATAATCACCGCGCCCAGCAGGGCTTCGCGGTGTTTTAAGAGTGAGCTAAGCATTATGCCGCCTCCTGTTTTGCACCGCTGGCGGCGCTGACGATGGTTTCCGCCGTCGCGTCTCCCGCCCGGTACTCGGCCACCATCAGCCCCTCGTGCATGACGATAATGCGATCCGCCATGCCCATCACTTCCGGCAGTTCGGACGAGACCATAATTACCGCCAGCCCCTGACTGACCAGCTCGGACATAAACTGATGCACGGCTGCTTTTGAGCCGATATCGATGCCTTTTGTCGGCTCATCGAGGATAATCACGTCAGGGTGCGTCGCCAGCCATTTGCCGATCACGACCTTTTGCTGGTTGCCGCCAGAGAGGGTCTCCACCGCCTGCTTCCAGCTGAAGGCTTTCACTTGCAGGCGTTTGGCATATTCGTCCGCCAGCTTCCATTCACGGTCGTCATGCAGCACACCGTTCGGATTGAGCTTGCTGAGCTGAGGCAGGCTGATGTTCTGGGCAATCGGCAGGGCGATAATCGCCCCCTGTTTCTGTCTTTCTTCCGGCACGCAGACGATACCGGCTTTGATCGCATCCGCAGGCTGGCGGAAGCGCCGGGGCTGTCCGTTGAGGATAATTTCCCCGGACGATGGCCGCGTGACGCCGGAAAGCGCCTGCATCAGCTCGGTACGCCCGGCCCCCACCAGCCCGTAAAAGCCGAGGATTTCTCCTTTACGCAGGGAGAACGAGATATGCGCAAACTCGGTCGGATGGCAGAGGTTTTTCACCTCCAGCACCGTCTCGCCTTTTTCGCAGTCTATTTTAGGGAAAGTTTGGGTAATGGCGCGCCCGACCATCATCGACACCATGCGCTCCTCGGTGATCTCATTTATTGCACCTGCACCGACGAACGCGCCGTCGCGCAAAATAGTGTAGTAATCGGCCAGCTCAAAAATCTCGTCGAACTTGTGGGAGATAAACAGGATGGCTTTGCCCTCCTGTTTTAAGCGCTCCACAATCTGGTAAAACTCGAGGATTTCATGCTGCGACAGCGCCGCCGTCGGTTCATCGAGGATCACCACCTGCGCCTCAAACGACAGCGCGCGGGCAATCGCCACCATGTGACGCTGGGCGATGCTCAGGGTTTTCAGCGTCGCGCGCGGGTCGATTTGCACTTCCAGCCGCATGAGGATCGCCTGCGCCCGGCGGTGCATTTCCGACCAGTCGAGCTTTTTCAGGAAGCCTTTGTGAAGGTACTGACCGACAAAAATATTCTCGGTGACCGAGAGTTCATCAAACAGCACGGTTTCCTGGTGAATGGCGGTGATGCCCATTTTATGCGCCGACTCCGGCGTCGGGAGATGAACGGGGATCGCTTTATAGAGAATTTCGCCCTCGTCGGGCTGGTAAATGCCGGTCATCACTTTGACCAGCGTCGACTTGCCCGCGCCGTTTTCGCCTATAAGCGCCGTCACTTTGCCGGGCCACAGCGCAAGCTGCACGTTCTCAAGAGCACGCACGCCGGGGAACACCTTGGTGATGTCAGAAAGCTGTAGCAATGGGGTCATGATAGTTCTCCTGGACAGAGGAATTTGTAGGGCGGGTAAGCGGCAGCGCCACCCGCCTTTTGCCGGATGGCGCTACGCTTATCCGGCCTACAAATTGCATCAAAAGATTTTCGAGAACTTATCAATATTGCTGGCATCGTAGACGAACGGCTCGGCCATCGCGCCGTTGCCGTCAGCATCCAGCTTCACTTTGCCCAGTCTGCCCATGCTGGCCTCGCCTTTCGTGGCCGTGCCTTTCACCAGGTCATCCGCCAGGTAGGTTGCCGCATAGCCGAGGTCGATCGGGTTCCAGATGGCAAAGCTCTTGCTCGCGCCGGACTTCACCGCGCCCGCCATCTCGGACGGCAGGCCTAAACCGGTGACGTACACTTTGCCAATCTTGCCCTGGTCCTTCACCGCCTGCGCAGCGGCCACAATGCCCACGGACGATGGCGAAACAATCACTTTCAGTTCGGGGTAGGTTTTCAGCAAGCCGACCGCTTCGCGGTAGCTTTTGTCAGAGAGATCGTCTCCGTAGGCCACGGTCACCAGATTGACGGACGGGTACTTCGGCAGCACCTTTTTCATCTCCGCAATCCATGTATTCTGGTTGGTGGAGGTTGGCGTGGCGCTCAGCACCGCCACGTCGCCCTTCTCCACGTTCAGCGCTTTCAGCGCGTCGGCGGCGAGCTTCACGTTGGTTTCGCCCATCAGGGCATTATTGGACGGGTTGAGGTGGATCTGGCGTCCGGCTTTCGCCACCCCGGAGTCCCACGACACAACCTTAATGCCGCGCTGCATCGCTTTTTTCAGCACCGGCACGACGGCGTCCGGATCGTTCGCGGAAATCGCGATCGCATCCACGCCCTGGGCGATCAACCCGTTCAATACCCCGATCTGCGCTTCCGCCGTGGTGGTGGTCGGGCCGGTATAAATCACTTTCACATCGCCTAACTCTTTGGCCGCCTCCTGCGCGCCGACGTTCGCTGCCTCGAAGAATCCATTTCCTAAGGACTTCGCCACCAGGGCGATTTTCACTTCTGCTAAAGCGGAACCGGACAACGCCAGAGCGGCAACGGTGAGGATCAAGCTTGCTTTTATTTTCATTGCTTTTACTCCACTGACTTGAGTTAGTTGTAGGGATTGCAGGTGGTTTTCGCCCCGTCTCAATGAGCGGGGCGCGATGTTGTTATTGGTACAGATCTAACGCCGACTGCATGGGGGTGACGCCAAAGCGTTTGCCCAGGGCGATCAGCTCTTCCCGGGTGATGGTCTGCTTCATGCCGCCCATGGAATAGACCTTCACCAGCACTTCCGCGGATTTCTCGGCGGTGTCGATCAGGCCGAAGGTTTCATCCAGCGTCGGGCCGCTGCCGAAGACGCCGTGGAACGGCCACAGCACCAGTGAGTGCTTCTGCATGTCCGTTGCGGTCGCCTGGCCGATTTCGTCGGTGCCCGGCACCATCCACGGCAGAATGCCGACGCCGTCCGGGAACACCACCAGACACTCGGTACTGCCTTCCCACAGTTTGCGAGTGAAGAAATCAGAATTATTTTCCAGCACGTAGGTCAGGGCGATCAGGTTGGTGGCGTGGCAGTGCATGATTACGCGGTCCTTGCCATTGGTCGCCTTGATGCGCTCGCAGTGGGAGAGGAAGTGTGCCGGGAGTTCGGATGTCGGTACCGCGTCGTCCGTCAGACCCCAGAGAATGTGGTAGCCCGCACCGTCGCTGTCCACTTTAACCACGCCAAGGTTGGCCTGCGGGTCGAGCTGGACGTTGCGGAAGAACTTCCCGGAACCGGTGACGATAAACGGCGTGTTGGCGAGCAGCGGCATCGGCTGGCTCAGGGCGATATAGCGCGGCTTCTGGTGGAAATCGGCGGCAAATGGCTCGATATCTGCGTCGTCCAGGCGTAGCGTCAGGTTGCCGCCGTTGCGCTCATCCCAGCCTTTGAGCCAGGCGTCAGAGGTGGCTTTGATCATGCCCTGGACGAACCAGGAAGTGGTGATGGTCTGCATAGTTTTCATTTCCAGTTATCGCGGTGAGGTTGAACCCCTCACCCTAACCCTCTCCCCAAAGGGGAGAGGGGATGGTTTGCTCCCTCTCCCCTTTGGGGAGAGGGCAGGGGTGAGGGGGCAGTTACCCGCGCTGACTCAACACGTCTTCCTCATATGCCCGCACGTTGTCCAGCCACTGGCTGCCCGCAGGCGCATCGTGACGCTGGCAGTACATCTCCCACACCGCCTGCCACGGCAGGGATTTCTGCTCTTCCAGCAGCGCCAGGCGCGCGGTGTAGTCGCCGTTTTCTTCCAGCTGTTTCAGGGCGGCGACAGGCTCCAGCAGCGCGCGCAGCAGGGCTTTCTTCATGTTGCGGGTGCCGATAACCCACGCCGCGATGCGGTTGATGGAGGCGTCGAAGAAGTCGAGGCCAATGTGTACGCGGTCAAAGAGGTCGTGGCGGATGATTTCGCTGGCAATGGCCTGGGTTTCGTCATCCAGCAGCACCACGTGGTCGCTGTCCCAGCGCACCGGGCGGCTGACGTGCAGCAGCAGACGCGGCACGTAGAGCATGGCGGCGGAAATTTTGTCGGAGATCACCTCGGTTGGGTGGAAATGGCCGGCATCCAGGCACAGCGCGGTCTGGCGGCTGGTGGCGTAACCCATGTAGAACTCGTTTGAGCCCACGGTGTAGCTCTCTGCGCCAATGCCGAACAGCTTGCTCTCGACGGCGTCGATGTGGTGCGCCGGGTCCAGTTTTTCGCTGATAGCTTCATCCAGCGCGGCCAGCAGACGCTGACGCGGGGCCAGTCGGTCTACGGTGATGTCCTTCATGCCGTCCGGGATCCAGATATTCATTACCGATGGCGTGCCAAGCTGCTCGCCGAAATACGCCGAGACGCGGCGGCTGGCTTTGACATGGTCGATCCAGAACTGGCGGATTTCGTCGTTGGCGTGCGCAAGGGTAAACCCGTCCGCGCTCAGCGGGTGCGAGAAGCAGGACGGGTTAAAATCCAGACCCAGCCGGTTGGCCTTCGCCCACTCCACCCAGTTCTTAAAGTGTTCCGGTTTGATTTCGTTACGCGCGACCGGCTCGTCGGATTCGAGATAAATGGCGTGCAGGTTCAGGCGCTTTGGCCCGGGGATCAGGCTCAGCGCCAGCTCCAGATCCGCACGCAGTTCGGTGGCGTTGCGCGCTTTGCCCGGGTAGTTACCCGTGGCCTGAATACCCCCCGTCAGGGAACCGCCCGGGTTCTCAAAACCGGCGACGTCATCACCCTGCCAGCAGTGCATGGAGACGGGCAGACGGTCGAGCTGGCGCAGCGCCTCTTCGACATCCACGCCGACGGCGGCGAAACGCTGTTTAGCCAGATCCCAGGCTTGTTCAAGTTGAGTGGTCATGCGCAAAGCTCCTTAGTCAGTCGTTTTTGCTGAAACTGCGCCCGATAGCGGGCAATTTCATGGCAGGGATGGGGGGTGAAGGTGGTCAGGCTGTTATTCGCCGTCACCACCGAACGGAAATCGTCGACGTTTGAAAGTTCGTCCAGGGTCATCAGCTGAATGCCGATATTGCCGAGCGTGGAGGCTTCAATCGGACCTGCCACCACGGTAATGCCGCAGGCATCCGCGCAGAGCTGGTTCAGCAGCTGGTTCTGGCAGCCGCCGCCCACGATATGCAGTTGTGTGAACGGTTTGCCGCGAAGGTCAGCCAGCTCGCTCAGGATGTCGGCATACAGCAGGGCGAGGCTGTCAAAAATGCAGCGTGCCAGCTCGGCGGAGCGGGAAGGTACCGGCTGCCCCGCTTCAAAACAGGCGGCCTGGATTTCGGCGCTCATGTGCACCGGGTTGATAAAGCGATCGTCGTTCGGGTTGATCAGGAAGGTGCAGGCCTTCAGCGTTTCGGTTTCCGCGATAAGCGCGGGCAGGTCGGTGATGTTCTGCTCTTTCAGCACCCGCTGGAGCAGCCACAGCCCCATAATGTTCTTCAGTACCCGGTAGCGGCCTTCGGCACCGCCTTCGTTGGTGATGTTCGCCGCCATCGCGGCATCGCTGGTGTACGGGGTTTTGCTCTCGAAGCCCATCAGCGACCAGGTGCCGGAAGAGAGATAGGCCGCATCTTTGTCGGCGAGCGGCGAGGCAATGACCGCGCTCGCGGTGTCGTGACTGGCGACGGCGACAACAGGGATTTCATTCCCCTGCGGGCAAAGCCAGTGGCCGATCACATTGCCCGGATGGGTTGGCGCGCCGAACCAGGACGGCGAGGCGCCCGTCCAGGCCAGCAGATGTTCATCCCAGTTATCGGTGTTGATGTTGACCAGCTGCGTGGTGGTGGCGTTGGTGTATTCCCAGTTCATATTGCCGGTCAGACGGTAGCTTAAGTAGTCCGGGATCAGCAGCGCATGCGCCACCTTTTCGACCAGCTCAGGCTGTTGCTCAACCAGCGCACGTAGCTGATACAGCGTGTTAAACGGCAGGAACTGGATGCCACTGCGACCATAGATGTTCTCCTTGCCAAGCTGCGCGATGGCGTGCGCCATCAGCCCATCGGTGCGGCTGTCGCGGTAGGAGACCGGCAGGCCGACGCGTTCGCCGTGACTGTCCAGCAGCACGTAATCCACACCCCAGGTATCAATGCCGATACTGTCGATGCGAATACCGTCTTCGCAGACGTTGTGAAGTCCGGTGCGGATCTCTGCTTCCAGGGCGTCGATATCCCAGGTAACAAAACCGTCCTGTTTTTGCAGACAATTGGCGAAACGGTGCATTTCGCGAAGCGTAAGGGTGTGCAGGTCGCAGTCCCAGGTGGCGAGCATTACACGGCCGCTGGATGCGCCTAAATCGACAGCCACACAATGGCGAAAAGTCATGGTCGGGTCCTTTCTTAAGTCATTAGCGAGGAGTGTAAGAAAGGGAAGAAATAGCCACCTTCTCGCCACTGACAGCCCAAATCTCGCGCTGGCAAGAAAGCAAAGATGAACGTGAGGGAGTTCACAGTTTCCAGTAATCGCGGGGTTTGCAGGCAGTGTGACGCTGACCGCATTTCCCGATCTTTCCGCCTGTTTCTTGAAAAACCGGCAGCTTTTGCGCGGTTTGCTGTCAAAAATTTAAGGTGAGCGGGGAAGGCCTTAATTACTATTTTGAGAACTTTTCTCATTGGTAGAGGCCGTTATGACCGTACTGCACAGCGTCGATTTTTTTCCTTCGGGGGCTTCGCCGGTTGCGATTGAGCCACGGCTGCCTCAGGCTGCGTTCCCGGAACATCATCATGATTTTCATGAAATTGTGATTGTTGAGCACGGAACGGGCATCCACGTGTTTAACGGTCAGCCGTATACCATCAGCGGCGGTACGGTGTGCTTCGTGCGCGATCACGACAGGCACCTGTATGAACATACCGATAACCTGTGCCTGACCAATGTGCTCTATCGTTCTCCGGATGCGTTTCAGTTTCTCTCCGGGCTGAATCAGCTGTTGCCGCAGGAGAAGGACGGCCACTACCCGTCGCACTGGCGGGTGAATCAGTCCACGTTGCAGCAGGTGCGTCAGCTGGTAAGCCAGATGGAGCAGAGCGAGGATGGACAGGAGACGCACGCCATTGCTACCCGCGAGATGCTGTTTATGCAGCTGCTGGTGCTGCTGCGGCGCAGCAGCCTGGTGGAAGGGCTGGAAAATAACGATGCGCGCCTGAATCAGCTGATGGCCTGGCTGGAAGATCATTTTGCCGAAGATGTCTGCTGGGAAACGCTGGCGGATGACTTTTCGCTCTCGCTGCGCACGCTGCATCGTCAGCTCAAGCAGCATACCGGGCTGACGCCGCAGCGCTACCTCAACCGTCTGCGCCTGATCAAAGCGCGTCACCTTTTAAGGCACACGGATGAAAGCGTCACGGATATCGCCTATCGCTGCGGTTTCGGCGACAGTAACCACTTTTCAACGCTGTTTCGTCGGGAATTTAGCTGGTCGCCGCGCGATATCCGTCAGGGGAAAGACGCGTTGCTTCAGTAACGCGAGGGCAGTCACCGTTTTTTTACCGCAGAAAGGCTAATAATGTCCGGTTATTCGCCGTCGAGGTTGTGGTGTGGCTGCTCAGTTAATTCTTCGTAAAGATGATTTTTTTGCCTCCGCGAGTCAGGCCGTCGCGGTGGCGGACCGCTATCCGCAAAACGTCTTTGCCGAGCATACCCACGAGTTCTGCGAGCTGGTGCTGGTGTGGCGGGGCAACGGCCTGCACGTCCTCAACGACCGTCCCTACCGCATCACGCGCGGAGACCTGTTCTACATCCGCGCCGAAGATAAACACTCTTACGCCTCGGTTAACGATCTGGTGTTGCAGAACGTCATCTACTGCCCTGACAGGCTTAAACTGAATGTCGACTGGGCGGGCAATATCCCCGGTTTACATGATGCCAGAGGCGAACCGCACTGGCGCTTAAGCAGCAACGGCATGGCTCAGGTGCGCCAGACGATTTCCCAGCTGGAGCAGGAGAGCCAGAAGAGCGATCCGGTGGCAAACCAGATGTCGGAGCTGCTTTTTGCCCAGCTGGTGATGACCCTGAAGCGCCATCGTTACGCTACGGATAATCCCTCTGCCACCACGCAGGAAGCGCTGCTGGATAAGCTCATCACCCGGCTTGCGGGCAGTCTTAACAAGAGTTTCGTGCTGGAAAAATTCTGCGAGCAGGAGCAGTGCAGCGAGCGCGCGCTGCGCCAGCAGTTCCGCACCCAGACGGGGATGACGGTAAACCACTATCTGCGCCAGCTGCGCATCTGCCACGCTCAGTATCTGTTACAGCATACTGAGCTGATGGTGAGTGAAGTGGCGATGCGCTGCGGCTTTGAGGACAGTAACTACTTTTCGGTGGTGTTTAACCGTGAGGTGGGGATGACGCCGGTTCAGTGGCGTCATCGCAGTCGAAAGGCAGCGTAATCAGTTCGCCATGCCGAGGCCGACGATATTGGCCGCAATAATTATCACCACGCAGCCCAGGCTCAGCACGCCAACCGGACGACGCCCGGCGTTGTTCCACTCTTTCAGCACCAGCCCAACCAGCCCGCCGCACAGCACGTAGAAGCTCATGTGCAGCATCCAGCTCATGTAGTCATACTGCGCCGGAATACTGGCGTGACCCCAGGCGTAAAAGAAGAATTGCAGATACCACATCAGACCGCCGAGGGCGGAAAGCAGGACGTTGGTGACGATCAGCGGTTTTGCCAGCGAGAAGTCGGCTTTTACCGACAGATTCTTCACTTTTGCCAGACGAATGAAGCAAAAGCCGAGGTTTACCAGCGCGCCGCCGCCCATGATCACCACGTAGCTTGGCAGGGCAACGTACAGCGGGTCGACGCCCAGCGCTGCAGCGGCGTCGTGCATCGGTTTGGCGGCGTTCATCGCGAACGACATGCCCGCCGAGAAGACGCCGCACATCACCGCCAGTAGCAGCCCTTTCTTCAGGTTGAACTCTTCGGCTTTGATGCCCATCTTGCGTTCTTTCAACTGGCCCGCGCGGGTGACAATTCCCACGCCGATCACCGCTACCAGCACGCCCAGCAGCGTCATTCGCCCACCCTGGGTGTTGATCAGCACATCGAAGTTGCCGTTGAGGATTGGCGTCATCAGGGTGCCAACAATCAGCGTAATGCCGATCGCGATGCCAATCCCCATCGACATGCCGAGGTAGCGCATGGTGAGGCCGTAGTTGATATTACCGATACCCCACATCGCGCCGAACAGGAATACCGGCAGCAGGGTGGAGGCGTTGAAGGAGGAGAAGTAGCCCCAGAAATCGGGCAGCAGCATGGCGCTGATTGTCCACGGCAAAATCAGCCAGGACACGGTACCGCCAACGGACCACATGGTTTCCCATGACCAGCCTTTCACCTTTTTAAACGGGGCATAGAAACAGGCTGCACTGGCCGCGCCTATCAAATGCCAGAAAATACCCATCGTAATCGCATGATTCATTTTTACATCCTCATCGTTTTTATAGCCGGAGGCTTCCCGCCGACTTGATGAGTGTAAAAATTAGGCGGTTTGGGAACCTTCAGAAGGTTGCCGCACTTTTGTTTTGAATGGCAATCAGCTCGTTAACCGCGTGAGCAGACTCACAATTCCTTCATTTCTCAAAAACCAAATAACCTTATAAAAACTACGGCATTGATAATCATTTTCAATATCATTTAATTAACTATAATGAACCAACTGCTTACGCGGCATTAACAGCTGTGCCGCCCGACAATAATGGAGAGGATTATGAGTTATACACTGCCATCCCTGCCGTATGCCTACGACGCACTGGAACCGCATTTCGACAAGCAGACGATGGAAATCCATCACACTAAACATCACCAGACCTACGTGAATAATGCGAATGCTGCGCTGGAAAGCCTGCCAGAGTTCGCTAATCTGCCTGTTGAAGAGCTGATCACCAAACTGGACCAGCTGCCAGCAGACAAGAAAACCGTGCTGCGCAACAACGCGGGCGGTCACGCTAACCACAGCCTGTTCTGGAAAGGCCTGAAAACCGGCACCACCCTTCAGGGCGACCTGAAAGCGGCTATCGAGCGTGACTTCGGTTCCGTTGACAACTTCAAAGCGGAATTCGAAAAAGCCGCTGCAACCCGTTTCGGTTCTGGCTGGGCGTGGCTGGTCCTGAAAGGTGACAAACTGGCGGTCGTTTCAACCGCAAACCAGGACTCCCCGCTGATGGGTGAAGCTATCTCTGGCGCATCCGGCTTCCCAATTCTGGGTCTGGACGTGTGGGAACACGCTTACTACCTGAAGTTCCAGAACCGTCGCCCTGACTACATCAAAGCCTTCTGGGATGTAGTGAACTGGGACGAAGCAGCAGCGCGTTTCGCCGCTAAAAAATAAGGTTGCATTGACGCCTGTGAGAAGCGAGTCTGATGACTCGCTTTTTTTGTATCTGAAGGAGTGGAGATGCATTACCCGGTGAATGTGTTTACAGGCAAGGTAAGGGAGTACGAAGGCAGTCGCCCGAGCGCTATAGCCAAAGTGCAGGTCGACGGTGAGCTGACGCTTACCGAGCTTGGTCTGGCGGGTGACCAGCAGGCCGAAAAGAAAATCCACGGCGGGCCCGATCGTGCGCTGTGCCACTATCCGCGCGAGCACTATCAGCACTGGAAAACCGAATTTCCTGAACAGGCGGACCTTTTCGTCGCCCCCGCGTTTGGCGAAAATCTCTCAACGGAAGGGCTGACGGAGAAGAACGTCTTTATTGGCGATATTTATCGCTGGGGCGATGCTCTGATTCAGGTCACCCAGCCGCGCTCGCCGTGCTTCAAGCTTAACTACCATTTTGGCATTCAGGATATGTCGGCCCAGCTGCAAAACGCGGGTAAAACCGGCTGGCTGTATCGCGTTGTGCAGGCGGGACAGGTTTCGGCGGATGCGCCGCTTGAGCTGGCTTCGCGCCTGAGTGAGGTGTCGGTATACGAGGCCTGTGCCATTGCCTGGCATATGCCCTTCGACGATGAACAGTTTCACCGCCTGCTGTCAGCGGCAGGATTATCCACTAGCTGGACCAGAACGATGCAGAAGCGGCGGATAAGCGGCAAGATCGAGAGCAGTTCGCGGAGATTGTGGGGGAAATAATTGCCCCTCACCCCGGCCCTCTCCCCAAAGGGGCGAGGGTGAAAAGACCGCACCGAGCCGTCCCCTCTCCCCTATGGGGAGAGGGTTAGGGTGAGGGGATTACGAACGCTTATACAGCGGCAGCCACAGCGTTAGCCGCAGCCCGCCCAGCGGGCTGTCATCGGCTTTCACCCAGCCACGGTGCTGCTGCATGGCGGTTTCAACAATCGCCAGACCCAGCCCCGTACCGCCAGATTCACGGTCGCGCGCCTCGTCGGTACGGTAGAACGGACGGAAAATCTGCTCGCGATCTTCCGGGCTGACGCCTGGACCGTCGTCGTCCACGATGATAGTGATCCCGTCTTTATCCACCGAAAACGCCACTTCAATCTTCGTGTTCGAGTAGCGCAGGGCGTTACGCACGATATTCTCCAGCGCGCTTTCCAGCGTGTTGGGGTTACCGTACAGCGGCCACGGGCCCGGCGGGAAATTGACGGTGAAGGATTTGCCCATCTGTTCCGCTTCGAAGGCCGCGTTGTCCAGCACCTCATGCCAGAGGTGATTGGCTTTCACCGTTTCGCTCACCAGCGCGTTTTTCTGCTGATTGCGCGACATCACCAGCAGATCGTTGATCATGCTGTCCAGGCGATGCGCTTCCGTCTCAATACGCTCCAGCTCTTTGCTCTCACCGCTGCGACGGCGCAGCAGGGCGGTACCCAGCTGTAAACGCGTGAGCGGCGTACGCAGCTCGTGGGAGATATCCGACAGCAGACGTTGCTGGGCCGTCATCATTCGATCAAGCGCGCTCACCATCTGGTTAAAACTGGTTCCGGCGGCCAGGAACTCCTGCGGCCCGGATTCCAGCTCCGGATGCTGCCTCAGGTTGCCCTGCGCCACTTCGTCCGCCGCGTTTTTCAGCTTACGCGCCGGTTTCGCCAGGCTCCACGCCAGCCATAACAGCAGTGGGGAACTAACCAGCATGGTGACAATCAACAGCAACAGCGGACGGTCAAATAGCAGGTTGATGAAGTCGGACTGGGAACTGCTCGCGGGGCGAATCAGGTAGAGCTGGTAGTTATCTTCCCCATCCCGCACCGAGAAAGGGCCCACCATTTCTACCCGACCATATTTCTTTTTCTGCGGGTGATCGGCGTTATCCGCCTGGCCAATAAAGTTGCGGATAATCTGCATTTCATTGCGATCGGCCCCAATCACGCGGCCTTCACTGGTGACCAGTAAAAGACGTTGTCCGGGGGGCGCCCACTTGTCGATAGCGCGAAACAGCCTGCGCCACCACATTAAATCGTTCGGCGGATCGTTTGCCAGCTCCGCTTCCACGTGCTGCTCGATCATCACGCCCTGACGTTGCTCGCTGTCGAGCAGCTCCGTCATCTGGCGTGAGTCGAGTTTTGGCAACATCAAAACGAGCATTAAAACCAGTGCCAGCGTCAGCCAGAAGATGGCGAAGATGCGGGCGGTTAAGCTGCCTATCATGAAGCGGAAACCATCAGATAACCGCGACCACGCAGGGTTTTAAACCAGGGGTGACCGTCTTTACGTTCTGGCAGCTTACGGCGCAGGTTCGAGATATGCATATCGATGGCGCGGTCAAACGGGGTGAGGCGTTTGCCCAGCACTTCCTGGCTCAAGTGTTCACGCGACACCACCTGGCCGAGATGCTGCGCCAGCAGATACAGCAGGGTGAACTCGGTGCCGGTTAGCTCCAGCGTTTCACCGTCGAAGCTCGCTTCCTGGCGGCCCGGGTTCAGGCTCAGGGAGTCCACTTCCAGCGTAGGTGAGCTGTTGTCGGTATTCTGCTGCTGCTCGCTCCAGTGAGAGCGGCGCAGGATCGCGCGAATACGGGCCACCAGTTCACGGTCGTTGAACGGCTTAGGTAAATAGTCATCCGCACCCAGCTCAAGGCCGAGTACGCGGTCAAGCTCGCTGCCGCGCGCGGTCAGCATAATGACGGGGGTCTGGTGTGTCTGGCGAAGTTCTTTCAACGTATCAATACCGTTTTTCTTCGGCATCATGACGTCGAGCAAAAGTAAATCGATGCTGTCGTCAAGGAGACTCAGCGCCTGTTCCCCATCATGGGCAACCAGGACGTTGAAACCTTCCATGTCGAGCAACTCCTTTAAAAGAGATGTGAGCTCTCGGTCATCATCAACTAACAGGATTTTATTCATTGTTTAAATACCTCCGAGGCAGAAATTACGACATCAAGGCTATCTAATCCATGACTTTACGTTGTTTTACACCCCCTGACGCATGTTTGCAGCCTGAATCGTAGACTGTCTCTCGTTGAATCGCGACACGAAAGATTTTGGGAGCAAGTGATGCGCGAAGTTACCGCTGCCGTCATGGCCTCAACGCTGGCCTTCTGTGCGTTTAGCCAGGCTGCTGTAGCTATCAACAGCGATAACGGTTCCTCAGTAGAGGGCGCAACGCAGCACAGCAGCCAAAGCCATATGTTTGACGGCATAAGTTTAACCGAACATCAGCGTCAACAGATGCGAGATCTGATGCAGAGGGCACGACACGACCAGCCCCCTGTTAATGTTAGCGAAATGGAGACAATGCATCGCCTTGTCACCGCAGAAAATTTTGACGAAAGCGCTGTACGCGCTCAGGCAGAAAAAATGGCGCAGGAACAGGTTGCCCGCCAGGTAGAAATGGCGAAGGTTCGCAACCAGATGTTCCACCTGCTAACGCCCGAGCAGCAAGCGGTTTTGAATACCAAACATCAGCAACGTATGAACCAGTTGCGTGAGGTTGCACGGATGCAGCGAAGCTCAGATATGACGCTTTTCAGTAGCAATAGCAGTACCCGTAGTAACCAGTAAACCCTGTTTTCCTTGCCATAGACACCATCCCTGTCTTCCCCCACATGATGTGGGGGTTTTTTTTGCCCATCGTTCAGTGTTGTTAACGCTTTATTCATCCTTTCACTCCACCGCCATCCGTTATACTAGCGCCATGGCATGACAGGAGTGTTTATGAATCAATCCTATGGACGGCTGGTAAGCCGGGCCGCAATAGCCGCGACGGTGACGGCGTCGTGTTTGCTGATCATTAAAATTTTCGCGTGGTGGTACACCGGCTCGGTCAGTATTCTGGCGGCGCTGGTGGATTCGCTGGTGGATATTGCCGCCTCGCTGACCAACCTGCTGGTGGTGCGCTACTCACTGCAACCGGCGGATGAAGAGCATACGTTTGGGCACGGCAAGGCGGAATCGCTGGCCGCGCTGGCGCAAAGCATGTTTATTTCGGGCTCCGCGCTTTTCCTGTTTTTGACCGGCATTCAGCACCTTATTTCGCCTTCTGCGATGAACGATCCGGGCGTTGGCGTGGTCGTAACGGTAGTTGCACTTATAAGCACACTTGTTCTTGTAACGTTCCAGCGCTGGGTCGTACGCAAAACTCAAAGCCAGGCTGTACGGGCCGATATGCTTCATTATCAGTCTGATGTTATGATGAATGGGGCTATTCTTATTGCGCTTGGTCTGGCCTGGTATGGCTGGCATCGGGCCGATGCGTTGTTTGCGTTAGGGATAGGGATCTATATTTTATACAGCGCGTTGCGGATGGGGTATGACGCGGTACAGTCGCTTCTTGACCGTGCGCTTCCGGATGCAGAACGTGATGAAATTTATGCCATCGTGACCCACTGGCCTGGCGTCAGTGGTGCTCACGATCTTCGTACGCGGCAGTCAGGGCCGACCCGCTTTATTCAGATTCATTTGGAAATGGAAGACAACCTGCCACTGGTTCAGGCGCATATGGTCGCTGAACAGGTGGAGCAGGCGATTTTGCAGCGTTTCCCTGGGTCAGACGTCATTATTCACCAGGATCCGTGCTCTGTCGTCCCCAGGGCGTTTTGAGCTTTCGTAATTCGTTGTAAAAAAGTGAGCCAGACCAGCATTTTGTGGATAAATTACCACCATATGGCCTGACCTGAATCAATTCAGCTGGAAGGGATTGATATACTATTTGCAGTATTCGACGGTTGAACAGTTTCTTCCGGCAGCAGATTTCAATTTTGCATTCCTAAGTTCAGAGGTAGTCATGATTAAGAAAATCGGTGTGTTGACAAGCGGCGGTGATGCGCCGGGCATGAACGCGGCAATCCGTGGGGTTGTCCGTGCAGCGCTGACGGAAGGTCTGGAAGTTTTTGGTATCTATGACGGTTACCTGGGTCTGTATGAAGACCGCATGGTTCAGCTCGACCGCTACAGCGTGTCTGACATGATCAACCGTGGCGGTACTTTCCTCGGTTCCGCGCGCTTCCCGGAATTCCGTGACGAACACATCCGTGAAGTGGCTATCGAAAACATGAAAAAACGGGGTCTTGATGCTCTGGTGGTTATCGGCGGCGACGGCTCGTACATGGGTGCAAAACGTCTGACTGAAATGGGCTTCCCGTGCATCGGCCTGCCTGGCACTATCGACAACGACATCAAAGGCACTGATTACACCATCGGTTACTTCACCGCGCTGGGTACCGTTGTGGAAGCGATTGACCGCCTGCGTGACACCTCTTCCTCTCACCAGCGTATTTCCATTGTTGAAGTGATGGGCCGTTACTGCGGTGACCTGACCCTGGCGGCGGCCATTGCCGGTGGCTGTGAGTTCGTGGTAGTTCCGGAAGTAGAGTTCAGCCGTGAAGATCTGGTCGCAGAGATCAAAGCCGGCATCGCGAAAGGTAAGAAACACGCCATCGTTGCTATCACCGAGCACATCTGTGACGTTGACGAGCTGGCGAAGTACATCGAAACCGAAACCAAACGCGAAACCCGCGCGACCGTTCTGGGTCACATTCAGCGTGGCGGTTCCCCAGGCCCGTACGACCGTATCCTGGCGTCCCGCATGGGTGCGTACGCGATCGAGCTGCTGCTACAGGGCCACGGCGGCCGCTGCGTCGGTATTCAGAACGAGAAACTGGTTCACCATGACATCATCGACGCCATTGAAAACATGAAGCGTCCGTTCAAAGGTGACTGGCTGGACTGCGCGAAAAAACTGTACTGATCGGCTCTGTTGCCCGGTGGCGCTGCGGTATGAACCGGAAACATGGGTAACACTTTAGACCGGATACATGGGTAACAGTTATAACTGGCATAGAAGAGGAGACTCGCTATGCCCTGGACTGAGACCCGACCTATGCAACGCCTTGATTTTATC
>NZ_PQTC01000022.1:0-63943 GCF_003850715.1 Enterobacter sp. 301B
CTCCACACACCGGATTGGCACTGGCCTCCGTGCCAATCCGGTACGTGGAGAAGGGCATCAGGTAGCACTGTTCTGACAGGAAAAATAGCAAATGGACAACAGATCCCATTGCCATCTGGTTTTTCTGCCAGCCAGTGTACCTGGAGTGTCAGTAATGCAGAAAATCCGCACGGGTGGAAGCCGAATTATTTTGCGGGGTCAGTTGCAACCTATGATGCCAATCGAATTGTGAAATGCGGCTTCTATGACGAATACAACTTTTATGGCGGTACTCACCGAACTGACCTGTCGGGGAAATGTAGTTACATCGTGGTTTGCCAGTGATAAGTATCGTCACTGGCAAATGGCGTAAACTGTAATTGAACCATTTTGATCTTCGGTCGTGTCGCAACTGGCAGTCCATGCATTGTTGCCTGAAGGCATGGAACGTGTGAGCCATATAAATCCGGTATTTGATCTGCATTGACCGCCTCCACCAATGACTTTCTTGCCAGATGGACATGTTGCCGTTGCTCCAGGCCAACGCCACGCAGTAGCTGAAGCGGTAACAATTTGGCTATCACCTGCGCCAATTTTTTTCCACGTACCGGATTGGCACTGGCCTCCGTGCCAATCCGGTATCTGGACAACGGCAAAAGTGAACTTCACTACCAGTACGTACAATATCGGGAAAAACACCCGAAATCTGAGCATTGGCGTACATGCGTACTGTTCGTGGACATACCTTAATGGTGCGCCTTTTGGTGGGTTTCAGCAGGTATACTCCGACCAAAACAAGGTTTGGTATGTGAATAATTATGCGTGGGGAAATTATGAGTCCGGCGGCACAATTACTGTTACATGCCTGAATCTTCCTGGTGCTGGGATTTAACCGAAGGGGCAACAATAAGCATCAACGTGTTCCTCATCAACGCCATCACCAATGCCATACATGCGTGTACCTGTCATGATAAATCCGGTCGGGCATTGAATGGGTTTGTAGTAGATAGATCCTCCACTTTTCCCGCCAATGAAGTGATTCATTGCTACAGATGATTGATACCACTTACAGGCGGAGTAGTTCACTTTATTGCCACCAGACCACCGACCGGATTGGCACGGTGATATTGCATTTCGAAGCAAGAATCTCTACCTTCCCCCCTTTTTTGTCTGGAGGGGATATGTTTCAGAAAATCAAAATTCGCAAAATGACAATCAGCCGGGCGCTGGACAAATACCTGAAGACAGTATCCATCCACAAAAAAGGCCATCTACAGGAGTTTTATCGCGTAAATGTGATTAAACGTCACCCTATTGCTGAACGCTATATGGATGACATTACCACTGTTGATATTGCCAATTATCGGGATCAACGGTTGGCGCAAATTAACCCACGAACGGGGCGTCAAATAACCGGAAACACCGTCCGTCTTGAACTTGCCCTGTTGTCATCATTATTCAATATCGCCCGTGTGGAATGGGGAACATGCCGCATGAATCCTGTCGAACTGGTCAGAAAACCCAAAATCAGTAGCGGGCGCGATCGTCGCCTGACTTCAGGAGAAGAACGCCGACTTTCGCGGTATTTCAAAGAAAAAAATCAGGCTCTTTACGTCATTTTTCATCTGGCGCTGGAAACAGCAATGCGACAAGGTGAAATCTTGTCATTGCGTTGGGAACACGTCGATCTGCAACATGGGGTAGCTCATCTTCCAACAACCAAAAACGGTGCTCCACGCGATGTTCCGCTATCCAGGAAAGCCCGTAATTACCTGCAAATGCTGCCGACACAGCTTAACGGTAATATTTTTTCTTATACCTCTTCGGGATTCAAAAGTGCCTGGCGAACAGCACTTCAGGAACTGAAGATAGAAAACTTGCATTTTCATGACCTCCGTCATGAGGCTATCAGCCGATTTTTCGAACTTGGTACATTGAACGTCATTGAGGTTGCCGCTATTTCAGGCCATCGCTCCCTGAACATGTTGAAACGATACACACACCTTCGGGCTTATCAACTTGTCAGTAAACTCGATGCCCGACGCAAGCAAACCAGCAAAATCGCTCCCTATTTTGTTCCCTACCCGGCAACGGTCGAGAACAGAAACGGGCAAGTCGTTGTGACTCTGAGTGATTTCGACCTGGAAACAAGCGCAGCCACAAAAGAACAGGCCATATTTCATGCCAGCGTGTTGCTGCTACGAACACTGGCACAAGCCGCCCAGCGAGGAGAACGCGTCCCTACTCCTGGCGAACTTCCTACAAACATTGATGAACGGGTAATGATTTGTCCATTAACAAATTAGAGGATTCACTTATGATAGAACAACTACAGAGTGATTTTTTATTCTGGATATTTATTTACTTCCTGATAGTAGGTTTGCTTATCAGAAACATTCATCTTACCAGAAAAATTAAATCCATCGAAAAAAACAAAATGTTCCCAGCGGAGGAATATGCTGTCCTGGACATTGAACAGCATATGTCCAATAAATATATTGGGCGGCTAGTAACCCGTTTTATGAAGAGAACTAATGGTGCACCTTTGTTAATTGTGTTTCCAGAATACGATAAAGGAGACAACAATGAAGACAAAAATTCTCCACCATTCCAACTTGGAAAACTAACATCCAACATCAACAATATTAAAGAAATTTATTCCAATGATGACTTAAACTGTTTTCTGAATAATATTTCGGCACAAAAAAATTTATATACAACGCACTCTGGACCTAGCCAGGCATGGATTGAACATGCATATCCTTTGCAACAAGTAACTATTCTCTTACAAGGCACTCGTCATAGTGAAAGGGAAGATATAATCAGTCAACTTGAGATTATTCTTTCCAGACTAAAAAATGGAGAAAATACAGGTTTTGAGCATGACGATGATTTTGGATATTCATTTCAGTATGATGCCGCAGCAGTAGGAAAATCATCATTTTTCGATGAAGCGGCAGGAAGAAAATAAGAATAACGCTCTATCCATTGCACAGACAAATTAACGTTAATCTTTTATGAAAATCTTATTAACAATATTTATTTATCTGCTTACCGCTTTTCAGTCTGCAAATGCAGGTGGAATACCTTATACATTTAACCAGAAAATTCTTCAGGGGAAAGTTATTCGCGTTCTCGATGGCGACACCATAGAAATTAAAACACTACCCGCAAAAATTGTTGTGTATGAAGTTCCGATCCGAGTCCGATTGATAAACATCGATGCCCCTGAAAAGAAACAACCTTTTGGACGCTGGTCAACTAGTCAGCTTAAAACTCTGGTTGCAGGTAAACAGGTGACAGTCTCTTATTCACATAAAGACCGCTACGGACGCATTATCGGTCATGTGTTCACGACGAACGGCACGGATGCCAGCCGCTTTATGGTTCAGTCTGGCGCTGCATGGGTATATGAACGTTACAACGTGGATGAGTCATTACCGGCTCTGCAACGGGAAGCGCAGGAACAAAAACGTGGTTTGTGGGCCGATGCAAATCCGGTTCCACCGTGGGAATGGCGTATCAGAAATTAAGGGGGCAAGAAAATGCATTCTTCTTTTGGTTTGCCATGATTCTGTCTTTTTATCTTTGTGCAATATTAAAGGCTTCTTTTTAACAGGGGGCGGCATGTATGTAATTAATCAACAGACAAGGGACAATAATATTCTTACGTTGCATGATGTTTTTAAAATCTATCAAAATACAGGGGGGCTTCGTCTTGTAAAAACAGAGGAGAATGAAAAGTACATCTCCATTATCATTTGTGGCGTTTTTCGTATTAGAAAAAACAAAAAGAATAACAAAATCACTTTGTGGGGATACAAGCTAAGAGATAAGCACACTGGGGTATGGACCAGAAGAAATTCATTTCCTGGTAAGATTTTTTTATTCTGGTCTAAAAAATCTGCATACGACATGGACGACTGGTTAAAATATGCGATTAGCTACATCATCAAATCATTGATTGAGGCTGGATATTCAATTGAAGACAAACTCTATTTGTTACGCATTGGAGAGGAAGAGGAAAACAGTGAGAGTCGTTATATTTCCACACTATATCCATCCAATGTATATTACTCATATGAGTATGGAATACATGACATTGTTCATTGCCTTGGTAAAATAGCATCATTCAACTACCCCTATAATACACGATATATCAGCAGACATATTTTACTCGCAGAGATAAAAAACAAAATTTATCAGAGAGCATTAAAAATTATAGGGGTGGATAATGAATTTAATGCTTCAAAAGCATTGAGTAAAGCTATATGGATAATGGTAGATAAAAAGATATTTGCACAATATGCCAGAGCTTCACATTGTTCGATAGCTTACAATTCAATTCGTCAGGCATTATTTGAGGACTATCTGGATTTTTCAAAGCGAATCCATATTGTGAATGATATGGATTTTTTCGGATTGTGGCCTATGGTTGGTCGTCTAAGACAACAACATAAAAATGGTCAGTTTATACTATCTGGAAAGACAAAAGAGTTATATGAAAAAATCAGTTTTCCCTGCAAACTTAGTTATGGTGAGTTCAGAAGTTTACGACATGTTAGTTTGTCATTAGTATATGCTTTAAATGATAAACATGATAATGCATCATTCAGATTTACAGTCAGATTATTACGCCATCCACTTATCAAGAACTATCCTGTGAGAGCAATTTACTGGATTATCGATTATATTAGCATTCGAGCTTACTCAGAAAAAGAAAATGATATTTATCGTATATGCTCAAAATGGCTAGAATATCATCGTGATTTATTTAAAAACATTGGCTTTTATGACCGTAATACTGAATCCAGGCAAACATCACGCTGGGAAATGGAAACGAATCAGTTGTGTCATGCAATTGACTGGTTGTTAGCAGAAGAACGGTTAATTCATAAAAACCAGGAGTGGCCTTCTTTCTGGAGACTATCTGATGAATGGACGCGACAAGTGAAGAATAACGTTATTCCCGTAATCCCAAAATGGAAAGGAACTGGGATAAACTGGCAGAAAGTTGATAACGGTGTAAATGAATTAATTACATTTGATGCTCTGTGTCAGGAAGGTCAGGAGATGGAACATTGCGTTGCCAGTTATGCAGACTGGTGTGCATCTGGAGAATATATTGCAATTTCAGTCCTGATGGATAATGAAAGAGCCACTCTTGGACTTTCACGAAAAGAACATGATTTAACCTATCAGTTTGACCAGATGAGAGGTATTCGTAATCAGGCTGTTTCCAGAAACATGCTAATTAAAGGCAGGCATATTTTAAAAATAATCAACTCATCACTAAAAAGATAATGAGTCATCGCATCTCATTACAGCACCGATGACTGGGTGTTTATTCTTTCTGAATACAAAAACTGACTGAAAGATAAGGAAAGAAAGTTTTCTTACCTGTTTGTCTTACGCAATGGTGAACTGGTTCACCATGAGGTCAACAAATCAGAGCTTCTTTGAGAGGTTTAACATGCAATATGCATTGCTTGATGGATTTGAACGAAAGTTTTTGCTGGATGCTCTTGAATTCGGTGTTCTGAAGGACTGGAAAGAAAATCCGGTAAAAGAACTTCCTGATATTGATGAATCTGCTCACCCCTTCCATGTCTGTTATGGTGGATATTTATTAAATCCTGGTGTTTCAGATTCAGATATTAGCAGAAAAATAAAAGACCAGACAGGATTCTGGCTGGCAGCTATTGATGATACCCGCATGGATTGTCATTCAATAGCTTATTATGATATTCACACACTCCCTCTGATTTCGTGTGGTCATCAAAAGATAGTTCCTTTTGCCGCGTTAATAAAAGCTGATGAATGCATCATTTCAAAAATTTCTTCGTATTCTGGTTTTGCCGTAACAGCCTTTTTGAGAATTAAAGACCAGGATATTGCAACTAATATACTTAACCGTGAGGGGATTTTTGCTTTTAATGGCTGTGAACGCAGATTCAGACATCCAGTAAGTGAAGATAACTGGCAACAGGCAGTATCAGAAGAACGTGCTATCCGTTGTGCCAAAAGATTAATTCAATGTAAAGGATAACAAAATGAAACTTTTTATCGCAGAAAAACCCGCAGTAGCGAATGATATTGTTAAGGCGCTTGGTGGCAATTTTACCCGTCATGATGGCTGGTTTGAAAGTGATAATACTATTGTGACTAACTGTTTTGGTCATATTATCGAATCACAGCCCCCCGAAAACTATAATCCTGAATACAAAGAGTGGAAGATTGAAACACTCCCTTTGCGTCTTTATCCCGTAAAATACCAGCCAGTAGAAAGCGCCGCAAAACAAGTTAAAACGATTATTGAGCTTATCAGGCGTGCCGATGTGACCGAAATTATTCATGCTGGCGATCCAGATGACGAAGGACAGCTACTTGTCGATGAGGTCCTGGAATATGCAGGCAACACAAAACCCGTTAAGCGCGTTCTGATCAACGACAACACCCTTCCGGCAGTGAAAAAGGCACTGGCAAATCCCAAAAATAACCGTGACTTCAGAGGACTCTATCTCAAGGCTCTGGCGCGTTCTGTAGCCGACGCGATATACGGTTTATCCATGACGCGTGCTTATACGATCCCGGCACGGGCTAAAGGCTATAAAGGGACACTTTCGGTCGGGCGTGTTCAGACGCCTATTCTTGGCCTGATAGTAAATCGCACCCGTGCCAACAAGAATCATAAATCCAGTTTCTACTACACCATGACCGGGCATTTTCAACGCGGCGTTGATGTTATCAGGGCGAACTGGAAACCTGGTGAGTTCGCACCACTGACAGACCGTAAATTACTTGATAAGGCGTGGGCGAATGGAGCAGCGGCTTCCCTTGCAGGAAAACCAGCGACAGTTGAAGCAGCAGCAACAGACGATAAAAAAACGGCTGCGCCATTGCCCTTTAACCTGGTCCGGCTTCAGCAGTACATGAACAAGAAGTTCAAAATGACGGCACAACAAACGCTGGATATCACACAGCAGCTACGTGAAAAATACAAAGCAATTACTTACAACCGTTCAGATTGCTCATATCTTTCTGATGAACAATTCAGCGAAGCACCACAGGTTCTCGATGCCCTGAAGTCAGTATTCGATCAGCCACTGGACGTTGATTCGACACGTAAAAGCAAGGCGTTTAACAGTGCGAAAGTGACTGCGCATACGGCGATAATCCCGACCGTTAACGTACCGGATGTAAACGCGCTGAGCAGTGACGAGCGCAATGTTTACCTGGCAATCGCACAACACTATCTTGTTCAGTTCATGCCTGAAAAAACATACCAGGAAGTATCCGTTGCCATTCAGTGTGGTGATGAGTCGTTTTATGCCCGTGCCAGGAAAACAACAGACAGCGGATTTGAAGCGTTTCTTGGTGAGGAAAATACCGGGGATGAGGAATCAGAAGCCGAAAATGATGATTCCGCTTTTGATCTGCTCTGTAAAATTCGCACAGGAGAAACAGTGACGACAAAAGAAGTGGTTGTGAATGAGAAGAAAACAACGCCACCGCCATTATTCACCGAAGCCACTTTACTTGCCGCGCTTGTTCGTGTCGCAGATTTTGTCACTGATCCAGTGATTAAAAAGTTACTGAAGGATAAAGATCGGGATAAAAAAGACGAACATGGCGGTATTGGTACGCCAGCTACGCGGGCTTCCATATTGGAAACACTGAAAAAACGGAACTATATCACCCTGGAAAAAGGAAAACTTATTCCGACAGATACCGGGTATGCGCTTATTGATGCTCTGCCGGATATAGCTGTTAATCCAGATATGACGGCATTATGGGCGGAAAAACAGACACTCATTGAAAACGGAGAAATGACCATCGAACAGTTCGTTGACGAACTGTACAATGATCTGATACCGATGATCAGTAATGCGAACAGTGCTGAAATAAAAGTTTCCCCCAGCGCGCCGTCTGGTCAGTCACAACGCCTGTCCTCTCCTTGTCCTTCCTGTGGTAAACAGATTGTTATCAGGCCAAAAAGCTATTCCTGTACAGGATGTGAATTTAAGATATGGAAAGATTTCTGCGGCAAATCATTAACCGATAAACAAATTGAAACGTTAATAACAAAAGGAGTTACAAGTGAATTGAAAGGTTTCATTAGTCAAAAAACAAACAAAGAATTTTCAGCAAAAGTAAAACTGGTTGACAAAGCAACCGGGAAACTGGGATTTGAGTTTACACAAAAAAGTAAGAAATAAATCCAGCAGTAGAAATCAAACATCGTTGTAGCTACTATAGGACAAGGATGTTCTTCAGGAATTGTACAATGAAAACAAAACAAGACTGGCTCTTTCAGTTAAGACGTTGCTCAACACTCGACACACTTGAAAAGATTATTGAAAAAAACCAAAACAGCCTCCCTCCTTCTGAGCTTGAGTCGTTTAATGCCGCCGCCGATCACAGGCTTGCAGAACTCACAATGAATAAACTCTACGATAAAATCCCCCCATCCGTCTGGAAATATGTATATTAGTTCTCATCTATTAATATTAGATTTTTGATCGACACAAACATCAGCAATCCCTATACACCTTTCATAGAATGAATTGAACCCTGTATATAGCCTGTCTGAAATGGATATCTGGCAGGCTATCTTAATAGTGTTATAGGTGATGTGAATGTTTTTCCACATGATCACTCTTTTTCTGTTCTTATCACTATTGATACTCCTGATAAGGATATTCTCCGCCAGACTAATAATTCCGGCTGTGGGCGTGTTTCTGCCAGTATCATCACTCTGGATGGGATTTCATATGCTCACAGAAAATGAATCCTGGACAGTTTTGTTGGTTCTTATACTTATAGACTGGATTAAATCATGAAAGAATACGAAAAAGCGGCTTTAATATATTCCTTAAAGGAAAGCAATACATTAGTTCTTCGGATTATACTCATCTCTATTTTAGTTGTCGGGGTGATTTCAGGCGCGGTATACTTATATAACTTAGCGATCTCGTTGTTTGATTCAAACCCGACGTCTGTGCAATTCACCGTTTGCGGAGTAGGCTGTTTTATTGCTCTATTACTTCAATGGATATCTAATGTTGATGCAAATTACAGAGAAAGAATTGGGGAGCAACCAAGTACAATAAAAAACATTGTACAATATTTATTTGCAGCCATTATTATCATTAGTTTCATTACAATGGCATTAACAGCCTCATTAGTCTTAAAAGACTCGTCCAACATATGGCTCAACATTACTTTTATTGCATTATTACTGTCCATTTTTGTAGCTGTTATTTCTGTTTGGGGTTGATTTTTTTTCCTTGAATTGTTCACCCTTCTTAAAAAACACCCACGCAAGCCCTGCCGACATCGCCCACGCAAGCATCATCGACACCACCGTATGGCTCAAAAAATGATCGCCAATAATCATCTTATAGCAGCCCATCGCCCAGCCCAATGCCATCACCACGATGATGATCGCACCACGACGGCGGCGCAAACTTGGCGCAAACGCAAAGGCAAACAGCGCAAATTCGCTACTGGCATGCGCCGCAGGAAAGCACTTATCAGGAATGGTGTTACGCATACTATCAAGCATCGGCAAATACGGCAGCGTACCATCAAAAATCGTCAAATGCACAGGGCAGACCACATGAGTATATGCCTTCAATGACGCGACAACTGTCGGCACTAGGATCAAAGTCAGCACCAGATACGCAAGCTCACGCACGCGAAATTTTGTCACTGGGACAAGCCACTTGGCAGTGATAGCATTGCCCTTTTTCTCATGATAAGCACGGCAAATGGTCGCAACCAGCAAGTAGATCAGCATCGCCATCAGCAGCTTTTTTAGTCCAGAATACAGTAGCAAATCTGGCAAAAAAGCTTGCTTGGCAACCATCCAATGCCCCATACCCAGATAAAACCAATCAGCGACCATCAGATCAATCTGACTGTGCTCAAGGGTCAGCGTGGCAACGATCGCCATGACAAGAGCGATACTCATCTCAGCAAGTAGGCGTTTATTTGATAAATACGGCATAACAAACCCCACCCCACCGCCCATAATACGAATGGAGTGTGCGGTGGGTTTGGAAAAAATACAGGGAGAAATCAGCGGATGAATGCGGTGCGGTCTTTGACTTTGTCCGCGGTGACATCAAACAGCTTTAATAATGTCGGCGTGATCGCGTCATGGGTCAGGACGGTATCGGTTGCCATTGGCGTGATGCCAGTTTGCTTATCCGTCCAGAAAAATGCAGGCACACTGCGCTGTTCTTTTGGTGCAAAGGCATTTGGCATACCATGTAGATAGACACCGTTCTCACCCAGACTTTCGCCATGATCGCTGACATACAGCATTGAGACATCATAGGCATTGCTGTGCGTCTGCAGCCACTGGATACTTTGAGCGATGAAATCATCGGTGGCAAGCAAGGCATTGTCATAAGCATTGATCAAGGACTGATGTTCGCACTTGGCAAGCTCATTACCTTCACACACTGGCGTGAATTTGGCAAACTTTTCATCATATCGCTTAAAATACGCAGGCCCGTGATTGCCCATTTGGTGCAGCATGATCAGCATATCTTTGCCGTTATTGGCAGCGACAAAGTCATCTAAGCCAACGAGCATACCGACATCGCGGCATTCGTTATAAGGATTGGTGTTGCAGATGGCGTTGTTGGTCGCGGATTTATAATCGGCAAATTGCGCTTTTGGCAGCTTATCCATCACGCCTTTTGAGTCCGAATTATTATCACGCCACAAGATACTTACGCCCAAGCGATCCAGCGTATCCAGCACATTTTCTTGGTATTTGGCGGTATCGACATCATACTCATCCGCGCCCAGATAGCTGAACATACACGGCACAGAATACGCCGTCGATGTGCCGCACGATGTGACATTGCTAAAATTGGTCACGCCATCGATCTTGGCAAGCTGTGGGAAAGTATCGCGCTCATAGCCATTGAAGCTGACATGATCGGCGCGTGCCGTCTCACCGACGACGAACACCACTAGGCGTGGCTTACGCATATCAGGCTTGGTTGCTTGTACCGCGTCTTTGGCGTGATAAATGGTATCTTTTGGCGCACTGGCTTTTTTATACTCAATACTGGCAAGCTTACCCACCGAGTAGATTGGCATGATCGGATTGACATAGCTACGCAGCGGCTTATGCACGCGAAAGAAACTGGCATAATGACTGCTGAACGCCACCACAGGCAGTAAAATCAGCGCAAGACTTGCCACGATCAAGCCCAATCGGCGCATCAAACCCTTGCCCCAAGTCGGATAATCCACCTTAACAAAAGCCACAAGCAAACTTGGTAGCACACCCAAACCAATGATACGCATGATAAACGCTGCGTTTAATAGATCCTTGGTCTCGGCTTGGTCGGTCTGTAGGGCATTTTGGAGCATGGTCGTATCATAGACCGTGCCATAAGTGTCAGTAAAATAACTGGTCACCGCGCCCATGATTAATAGCAAAATCAACACAGGCTTTAGCACATAGCGATACGATGATAACAGCGTGGTGATCAGTAGCATCGCGCCAAAGAGCACGACAGCGATCGTCAGCACAAAGCCGAGATTGTCCGCGATGGGATAGGTTTGGCTGATTTTATCAAAAAAGGTAAGATTGGCGGTCGCGGTCAAGAAAACGGCAACACTCGCCACAAGAACAAACGGACTGACCGAGCGTCGGTACCACACAGAAGTATGCTGCATCATGAGAAACTACTCAAAAAATAAACGCTGGGATAATTGCGGCAATTATACTGCAATTTTTTAAGAAATCCAGTACAATTTATCTGATATAAAAAATTATGCGATACAGAAATATTTCAGAAATTTTATTAGGCAATCATTGCGCAATCCCATACTGAATATACACTTGAGAGTATTTATAATTTGTATCTTAAAAAGCCCGAAAACCGGGCTTTTTTCTTAATTAGTGCATGTCCTGTGAATTGTCACGCTGTTGCTGCAATTCCAGATGTTCTTCTCTGGCCTGGACAAATTGTTTTCCAAGAGCATCTTCTGCCATTTCACGAGTGAATCCGTGATTAAGCAAATCGGATTCGGCCTTCTCCCTTTCGAACTTCAGTCCTTCCCCTCTGAACTTGTCCTCAAAGCGATCAATTGCCTCAAGAATCTTGCCGTCTTCCGGCGTGCAATCCCGTCCCTGTGCTTTCTCAATTTCATGACGCTCCACGCGTTCAGCATTTTTCATTACAGCGTCAATCCCCTGAGAAATATGTTCAGACTCGACGCGATAAATGACAGTATCGCGCTTATTGAGATCATGTAGCTCGCATTCAACCCGGCCCCACTCAATAGCATCCTTGAGAGAGCTGAAATCTTTTATTTCAGCATTCAGGCCTTCATGTGTTGAGAAATAGACATAATCCTTCTGTTGTTCCAGTTTATTCACATTTTCAATAGCCCTTGTACTGAAATGGATACCTGTAATTACCGGAACACGAGCCGATGTTTGGTCCCCCGTTAAAACTTCAGAAGGTGTTTTTCCAGTGATCGCGGCAAATTGCTGCTCCGTAACATCCACTCTGGCAACTGCATCACCACGCTCTAAGCCATGCTTACCAGCGACCGCAAGGTGATAAAGACCACCTTCCCCCCTGGTAATTTCCGCCTCCACAACGATATCCCCATTGCAGGAACTGAACTGAGAACGGTCTTTAACCAGGAAGTTTTCAAGCCCGGAGATCATATGCTCGTTAGCTGAAATACTGGCGAGTATCTCTTCTGGTGATTCTCTGGACGAATCCCCCGCCTGTTCCATCACTGCCATATTAGCGTCATTAACAGCGTCCTTAATTCCTTTAAAGGCGATTTCTTCTCTTGTTACAGGTGTGATTAAGATATCATCCTGGTTAAGCCCGTGCTCCTGAAGCATCTTATTTTTATATTCAGATGCGTCGTGCAATGACTCAAAAGTCTTAATATCTTCACTAAACTCATCCTTCGAAAAAGAAACCGCATACACTAGAGTACGGTATTCTTCATATGAATTGGCAATTATTTCAAATGGCCTATCAAACGTTACTAATGCCCCCTCTGGATAAGAGGATAATTCATCGGTTGAGACAGTTTTAGACATAAGCACAACAGTATCAAAACCATCACCATTTAAATAATTGCTTTCATATTTTTCTATTGCAGAAGATTTGCTTTCCTCATAACACTGAATAGCCGCATCTTTAGAATGAAAGACGATACCTTCATTCAAATCATGGAAGCGACTAAAGTTTATACAATAAATTTCCTGTTTATTATGCACCTGCGCAGTAGCCTGATCGTGTTGAGTAGTAAGCTGCTCCTGAATCAGAGCCTGTGTTCTGTCAATACCTAACTCATTCACAATTTTGCAAAATTCTTTTGCGTCGTTTTCATTATCAAAACTGGCAACGTCAAAAATATCATCGCTGTCTCCAGGTACATGTCCCAGCACTTCCCAAATCTCATTTTCATCGCTATCCAGAGATTTCAAATAGCCAAATTCACCATTTGTGCCTTTACTAAGCATCTGTGAATCCAGGGTGTTTGCCCTGGTAATAACACCAGGATCATATGAAGATGTGGCCTGCGCTGCGACCTGTGCTTGCTCTGTGGCCTGTGCCTGCTCTGTGGCCTGTGCCTGTTCGGTAGCCTGTTCCTGTTCGGTAGCCTGTTCCTGTTCGGTGACCTGTTCCTGTTCGGTGGCCTGTTCCTGCTCTGTAGCCTGTGCCTGCTCTGTAGCCTGTGCCTGTTCTGTAGCCTGTGCCTGCTCTGTAGCCTGTGCCTGCTCTGTAGCCTGTTCCTGTTCGGTGGCCTGTTCCTTCAATGCATCACCTTTCTCTATTCTGGATTCGGACTCCTGGCTATTTTCCTGTGTTTCCACCTGCTCAAACTTATTACCCTGAAGTTCTGCTTTTAATTCCAGCATCATCTGTTGATACTGCTCCGGGCGTAAAATAATCTTCATGTCCTGCTCTGCGGCAACTTCAGCGCACATTTTTTTGAAATCTTCAGAGCCGGTAAGTTTGAGTACACCACCAAACTTTTCCCTGGAATACTCAAGCATTATTCCGATCTCTTCTTTTGAAGGATTTTTACCCGCAACGACAAAGTTCCCTTTGTCGGTAAAGACAGGCTTTTCCGATTCCTGATCGCGATAAACAATCCTGGAATCCTGCTTATCCATCACAAGATCTTTTAGTTTGGAGTTAACCTTTTTCGCCTCTTCTAAGCGGCGCTGGGAATCCACCGCTTTCTGAAGCGAAAGTTCGGGTTCGTCAGCAGAAATGGCGTTGATTTCATCGAAGTTGAGATAGCTTTTGAGACGTTCAAGGGCTTTCATTTCATCTTTATCCTTATGCCAGTCAGCATGATATTGACGAATTATGTGTCGCCCCTCTGTGTCGAGTTCAGAAAGACGCTCAAGTGTGGTTAGTTTTTTGTAAACAATCACACCCACGGCAATATCACGCTGTTCACGTGGTATTAACTTCAACTCGCGTCTCATCTCTCGCAGATCATTATACAGCTTGCCACGCTCAAACCTGATAGTATTTCGTAATGTTTTTTCCGATAAATTCAGTGAGTTAAGACGCTCACGGGCTTCATGATGCGTAAGGCGTCTGTAGGTTGGATAGCGCGTATATGGCGTGTTTTCTAACTGCTGTGAATAAACTTCAAGCAGAAAGGATTTCGCATCTTTCCAGGCAAGATTAATATGCTTTGTCAGAAAATCAGATGCGTTCATATTACGATTCCCCACAGAAAACCGGGGGGAACCGTCCTTTGCTGTTCTGATTTTATGCTGCGCTGGAATAATATTAAAACGCTCGGCGGCAGAAGACAGAAACCTGACAGGATCAATATTTCTGCGAATTTCTGCCATCGTTGCAATTTCGTTTTTCTCTGCCGCCTCATTCAGAGTCTGAAACATCGTTTCACACAAAAAAGAAGAGCGTTCAAGACTTTTTATTCCTGACTCTGTGAATTGTCTATCATAATCCCGTCGCACATCCTGACCAGGATGTTCTCTTTGCGATAATTGCTCTGCCAGATCACGCTGCGAAATATCTGACAATACACTGACAGAGTCGGGTCTTGTGAATCCATTGATTCCGTAAACCATACCGCGTTGGGGCATACGTGACAATCCGACTGTTGCTTCAGATTGACGGATTCTGGCAAACTTTTTAGGACACGACTTGTAACCTCCCGCTCGTCCTGACGTTTGCTGAGAATTTCTTTCGTTAAGTTTTTCTCTTGAGTCATATTCTTTTATCCTCTCTTGCAGGAAATCAATTTGTTGTGAAGGGCTTAATGTCTTGTAAAGTTCCCTTGTTTTCTCCGCCTGGTTAAAAATATGCTTAATCTCTTGGCTTGTTTTATTTAACCAGGTATTAAGTCTCTTTTCTATCTCTTTGTGTGTTGGTTTCTCAAGTGTTAATGTCCTTGTCTCAATGTAATTCTGACGAAAAAGAGGACTTTTTAAGTTTATGTATTTTTTATCTCCAGGCAATTTTACAGCCAGATACTCATTGGTTTTACCAGCATTTCTTATACGAAGTTCACCATACTCTGCAACAATATCTTTGAATACAGAGTAATTTTCAATTTTCTCGTTCTCTATACGCGAAAGCAACTCACCTTTCAATTCAGAGTGATGCTCTTTGTAAAGATCCCCCTTAACTCTACTTATAATTTTTCCGTAATCCGCATCTTTACGCGGATAGTCTTTAGGGCTATCAAGATTATATTTATTATTAATAAATTCCTGTATAGCATCAAGCTGTTCAATTGTATGCCCTTTGGTAACATCTCCCACTGGATTCAGGAACTTTTCAGTAATCAAATTTACTTTAGGAATTACAATATGAATATGTGGTTTTCTTTCAACAAGTTCACCAGTGCTATTATCCTGGATATGACGAATTTTAGGCAAATGAGCTTCCGCATAAAAAGAGTATTCATCAGGATGATAAGCATTCATCAATAATTTTTTATAATCATCAACAACAGCCTTTAACACTTCATTCGACACATGACTTTCATGAAAAGACAGAGTAATGTGCAAATAACGTTCCTGACTTTTGTTTTCAATAGAATCAATAATCTTATCTGTAGTCTGTAAATCACCATCAAGAACAACACGATGATCAAGTTCATCACGCGTGTACTGGCGTTCTGCTTTGCGACCATTTATCAGATAATCAACGATACCATCATTACCACCACCGTATCTGACAATCATTTAGCTATCTCCTGAAGGCGATCACGAATACCGATTAGTCCATTTAAAACCTTTTTATAAAGCGATTCTGATATAATACCTTTTAAATGATCTGAATTTAATCGGTGCGCTATTTGATTTATGTTGTTTCCTGCCCAACTCAACTGAGAAAGACAACGTTTGTATTCTGGTATGTTACGTTTATCAGATGCATATGTGTTTATTTTACCAATAGTAAGCAGCCTGAAAAATTCAGACTTACTAATATTAAGCTCTTTTATAGCCCTATCGAACGGAGCATATTCTTCTTCGGTAAGTCTGAATGTTACATGAACGTTTTTGTTGGTTTTTTTCTTCATATGTCCTCAAGGTTCGTAGAACCGCATAAGAACGGCTGCGTCGTTCGGGGTTTCAAAGGGGCATCCCCCTTTGGCACACGATTGTAACATGACCGGAACGGTCTTGTGTACAATCGGTATCGTGCCTGTGTTTTAGAAAATTATTTGATTCCATAGCATTCACACATCAAATGCACACCATAAACATAGCTAATACATAGCAAAAACACACCATAAAAACCAATGACATAGCATATACATAGCAAACGCATAGCATATACATAGCAAAAATTGCTTGACGTTCATGATAGAATTGCTCATCATGATTTCACTGTCCTGGAGACTGACAAATGAACAATGGAGAAAATAAACTACTTGGTTCGCTCTTAGCTCAGAAGGTCAAGCGAAGTAAAACTGGAAGAATAAGAGAGCGTTTTGCTGAAATAGAAGAAGCGCAGCAACAAGGCATAAGAAACATTGATATTGTTAATGCTCTTAATGATGAAGGTTTTGATCTAACGTTAAAGACGTTTGAAAACATATTACATCGCATACGAAAAGAAAGGGCCGAGAAAAAAGACGTTTCTCATCTTCTTTCAAATAAAGAGAAAACGTATCAAAAAGCAATAACCATTGAGGACAAAAACAGAAAAACGAAGCAAGATAATGATATACTTAATGCATATTTGCCAGTTTGCTTCAACAATGCAAAGATAGCTCAACAAGCTATAGATAACAATGTATCTATAGAAACAATAAAATCTTGGAATTGTGCTAACTTTGTACAAGTTAGCAATACTCTTGGAAATTATATACGAAATAAAAGGTAAGAAAAATGTACTTAAAACTAGCAATTGTAAATAATAGCGGAAACGTAGGGAAATCGACCATTTGCCAAACTTTATTGAAACCTCGTCTGGAGGGGTCAGAAATTATAAAAGTAGAAACATTAAACACTGATGGTACAAATGACGAGAAATTATCAGCAAAGGAGTTTGACGAAATTATCAAACGTATTGATGATAGTGAATGCACCATCATTGACGTAGGCTCATCAAATATTGAGCAATTCCTTGTACAGATGAATGAATATCAGGGAAGTCATGACCTTATTGATTATTTCATCGTTCCTGTTGTGCGAGAAGCAAAACAACAAATAGACTCAATTCAAACCATTACAACACTAATGGCTATGGGTGTTGAACAGGATCGTTTTAAAGTAATTTTCAATCTTGCTGAAAAGGACACCCCTATTAACAAACAATATTCAGTTTTCTTAGCTGACGACGTATGTAAAGAAATTGTAGGTGAAAATCCTGTTGTTGTTTACCATAACAACATTTTCAATATTTTAAATAAAAGCGGCCTACAGTATGATGATGTCTATAATGACAATCGTGATTTTCGTTCATTAATTCGTTCAGCTTCTTCAAAGGAAGAGCGGCAAGATTTGTCAAATTTAAGAGCAGTAAAAATGTTGATGAATGGATTCAACAGCGATCTTGATGTTGCCTTTAAAAACCTCAATCTCGTCTGATACAATATGACCGGGATGTACCCGGTCATAAAATTGGAGAAAAACAATGTCTCGTAGTATCTCTGAAGAGTTTAAAGATCAAAAAATAAACGATCTTCTTGAAGATTATATTGCTTTAGAAAAACAGATCGAAAAAACAGCAAACTTAATTATCAACGCTATAGACGAGACACCTGCTCGTCTGGATGCCGTTCTGTCAGACAAAGTAAATAAAATAATACAAAGCAGCATTGATATTAATAAAGATATTAATATTGCAAAAAGCGATATAAGACAAATATCTAATGAGTGTCAGAGCGAGATAACCAAACAAGCAATAAATACTTTTTCTGGAATCAAACAAAATTTTGACCAAATTGCTTCCGACCATAAAAAACAACTAGAGATACTAACTAAATCAGCAAAACCATTCAGTATCAAAACAGCCATTGCAATTTGTGCCCTGTGCACATTATGCCTGTCTGCGGCATTTTCTGGCGCAACCTGGTATGTTGCACAACATGAAAAAGAGGCAAGTCTGCGCTTCTATGCAAGAGCATTTCTTGATATGAAAAAAATAACTGAAGAGAGCATGAGAAAATTACCAAAATCAGACCAGCAAAATATAAAACTCAAACTAGACGAAATTGATTCAAGAAAACCATAAATATGAAAAGGAGTCCCTAATGACCACTTTTACCGACGAGGACAAAGAACTAATTAAAGAAATCAAAGAGCGTATAGGCAGCCTGGACGTCCGAGACAATATTGAGCGTCGGGCTTATGAAATCGCACTGGCATCGCTGGAAGCAGAAGCGCCAAATTTGCCTGGTGGTTTCACAATTGAAGAAGCAAAAGAATTACACGAAAATCTGGTAAAAAGTCACGTAAGCAAGGCTTTAAGTGGCGAAAAAATGAAAAAAGAAAATCGTGATGCCGATTTGCGCTGGATTCATGGCGTAATAGTTCAGGCTGCGTGGTTTGTGAAAGCATCACTAGGGCAGAACGCATAGTGCGTACCTGCTTTTCTCCTGGCAACGGTGGATCTTCCGCTTCCTCGTCGCTCGCTCGCTATGCTCGGTCGCTGGACTGCGGCGAGCGGTTAGCTATCAAAAAAAATCCCCGCACAACGCGGGGATAGTTTTATTTATATGCAAGTTCATGACGTGCCGCCTGAGCCAGAAAATGGCTACGATCTTTGTATACGCCACCACTTTCTCTCACATATCCATCAATACGACGAATCAATACATCAGGCAATGAAATATTAATACGTTGTTGTTTGCCCTCAATTTCTGACAAATCAACATCAATTACAAACCAGCTATCACAGTGGTTATAATTTGGGTTGGCGGAATAAGTCAAACACCCTTCATCATGAATATCATCAACAGAATGAGCACCGCTTATTACCATCTCTTCCACGATTGCCAATATCGCTTCACGCGCCATTGCGGGTATTTCTGCCTGAGAATCAGCAGCAGAAACACATCCAAAATCAAAGCAATCAAAAACCGGAACGGTGATACCGTATGCTGTATGATCATCTTTCGGTGTTTCGACACCAACAGAAAAGAACATGGCTACCTCCAAAGTCGGCGGGGATTAAATCCCCGCCATTTTTTTGATCGATCTGACAGTACCTAGCGGCAAGTCCTTTTTAGGATGAGGAACAGGAAAAGTTTTTCCTGTTATTGGCGACCACCATATCTGGTGACTGCTTGCCTTATGCCGTTTCAACTCGCAACCAGCAGCTATCAGTTCTTTCAACAGGTCAGCAGATTTCATATGTCCTCCCTAACCTGAAAACAATTATACACACGCATACACACAAAAGCAAATTATTTCATTCGTATGACTTATGAAACACACTGTAAAGACAGTTCAATCTTTACAGTGTAAATCATTTATCCAGTTTTATCGCTATGCATGTGATACATAGAAAATCATATAGTGTTTTACTATATGATACCTGATTGACACTTTTAACTGCACATCTCATCATTTACATCGTAAAGACAAACATAGCTTTACAATGTAAAGCTATGTAATTAAACACTCCGTGTCCCTGATAAGGAAAAAAAATGGCTCAACCAACCCCAGAAAAGATACTGGCAATCATAGATGATCATGATCGCGCACAAAAAAAACAACGCAACAAAAACGTCTTCATTTATTTATGTCTCTGCTTGGCAATTATTGGAGTGGTCGCGCATTCCTTTATATCAACGTTTCGTCTTGATGGTGTAGCCGTCCTTACAATTCTTTTGGGCGTGTCAGCAATCGCATTTTTTCTACATTATGTAGAATCAGGGAAAGGCCAGATTCTTAGCAGTGACCGCATATTGTCCATACTCGCTCAAACCAAAGATTTCCCCACAATTCGACGTAAAGTTGTTAATCGCTTGCTCTCCGGTTCAAAACTCACGGGTAAAGATGAAGAGTACATATTCAGTGAATTGAAAAAAGCTGAACAAAGCAACGAACGTGAAAAGAGATTGCAAGCAATTAAAGAGTATGCATCGTAATACACCGTAAAGCATTGTTTGTAAATACAACACACTACACCGTAATACCAAGAAACATCAACGCCTGCGAGCAACAAAAAGGGGCGATTAAGCCCCTGCGCGATGATGACTGACTTCTTTTTCCAGTGCCTTATTGACAAAGGCATTCAGCGACAAATCTTCTTCCATCGCCATTTCAGCGACCCGACGATGCAGCTCTGGATCAAGCCTGACGTTAAACACACCTTTAAAGGGCGTGTCAGGCTCCTTTCCGTCCTCCACACAGGACTGTAAATACAAATCAACCGATGTTTTAAATTCCCGTTCCAGGTCAGCCAATGTTTCTGCCTCATAAGTCACCAGATCACGAATAAATGCCAGCTTTCCATACAGGATATTATTTTCAAAATCCGGCTCAACCGTACCTAAATATCCTTTATATTTTAAATGTTTCATAAAACCCCAGCCTCTTTCAAGTTCTGTTTAATAGCTTTCAGCGTTCCACCTTTAATATAACTTTCTGGATGTGGGCGATGCATTAATATTGTGTGATTAATTTCAGCATTGAAAAATCGCACTCTTGATCCCTGCATTTCCTTTTTGACATATCCTAGAGAAGAAAACAAAACAACGAGTTCATCCCATTCAAACGTTTTTTTACTGTTTAAAAATTTTGCCAGTAGCTTATCTGCTTTCCCCATACGCTATAATCCCATCCCTTGCCAACATGCAACTAATTATAGTTACAAATAGCGTTGTTGTCAAAAGTCATCGGACAAATAGGAGGGTGAAAGAAAATACCAGGGAGCAGCGAGGCCACATACCCCTAAGCGCAGCGCAACCGCCGGAAAACGCACCACACTGTAAAGACAACAAAATCTTTACAACGTAAAGCTAAATATGTAATACAACTCGCTTACACAATAAGAAAGGGAGAGCATGACACTCTCCCCATATATGAATTTATCCCGGTTATTTAAAACATTTCATACCCTTGCAGGTAGTTTAACCACCACCGGAATTGATCCCACTCCGTGCACGTCATTGCCGGAATTCTGGTTTCCCAGCCTTTGACAAGGGAGTCAGCAAGCTGTACGATCTGCCGCGTTGACATTTAAAAACCTCATTCAGTTTTGATTGTCGATAACGTGATCAGGTTGTTCCAGCAACCTGATCACACCTTTCATAATTTATTTTCCCCTTATACATCCGATATATTCTTTAAAACTCAAATACTCCTCGCCATTATTTAACGAGTCAAAATATTTTTCATATTCGTCCCGATAGAAAAGAATTAAATCAATATCACTCTGCTTAAGTTCACCAAACTGAGAAACAATTCCGGTCTTATAGTCACGAATTTTATTGTTATCCGTAAATATGACAACATACTGTTGTCCCGTATCCTTATGAATAAGAACAATCGTGCAAAGCGTTACTCGTTCGAATGTGAAAACATGATTCGTGGTTGAAGTGAATTTCATTTTAAATCTCCTGTCCGTTTGGACTTAAGAAGGAAAGGAGCCAATCCCCTTTCGATGAAACAATAATACATCTATTTAGATGTATTATCAAGATTTGTTGCCTGAAAACAGCAAGTTATTTGATGGTTTGCTCATTTTTTAATCCGCGTCAGCGGATAGAAGGGGCGAAAGAAAATACCAGGGAGCAGCGGGGCCACATCGCCCCGAAGCGCGGCGCAGCCGCTGACGAACATACCAGGATGCACAGGGCCATCCCTTCGCCCTGCAAAGCCAGAACAGACCAACAGGCTATGATCATGCTGATTTGCGCCGCAGAATGCCGCAGTTAGCGCGAGCGCCAGCGAGTTCACGCCGTCCTGGTGCATTGCAGCAGGGCGGGGCGGTGTACTGCGCGTGTGAGCGTCAGCGAGCTACGGGCGCAACAACACACCAGGCAAAATCGCAATTATGTAAAGTCGCCCTGTTACAAACACACACTATGTAAAGACAAAGAACAATTACAATGTAAAGACAAATAAACCTTTACACTGTATATCTTAGATTTCTGCGTCGTGGTGTTTTTCTTCTCGCTCACGGTTCCTCCGGTGAGCGGGATTCAGCTTTTTTATGCAGGACGTATTCAGGGTGCTCCCCTGCAAGTAATAACAGGTACTCAAATTCACCTTTCGATAAATTAAGCTGGTTGTGGGTTTTAGCTTCTTTTTTCTGCCATGTACTTAAGCCTACGCCAAAAATCTCACCGCACTCTGTCTGGGTAAGGCCAATTTTTTTACGTAATTTCTTTATGTTTTCCGGTGTATTTTCAATAGTCATGCATCACTCTCCTTATATTCTTTCACCATAGTTAAGAGAATATTCTTATCAACAGGTCTTAAACCATTTTTTGTAAAGTCTATTGCCTCGACCTCACTTTCATTAAAAACCAGCTCACTTAACGTTCTCTTTGTTCTTTTTGTTTTTCCGTCAGTGAACTCCTTTGAATAACTGCTTATTTTTTTTACAAAATGGTATTTTTTATCAATCACTTCAAGATAATAAGTCAATCGCCCTTTGTTTTTTCTCATAACTGTTTCAAATATCCTGTAATTTTAACAAGTTGATCTATACTCAAACCCCTAATCTGCAAATCATAACGCTCGCCCTGCTCGGTGACTTTACCGTTCAATCCATTTTCAGCTTTAAAGCCTGTCAATGCCCCATACCAGCTTTCAAGCTGGACAAGTTGCGATAACATACCTTTCAGGATCAGAATTTCGTCCTTTTTTGCCGCCTGGCGTTTCTCATACTCAATCGCCTGTAACACCTCCTGCGAAGCATTTAGCAAAATTTTTCGCTCGATATTGGCTGCTATATCAACGGGATTCCGCTTCCTGGATAACGTACAAACATGATACGGACTACTCCAGGAACGACTATCCACACTCCCCACAACAGAAAATCGGTCTTTTTCCATCCGAATATGCACAGAGTAATTTTTAAACTGCGGTGACGTCAGTTTTATACGAGACGGACAATCATCAAGTTTGTTCACGCGCCAGCCGTTCCCCAGGATACGGCAGACAACTTCAAAGACAGGGTGATATTGTTCAAAAAAAGAGTTCATCTGTTTCCCTTTTTGCTACGTGGCTGCTGTTCCCGTCTTTTTGGGTTCGATGCCCCAAAAGACGGGCTGGTATGATATCGGGGGCTTCTCGCCCCCGTTCTGGTTACGCTCTGGTTTCCACGCGTTGCCACCCTGTCGCCCTGCGCTGTCCGGTTGTACCGTATTTTGCGCGGATTTCTTCTATCGTGTGTTCTTCACGATTCCAGTAACTTTTATGTTCGTCTGGACGATAAAACCATTGTTTTTTCTTTGCCGCCCATTTACACCCGATTTCTTTTAAAGTTTCCTTATGTGTAATAGTTTCTCCACTAATCCATACCCAGTTACCTATCACTTCAAATACCAGACCAGATAAACCAGAAAGAACGTTTAATACTTTTTCCAGGTCATCACCGTAATTATATCGTGCATGTTCATCAGCGCTCTGGAACTGATTTATTTTATCAATATTTGCCATCAAGACATCAAAAGCTGCATTTACCGCTTTCATCAGTTCAGCCCCTAACGGGTTACGATCTGGATGATATTTTAAAGCGGCTTTTCTGTATGCTGCTTTGATATCTTTTTCAGTTAATTCGCCGGATAATCCAAAAACGTTTAATGCTTCCTGGATATTCATTTTAAATCTCCTGTCCGTTTGGACTTAAGAAGGAAAGGAGCCAATCCCCTTTCGATGAAACAATAATACATCTATTTGGATGTACTATCAAGATTTATTTCCTGAAAACAGCAATTTACTTGATGATTTGCTCGTTTCTTAATCCGCGTCAGCGGATAGAAGGGGCGAAAGAAAATACCAGGGAGCAGCGGGGCCACATCGCCCCGAAGCGCGGCGCTGTACTGCGTGTGTGAGCGTCAGCGAGCTACGGGCGCAACATTACATTGCTGCATTAGCCCGGCATTCTCCACGCCCTGAAGGACGGAGTTTTACCCCATCATTCATACTAAAACCCCCTGGGTAAATACTACTACTATTAACATTTTTAACATGGTTGCAGGGGATACCCCCTGCAACTATTTTCTTAGTAGTATGATGTGAACTCGTGTTTTTCTTCCGGTGATCCTTTATATGCTGTTTCGAATTCCTCAATTTCAATTGCTGGCGTACTGTAATAATCACGCACTCGCCGTTTTAATGGCTCACCACAGAAATCATTAAGTAATGGGGTCTTATATCCGCTCATTGAATGAGTCCGATGAACTGAAGCGCGAATCTCCTGAACAGTTACGGTTTTTTTGCCATGAACAGAAATAACCTGGTAGAAATTAACGTTCGTTTGCTCATATCCCCAGGAAGATACAAACACATCGCCAACAGAAACAGTGCCGTTATTAAAAGTCAATGTTTTCATTTTAAATCTCCTGTCCGTTTGGACTTAAGAAGGAAAGGAGCCAATCCCCTTTCGATGAAATAATAATACATCTATTTAGATGTATCATCAAGATTTATTGCCTGAAAACAGCAATTTACTTGATGATTTGCTCATTTCTTAATCCGCGTCAGCGGATAGAAGGGGCGAAAGGAAATACCAGGGAGCAGCGGGGCCACATCGCCCCGAAGCGCGGCGCAGCCGCTGACGAACATACCAGGATGCACAGGGCCATCCCTTCACCCTGCAAAGCCCAACGGACCAACAGGCCATGATCATGCTGATTTGCGCCGCAGAATGCCGCAGTTAGCGCGAGCGCCAGCGAGTTTACGCCGTCCTGGTGCATTGCAGCAGGGCGGGGCGCTGTACTGCGCGTGTGAGCGTCAGCGAGCTACGGGCGCAACAACACACCAGGCAAAATCGCATCCTGAAAAGTTACCCTGTAACATACACACAATGTAAAGCACAAAAACAATTACATTGTAAATACAGAAACATCTTTACAACGTAACTATAATGAATACAATGTAAAGACAAATAAACCTTTACACTGTATATCCGAGGTTTCTATGGGGAGAGCATTACTTGTCGCATCAGATAAAGGCGGTGTAGGAAAAAGCACCACAGCAACAAACCTGGCTTCTTATCTGGTAAATAATTCACGAACGGTCATCATTCTGAAGACCGATAAAAACAATGATATTCTTAGCTGGAACGAAAAAAGAAAGCAAAATGGCTTATTACCGGTTCCTGTTTATGAAGAGTATGGCGATGTATCAGAAGTCATTAAGCGCCTGAAAAAAATATGTGAAGTGCTGATCATTGACTGTCCAGGGCATGACAGCAAGGAATTTCGCAGCGCCTTAACTGTAGCTGACACTCTGCTTACTCTCGTTAAGCCGTCTTCAGATTTCGAAGCAGAAACGCTGACTCATGTAACAGAAAAAGTTCGCACAGCTCAACAGATCAATCCAGACCTGCAACCCTGGGTACTTTTCACGAGAATTAACACGACAAAACCACGCCACAGAAAAGCAGCGATTGATCTCGACAAGTTACTCCGGGAGAACCCGGTGTGGATACAGCCACTTCGTACACGTATTTCAGATTTAGATATTTTTGAAGCGGCCTGTAATGAAGGCGCTGGCGTTCATGATGTACGTCGCGCATCCAGCCTTTCTACAGCTAAAGCACAAATAGAGCTTTTGGCGCAAGAGTTAGGCATCAATCCCTAATGGATGTAATACGACAGCTTTACATCATTAGCTTTACACAGTAAAGCTAATGTAACACACGAAAGGTGATATAATGGCTCTTGACTTGAAAACTCCGGTAATACCAGGACAAAAAACAGAACAAACCAATGCAGACACAGCCCGATTCATCAATGAAGCTACCCGCAAAAAATCGGGAGCAACTAAAGTGACCAATGTCCGGCTTGGGGACGTTTACGAAGATATTCTGGAACGGGAAGCACTGCGAACAGGCCAGACAAAAACAGCAATAATGAAAGCGGCTCTTGCAGCTTACGAACACGGCCTGGACGAAAACGGAAAAAATCACTGGATTCTACAGTCAGCCAGGCTGAAATGATAAAGCCCTTCGGGGCTTTATCCCTTACGTTTTAATTGTTTCTTCTCGCTGGCTTTCTTACGGGCATCGAGAACCAGTTGCGCATAAGTTGCGTGTGCTTTTTTTACTGTACCAGCAGGTTTCCCGTAAAGGTCGTAACGTGTTGCGCCTGGTACAGTACAATTCTGAAGATATTGCCACCGGAACGTCATCACCTGAACCGCACAATTCCACTCTTCAATCGTCAGATCCACATCCGGGTTATCCGCCAGGTATTTCTCAACATCCTGGAGAATCCCGCTTTTCAGGGGCAAGTTCTTTTTTTCGTCTGTCCATAGTTCAGGAAAAACAGCACGAACTTTATTGAAACACTTTTCAAAATATTCTTTCGGATATTTTGGGGGAAAAGTGATTTGTTTTTTCAAATACCAGGGCTGAGGCTGCTTTTTACGTGTTTTCTCTGCTACAGCATCTTTCTTCTGTACTTTCTTGTTTTCATTAACTGCTGATTTTTGTACTTCCTGCGGCTTTTCATTCACCACAGGATTTTCTGGCATGACCAGAACGCGGCGTTTTTTGACCACAATCACGGGTGTTTTTTTTGGCTGCATACTCGCCTCAATAATTGCTGTCATATTGACTAATTATACCATATTCACCAGTTAATATCCTGAAAATACATGGAAAAAGGGGGTATCCGTACAGAATACCCCCTTTGTAAAGGCGCTTAATGCCAGAACCACATCATCCCCAAAAAGGCGGGCTTTCGCCCGCCTCCGGGTTGCTACTTACCGTTGGATTCGTAAGCCAGACTTGCCGTAACCTCCCTGTTTCCATCTTTCAGCCGGACCTCGCACAAACGATTCCGGGTCAGATACGTGAATATTAACAATGTGCAGCACACGATTAATAAACACCAGGTCAGGGCGTTTTTCGGCTGTTTCATGGCCTTCTTCTCCTTGCGTAACGCGCGGTAAGAGGCTATCCTGATGTTGTTCAAGCATTGGGATCGCCTCGTGGGTTAATGAAATATTAACTACGGGGCTTTCTTCTTTCTGCCGCACAACAAGATACAAACCACCTTTTCGCCATGAGGCAGAAAGCCTCAAGCGCCAACAACATTATATATCGACCAGAAACTTGAATAATACATGGTATTGCGTAAAGGGCAGTAAAAGTCTATCCTGGTGTTGTTGAAGCATTGGGATCGCCTCGTGGGTTAATGAAAACTTAACTACGGGGCTTTCTTCTTTCTGCCAGACAACAAGATACAGTGCGCCTTATATCCCCGTCCTTCAGGGCGTGGAGGATGTCAAATATTGACCAGGAATTAAATTCCCAGCTTTCGGCGTGGACTATACAGTGTGTGATTCACCACGATGAATCCTTTGTTGATCCACTGTGTTACCTGCGCAGGTTGAACTCCGGTCAGCCTGGCGAACGATGCCTGATTCCCCCGATAGAACTTGTTGATGTATTCAATCAAAGGCATTTTTTAATTCTCCGAAACAACGCAAAATCATATAGTAATTTACTATATGATTTTTATTCCGCAAGTGATTAACTCATCGGATTTCTTTGTAATTAACGAAACGTTAAATTTAGTTTGTGCCTGGATTGACATCCTCCCCCACCTTCGCACTTCGTGACTCAGGAGGGGGATTCCCATTAGTGGGTGACGGCTGATTGCTCAGCCTCTGGTTCCTGCTTCAACGGGCGGCCTGACTGCACCATCCCTCCACAGGCAAGCACGGCGTGCCCCGCCGCTAAAATGTTACGAGCGCCGTTTACATCGGCGTTCGCTGTATATCCACATACCTGACACACAAATTTACTTTGTGACAGGCGATTTTCTTTCGCAGTATGACCACAGCACGCGCAACGCTGGCTAGTGTACGCTGGCGGAACAGCAAGCACCTGACCGCCACGCCAGAGCTGCTTGTACTCAAGCTGGCGGCGCATTTCATACCAGCCCTGATCCAGTATCGAACGGTTTAAACCTGATTTTGCCCGGACATTGCGCCCCGGCTGGCTGACCGTACCCGCTGCTGACTTTGACATGTTGCTGACCTTCAAATCCTCAATGACTATCATTGCGTGGTTTTTGCTGACGGTCGTTGTGACTTTGTGAAGGTAGTCCCTGCGGATATTTGCAATACGGGAATGCAGTTGCTGTATTTTGCGTTTCTGCTTCTGCCAGTTGTTGCTGAATTTGACCTTGCGGCTTAACTGACGCTGGAGTCTCGCCAGCTTCTTCTGGTTTTTCTGAAAACTGTTTACAGTCTCAAAGACTGTGCCATCTGACAGCGTGGCAAGTTTAGCCACGCCAGCATCCAGCCCGACTATCGTTGTGCTTGTGTGATTTGGTTCTGCCGTTTCAATTTCAACCTGAAACGAGATATACCACTGTCCCGCTAACTGACTGATTGTCGCATTTTTGATTTTACCGTTCACACGTTGAGATTGCCGGAATTTTACCCACCCAAGACCTGACGGTAGCTTCACTCTGCGATTTTCAAGGCAGCAATATTTCTCAAAGTTCACAAAACGGATTGAGTCTCTGCCCTCATTTTTTCGTTTCCATACCGGAGCCTTAGCTGCGAGCTTTTTATCAAAACAACGTTTCCATGCGGTATGCAGGTCTTTCAGCTTTTGTTGCAGATTGTCGGTATAAGCATCCTGTAAGAAGATGTATTCCGGCATTTTTTTCCACACCGTAATCATCCGGTTCAACTCGAAAGCCGAAGGTAGCTTTTCGCCTGAGCCAAGTATGCGCTTTGTCTCCGCAAGACCTAAATTCCAGACAAAACGGGCGCAACCACATAACTGCCGCAAACGCTGCGACTGCTCATGCGTTGGTTCCAGTCTGAATTTGTAGGCTTTCAGGATTAGCATCATCATTCAGTGTGTAGTAGATTTGCTTACAATATTACTGCTTTTACGGCCAACCTCAATGCAAAAATATAAAATCAATCGTTCAAGACATGCTGCCTTCCTTTTGCATGTTCATCTTGTCTTTGTAACAAAATACCGTCGAAAGATACTGGGAGAGTTACACTGTGCAGCATTCCATCAGTATGCAGCAGAAGTCTGCCGTGATTTTGGGGCAGAACTTAAAGAAAGTAACGGAGACGTCGATCATGTCCACATGCTGATCGAATACCCACCAACAGTGCAACTTTCGGTACTGGTTAACTCACTGAAAGCAGTGACATCCCGCCGTCTGCGAAACGAATTTCTTGATTTGCGGGGGGCATACGGAAAAGCCGTGCTCTGGTCGAGGTCATACTTTGCTGGCTCCTGCGGAGGTGCGCCGCTGGAAGTTGTGAAGCAATACATTCAACATCAGCGTGGCTGATCACCTTTCGGGCTTTTCAAGCCCGTCCAAATTCCCCTCCCGCCTTATGTCGGCGGGAGTACCCTTTGGAAGTTAAGATGGCACGCAAGAAGCACACTAGCATTATCATTTTGATCAAAACGCTATTTCCCCCGTTATTGGGGGGCTTTCTTTTTGATGCCGCGCCAGCGGCATGTAAGGCGGCACTCTGTTGTTTTATATGGCACAGAGCTAAACCGCCGAAGCCCGGCGTAAGCCGGTACTGATTGATAGGTTTCACCTTACCCATCCCCATCCTGCTAAGCCATACCCGCTTTCAGCCATGAAATAGCTTTTGTGCGCGGTCGGAGTGGTCCCGACAAGGGTTTACCCGCAGTCGGGGCGTATCTCCGCGTTAGCGGGCCGTCAGGGCCGCTTACGAGCGTGTACTCGATACTTCCAGCCAGAAGACTGACAGCCATGTAATTTCTTAGTTACAACATCCATTATTGAAAGCGATGTTGTTCCCGCCCTTTGGGCGGGGGCGGCGGCGCTTTTCAGTGATGGGTTGGGCGCTGTGGCTGAGTATTTGCAGCGTTTTTTTGTAGGAGGGTTGGAGGGGCTTTGTTTTTCATTAGGCAGAAGTCCATATGCCCGCCGCGAAGCGGTGGGAGGTACTTTTATATTCTGAGCGGCGCGGCGGTAGCCGCTGCAAGCGAAGGCATTTTTGTGATTATCCACAGTTGTTTCAAAGATAAATATTTTCCCTGCGGCGAAGTAACGCAGGGGATTAAAGAACAGGGGTTAAGAATATATTGCGGGTTTGATGTTCTATGTTTGCTGCTTTCTGAAGTTATTCCTTTGCGGGTTTTTGTGGATAACCGAAGGCGTTTTTACTCCGATACCCGATTGCGGCCATCAAAAAACTGTCAGAGCGGTACAAAATGAAAAACGGTCGTCAAATATGAGGAATTTCATGAAATGCAGGCAACACGAAAAGCCCCGAAGGGGCTGAAGAGAGTGCCGATTGTATCAGGCAGCTAAACTAGTGGGGTGGCGAAGCAGTCAGAGCCAGTTCAAGCTGACGTAGATCTCTGGCTACCAGTTGCTCTAATCTTTCTTTAGTGCACCAGTACGCTTCGTCCGGCGGCATACGCTTCAGAATAAACCGCGCAATTTCGTTTCGCTGTTCATCATACGGCAGTTTTGCCAGGCGATTAGCACGTTTGCGCTCCGCTGCTTTCTTACGTCGGGACTTGATGGCATCGAGAGAACGCTGCGCATACCAGCGTTTACGAGCCGAGTGAACAGAGATTTCTTCGCCCTCGCGGATAACGCCTTCTTTAATCAGTTGCAGGCGGATTTCACTTTCTGCAAGGCGTTTACGTTGCTGTTCCTGAAGTTTCACCAGATCAACTCCCAGCATTTTCCAGCCAGTTTCGGTGATCCAGACGTATTTCGGCAGTCGCTGGCGGGATTCACGGTCCCATATCGTCTTTTCTGACGTTCCCAACGTGCCAAAGGAAACCTGCTCTGCCAGCAGACGGGAAAGGCGCGATACTGTGACTGCGGTTTCAGGAATAACGTCTCCCTTACTGTCTTTTGGGCTTATTTCTTCTGCCAGGCGGGAGACAGACATGCCGACAGTGTGCAATCCACGATCACAAAAACTCACAAGTACAACCCATATTGCGTCAAGCAGCCGCTGTTTCTCCGGTCGGAATTTATATTTGCGACCGACACTCTGACGTTTCAGTACATAAAATGGATGCAACGACATGTGCATTCTGAGTGTGTTCTGACCAGTGACCGGGTCTTTTTTAACGAGACGATTGTAAGCGTGGCCCAACTGTCCGCCCAGCGCCTTATAGTTGTCGGGACGGAACCAGGCTGGATTCTCACACTTTGGCTTAGTGGAATGTTCACCCCGGCGACGTTTTGTTGTTCCGCCTTTGTTTTCCTGGGGGACCAGGAATGAGCTTTCAATACCCGCTTCATAGTCCTGCCAGAAACGGATCTGCTCTTCCGGTGATAGTTCAGACCAGTGACGTTTGCTAATCACAGCAAGCTGCACTTAGCTTGCACTGTAAGAGTTGATATTTCCTTCTCATGGAATTAAACTCCACTTCAGGTAGTAAGCGATTACCTGAAATAAAATGTTATCAGCTCAAGGCTCGGCCTTGAGGTCAACCCCCGCTAATCTGCGCTCCCTGGAAAAGACGAGATTACGGGGGTTTTCTTTATCTGAAATTTACGTTCTTGAACAAAATTTCAGCACCTCGTTTTCTGCATTTACAAATCGCGGAAAACTTGCCTGCAAATTTAGCAGCATGGGCGCAATCGATCAACGATGTTCAAGCCTGGCTCGTTTCCTTTTTGATTCAGCACACATCTCTGACAGCTTCAAAATCGTTTTCAGAACTGCTACTGAAGCCCCTTCTTTACTGACGTTCCCCATACAAAACCTTACAAAATCAGAAATTCAGAATTTTGTATATTCAAAAAAGTTTTTTTGACTGCATACACCCACTCACACGATCGAATAAACCACACAAACAGTATTATCTAGATTTTTAGATCGTACATCATTTAACAAACAGAATATTATTCTGTTTTTTAGGTGTTATCTAGATCATTAGATCGCTCTTGCGGCATTGACAGGTTTTAAATGTCGCACACACAATACTATCCAGATGATTGTAAAAAGCTCGTTCATCGCGTTTTTTGTGCTCATTGCCTGGAAAATGAGCACTCTTTGACGCCCGTTAGAACGCTTGTCATCTCATGCTCTTTAACAACCCCGGACAGCGGTCATTGCCTAAAGCCCTGGCATAAGGAGGTTATTATTCGTGCATTTCAAGCACCGCTGGCATCTGTCAGCAACGGGCTACGTAACAGAGTGACGTGCCGCGCCATCTACACAGGTAACGACTCTTTATCCGCAAATATCATTCTGCATACTTAAACCCCCTTATTTGGTGAACTCGCGTTGAGTTAATCTCACTCACTCTCTCCCTGAGCAAGTCGTACAGGCTGCAACGCAGAAGTACACCAGATTTGCCAGTCTCCACTCCAGGTAAGGGGGTTTAGCTATGCATGATGATGAACAATCAGATAAAGAGCCTGTAGTGAGTGGCTGCAACTTTTCATAATTAGCTTATGACGCTGTACTCCGGGGATGTTTCTATTTCAGACAAACAACCGGGAGAAAATATGGCGCGTAAGACAAAAATTAATCCTGTCATTCCTGAATGTGTGGCAGATTTGAAAGGATATCCACTCTATATCATCGTGGCTTATTGGGGATTAAGAAATAATAAAACGCTCACAACAACGGATGTTAGCCGTAATTTCCTTATTACACAGCAACAATCTTATGATGTGCTTACCTACATTTACCAGGAAGCACAGAAGCAGATAACAGCAACTAAACGAACACTATTTAACGAGCACAAAAGAAGAATTAGCGCGTTCAGGATTCTTGATATTGACAAAGGCATATTGCGCACACCCAAAAAAGAGATTGCATATGCCAGCTACGACAATATACCAACTGTCACAATGAAAAGTACCCGTTGTGAGATCCAGGATAGTTTTACAGAACTGCGCCGCTGGATGTGTTCAAGAAAGACAGGTGATCGAGTGGAGGTATTTTTGAATGCCTAAGTACCAAATAAACGCAACCATCAAAAAACCAGGTGGTGGCCCCGTGAAATGGACTCATTACAGCGACTTCCCTATGACCGCTGAAGAATGCAGAAAAAACTTCTCAAAAGAAAAAGAAGCAGGAAAGTGTTTTTCTGTTGATGTTCATATTTCAGATTTCATTTGCAAAGAGATACCTCCACAAAATGCAGGAAATACATATGGCTGATTTTGGTTCCACTAAACAAACCGTAACATTTGAAGAATGGCACGAGCTATTAATGGATTACGCAGAGTTACGCGGTGGAAATGCCGCCGATGCGGAAGCATGGCGTGCTGATTATGAAGCAGGAAAAACTCCGGTTGAAGCATATTGTGATGAATGGGGAGAGGATTAATCATGATTGACGCTATAATTACGCCAATAGTTACATCTATTCCGTTACTCTTATTAATTTTAGTCGCGCTGATATTCGTTAAATCTGCCGTCAAAATCGTGCCACAAGGTAATGCCTGGACAGTGGAACGCTTTGGTAAATATACCCATACGCTTTCCCCCGGTCTTCACTTCCTGATCCCGTTTATGGACCGCATAGGTCAACGGATCAACATGATGGAAACCGTCCTGGATATTCCTAAACAGGAAGTTATTTCGAAAGACAATGCAAACGTAACTATCGATGCTGTTTGTTTTGTCCAGGTCATTGATGCAGCGAAGGCAGCTTATGAAGTCGATAATCTTGCATCAGCTATTTCAAATCTTGTTATGACCAATATCCGAACTGTCGTTGGTGGAATGAATCTCGACGATATGCTTTCTCAACGTGACAGCATCAATTCTAAACTGTTAACGGTTGTCGATTATGCGACTGACCCGTGGGGAATTAAGGTCACACGTATTGAAATTCGGGATGTTAAACCACCAAAAGAACTGACTGAAGCGATGAACGCGCAAATGAAAGCGGAACGAACTAAGCGTGCCCGGATTCTTGAAGCGGAAGGTATCCGCCAGTCAGAAATTCTGAAGGCAGAAGGGGAAAAACAGTCTCAAATACTGAAAGCGGAAGGGGAACGGCAATCAGCGTTTCTTCAGTCTGAAGCACGCGAACGTCAGGCAGAAGCGGAAGCTCGCGCAACAAAACTGGTGTCGGATGCAATCGCTGAAGGTGACGTTCAGTCTGTTAATTACTTTATTGCGCAAAAATACACTGAAGCACTCCAGGCAATTGGCACAGCATCAAACAGTAAACTGGTGATGATGCCGCTTGATTCAAGTAGCCTGGTGAGTTCGGTTGCAGGTATCAGTGAACTGCTAAAAAACGTATCACAGGATACTCCCAAAGTTGATATGAAACAGGCTCAACAATATTTGTCTTAAAACAGATAGCGGACGGTGACAATATTGTTTTAATCACCGTCCTCATATTCATATTCACGAATGAGCAAATCATTTAAATGAAAACTTATGGGTTCATCCTTCTTATTTTACATATAATCCCTATGGGGGCATGGAGCTTTCTTCTTTTTATTACAAAAGATGAGAACAAAGGAGAAAAAATACTAAACCACATCGCATCAATATTTCCATTATGGCTGAACTTCGGAGGGGTGATGATAGCGATGGCTCTGCTGCCCCTGTTAATATGGAGTTTTAATGGCATATTCTTTGGCTTCTTTCTGCTAATTTATGCATTTGGCGTTTATAACTACCTTCATCTTCTTTATTCAATTTCTCCCTTTTATCATGGAGATTAGCCATGTTATGGTTTACACTGTTTCTTCTGTGTATTGCACTTGAAATTATAACCGGAACAGGATGGTTACTCTTAATCAGTCTTGGTGCATTATCAAGCGCCATTGTGGGCTTTTTTCTTCCGATATCACAAGAAGCCAATATATGCTTCTTTGCATCAATCAGCATACTGGCGTCGATAATTAAGTTCCTCTATGACAAAAAACATAAGAAATTAGATACTCTCCTGGTGAACACAGGGCATTCACGTTTTAAAGGAAAAGAATTTACTCTCAGTGACGATATTGTGAACGGCAAGGGGCAATTACTTATTGGTGATACATTCTGGCCTGTTGAGACGTTACACAATGAAAACTACCCTGCGGGAACAAGAGTTATTGTTACAGACATGCAAGGAATAACTCTTAAAGTAATGACCATCGAAGACAAGAGTGAAAACAAGGAATAAATCATGCATCTTTCGTTGTTAATTCCGCTTACAGGAGCAGCGATGAATGCACTATGTATTTTTATTATCAGACTTCTGGATAAGGATTTTATTGAAGTCTATAAAAAAACGCTAAAAAAAATTACTGCATTACATATTTTATTGATGGTGTTAAGTGTCACAGGAATAGTATGAGGAAAATTCTATGCGAAACGCAAATGAAGGAATTTCTCTTGCAGCTATTGTAGCTAAAGAAACAACAACAGGTAAATGGAATGGTACTGGTGGGGGTATTGGTTTAGGTACTGGTGGTATTGGCTTATTCATCGGAGGTGTTTCTGGTTCTAAACAAGAGCAGACACAAAGGGCAAAAAACTTTGAATCGCCTAAAGAGGAAGAATACAGTCTATTAAATGTATACGGTTCGATAATAAAAGTTCTCGTTTTTGGCGTGCTATTTGGTTTATCTGCCCGTTTATTTACATTTTTATCAGACACTGTTTCTGATTTTGCTGAACCAGTAACAACCACCACAGCCACAGGAAAGATTCAATCTATTCTGGATGGCATGGCAGAAATGGTAAGCATTTTAGGCACCGTTGTCCCTTTTTTAGTAATTATTTTAGGCACCGTTATCCCTTTTTTAGTAATTATCATAGCAATGATCTGGTTTCTGTTTTTCAGCAGCAAACGAGAAAAAGAAGAGTTAACTCGAGTTGAACGTGAAGCTGCTAAAACAAAACTCCGTATAGATGTCTATCACCGTTTACGTTACGTTGAAAGCGATCATGTCGTTTTTGACCCGATTACAGGCCGGGAGGTTCCGGCAGAACGGGCGTGTATTAATAAACTTATTGAGGCACTTGTTGATGAAAGCAACAACGTGAGAGGGTGACAGCCCCCTGAAGGATACGATGAAATGTACAGAAAAAAACATCACCTAATAAAAATATTTTTATTAAAAATGGCGTGCAATGTTTTTTCTTTCCTGCTGGGTACTTTCATACTTTCAGCACCGTTTGTCTTATATACATTAACCGGTTCAGTTCTGAATGCCGTTATTCATTTCACCTTTTCTTTGCCTTTAGCCACCATAATCCTGGTTTATGCTTATTCAGGCTTTGAAGAAAGCATTTATTTATTCAGGGCATACAAATATGACTCAAGCAAAAGCTAATCTGAGAAAACTTCGCCGTGCACGTTATGTCCCCCCTCGAACAGTAAAGAAAAACATAGCGAATACAGAACGTGTCGTTTCAAAAGCAATTACCGGCTGTGGTGTCTTCCGTGATATACCACAAGTAAAAATCAATCTCATCGAAACAAGGAAAATTTTACAAATCGAACTGGCTTTATCCATTGCTAACTTATCTGAGGCGAATCCAATTGAGATACGAAAAAAAATCAAAAGCATTGACCGACAATTATCTTCAACCTCAAAAATCAGAACTACATTATGAAAAAAAACGACGATTTAATCACTTTACCATCTCATAATAGCCACGCTCTCGATTACATCATTAAAAAAGCGTTTACACCACGCAAAACCAAAACATCGACAGCGACCCACAACGTTTATAGTTACAATAAAGAAGAATCCACATTAAATTTCCAAAAAATTGGAGAAGCAATTTTTTTCGGCACAGACCTGGTAATTAAGCTGAAGCCAAATATTAGTGCCTCTGGTGAACTCTTCATCTGCCAGAAGGACTAAGCTATGAATATTGTTTCAGAATTTCTTGAGAAAGTAACAACCATTGTTGAATCCACAGCGGCGACGAACGCCGCTAAGGTCGCACAGGCAATATCTCCTACATTCTTTGCTGCTATAGCCTTATACGTTATTTATCTAATATATGAAATCACGTATGCCCAACGTGACGTCCTGATGAGCGAGGTGACTAAGAATATCGGTGCATTCGCCCTGGTTGGTGCATTCACTTATTCAGCGCCTTATTACAGCCAGTTTGTTATTCCTTTTGTAATGCACGCTGGCTCCGACCTTTCTGCTGCTGTTACTGGAGGTTCAGGAACTGCAACCAGTGTTGATAATTTGTGGAACGCTCTATCTACGAATTTAAACAACTTCCTTGATACAAGTATGAGTATTTATGGAAAGTTCCAAATTGCTGAGAAAATGGGGGTTTATCTAGTATGGGGGATTGGCTATATCGGCGGAATGCTTCTCATCTATTACACTACTGTTTTCTTGACACTATCAACTTTCATGGTTGGAATTCTTCTTTCCGCTGGCATTTTATTCATTTGTTTCGCTCTATTTTCATCGACCAGAAATATGTTTACTGCATGGGTCGGCAGTTGTCTCAACTATATACTGTTAAATTTATTCTATAGCATATCATTTAGTTTCTTAATTAGTTTCGTTGAATCAGTTGTCCCTGTTAATGGAGATATAAAACTATCTATTGTAGTTTACTTTTTCCTTATTACGATTATTTCCATATTCCTTATAGAACAAGTTGGCACACTCTGTTCTACATTAACAGGTGGGGTAGGTATAAATGGCCTTACATCAGCCGCTAATGGCTTTGGAGGTAAGGTTGCATCTGGTTTTATGCGAGCATCAGGACTCCGATCTTTCACTAATGGATTTGCCAGCAAAATGCCAAATCCAATCTTTAATGCAGGAAGTCGTTCTGCATCAGCATTAGTTCAGGGATTAAACCGTGGAAGTAAACTTAAAGCGGGGTGATTAACATGAAAGATAAAGTATTATCATTTCTCTTTGCTGGAATAATTACCGTAACATCACCATCAATCTTTGCATCTGGTATTCCAGTAGTAGACGTTACAGCGATAGCTAAAACAGTTGAAGAAGGGCTAAATCGTGCCGCTGAAGCGGCAAGACAGCTTGAGCAACTCAAGCAACAATATGAACAGACCATAAGATACGCTGAAGAACAGAAGAAAAGACTCGAAGGCTTCACTGATTTCAGCAATGGCTTTGATAGCGCATCCAGCTATATGAAGGATTCTCTATCAACAATAACAAATAGTGCAAAATCAGATCTTAGCTCTTTGCGATCGCAATATGACTTATCAAGCAACATTGCAGAGACGCAACAAAAATATGATGCAATCCTGGCTAAGATCAAATTCTATGAAAATTTCAACAATGAAATGCAGGAAAGGGCTAAGAGATTAACCACGTTACAGAAGGAGTTCGCGTCAGCAGATACTCCGCAAAAAAAAGCTGACTTATCTAACCAATTGAATACAGAAAAATTGACAATGGAGCTACAATTGAAGCAATATGATATTGCAGAGAGACAGCTAATCGCGTCTGAAAATGCAAGACAAGAGGCTGTTAGTCGAGAAAAGTTTAAATTAATGATGCAATAGGTGTTCGAATGAAAAAATTCATAAGCACTTTAACTATCTTGTCATGCTTCCTTTTAGCTGCTTGTGAAGACAAAGTTTATGATGTCAGTTACTACGCTGAACATCTTGAACAAGCCCAAGATGTTGTCGAAAAATGCAGCAAAGGGGATATGTCTGGTCAAAACTGCGAAAATGCGCGTGAAGCCATTCAAAAAGAGCAATCGGGTAAAGCATTTAAAAATATGATGCAATAATCCTTCATTAAAAACAGCTCGCAAAGCGGGCTTTTTTTGGCTGTACGCAGTGACCAGTTGATAAATAGTTCTAATGTTCGTGCTGCATTAGAACAACGCACAAAAAGAAGAGTACAAGAAGACAGTGCGGGATCTAATGGAACGTTTACAATAGAATCACCTTCCCTATAGCAAGGTGATTCTATTTAAAAGAATACCCGCCTCGTGCGGGTTTTATCTTGCTTAAAGATCTATGAAACCTCCGGCTTCGGGTATTAAACTATAACTTGCTTTGGCAAATATTGTTTCATTGACTTCATGGAATCTTATTTTCTCCGCCTGTTCATATGTTACAGGGAAGAACACGCCCCCTGGCTCATTAAACATCATAAAATCACCTTGCATTGCGTTACAATGACAACAATGATTCGCGTAATAGTTCATTTTTGCTGTTTTGCTATGGGATGGATAATATAATTTTGAATACTCATTAATCCTTGAGAGAGCAGAGGTTGAAATTATTTCAATTTTCGTTAAATCAGTCCACCATACTCTACTGGTTAACCACCGATAAATCATATTATTCTTTGAATCAAAATACTCCATACCCTTAGGGGAGGATGTTTCATACCATTCATCTAATATACAATCTTCCCATTCGGCAGGATCAACTCCCCAAATAACGTCTCTATACTTATACCAACGAGGTAAAAAAATACCAAACACAGGAGTTGTTTTCTTACAACGCCAACAAGACTGGTGACTTTCCGCAATATAAAAACGTTGCGAAAAAACATTGTAATCATGTTCATTTAATTCTTTTATCCACCGAATAAAATAAATTGGATTTTTTCCCTGTGGAACAAACCATTTCCGTTGCTCTTGGTCCCATTGCGCCCCTTTTTGTTTAGCCAAATCCTTTTCTTCAAACGGAACATTTAAATAAAACCGCGCCATAGCCAACTTAACTCCAGTATTCTGTTCTGATGATGCAACAGGATAGATATCAAAACTAAACAAAGAGTGCAATTCCGCCTTTAATGGCTCATTCATACCCGCCTCGTGCGGGTTTTCTTTTGTCTGAAATATGGAGGAACACCATGAAATCCATCATTTTATCGATGGTTGCCGCCACCGCATTACTGTCAGGCTGCGCGGATAGCAAAACACAACCAGTACCTGAGTCACCGTTAACCTCAAATGACCACCAGATAACGTTGAAAATTGATACCGTGCGAACAGACCTGCCGGACAGTTCTCCTGTTTGTTTGAATGGTATGAATATATACGAAAGTCTGAGCGAGCGGCATCCAGGCTTGTTTGCCAAAAATCAGAACGTGATTTTCCGTAGTGCATTCTTTGATGACGGTCAGGCGATATCCTCCGAAACAATCCGCAAAATAATGCAGAGTACCCCGTGCGTTGAATCACAAACAACATCTGCCGGAAGCTGGGAACCTGCCACGGAACTGATCCCCCGTCAGGCAATATCCGGTGACACTACACTGGCTGAAAAAGATCGGACTGCTGGCTTCACAATGCGGATAGCACCGGAGATTGAGCGTGGAAATTTCCACCTGCTACTCACAACCACTGACCCGATACGGAAACTGACTGTCAAGCAGAATATTTTACTCAAACCGGACCAGCCCCTTATCGTGAGTGGTTTTACTGGAGTTAATGCTGATAGCCAAAGTGAGAACCGGATTGTCATCATTACGCCACACGTGCGTTGATTCCCAACCCCGGATCATTTTTGTCGTTCCCCGCAATCAAAAGCACCTTTAAAAGTCTTTTTAAGGTGCTACAATCTCCATGATACAAATGGAGGACTTATGAGCTACCAAATTCTGACTACGACAGCAGCCAGTATTACTGACCTGAAAAAAAATCCTATGGGAACTGTAGCCGAAGGAGAAGGGGATGCCGTCGCAATCCTGAACCGAAATGAACCAGCGTTCTACTGTGTCCCACCAGAACTTTATGCCTACTACCGGGAACTCGCTGAAGACGCTGAACTCAACGCAATTGCTGATGAAAGAATGAAAAATCCAGACATTGTAAGGGTTAACCTGGATGATTTATGAACTGGCATTTGACCACAGAGCACTGAAGGAATGGCAAAAACTCGGTCACACTGTTCGTGAGCAATTCAAAAAGAAACTGTCAGAACGCCTGATAAATCCACGCGTCCCCGCAGCCAAGCTACATGGTCATACTGACCGTTACAAAATTAAGCTTCGCGCATCCGGTTACAGGCTCGTTTATCAGGTAATTGATGAGAAGGTCGTTTTGCTTGTGATTTCTGTGGGAAAAAGAGAAGGCAGCGACGTCTATCACATGGCAGATACCCGCTGATATTTTAAACCTGTCAAGTAACCCGCCTCGTGCGGGTTTTCTTTTGCCTGAAATATGGAGGAACACCATGAAATCCATCATTTTATCGATGGTTGCCGCAAGTGCTATCGCACTCACTGCCCCCGTATATGCGTCTGATCCATGTGCTTCCGTTCTTTGTCTGTACGGTAAAGCTATCGGTAGCGGCGGCGGGAGCGAATGCAAAAGCGCCGAAAAGGACTTCTTTAATATCATAAAAAAGAAAAAGGGATCTATTCGCTGGAGCAAAACCTTTGATGCCCGAAAAGCGTTTCTTAATCAATGCACGACCGCAGACCCTGCGGCGATCTCAAAAATCATGAGTAAGTTCGGACGTTCCTGGGGTTAACCATGAAAAAGCTCATTATTATTCCCACCACATTATTGCTGAATGCGTGTTCCCATGCCCCTGAACCCGCACAGGCAAAAGGAGGTTGGTATGAACTGAATACCACAATTGAGCAGGTAAGAGCAGACACATACTATAACGGGGTGATCCTTCAGCAGCCCGTGTCACAGCCAAACAGCACTGTTCAATACAGCAATGATAATTATCTCAAAAAGGAAGCCATAAACGTAACTCCCGCGCCTCGTATTGCAGAAACCGTAAAACCACGTTCTGAGCAATCAGCGACAGCGCCAAAAAACCAGGGCAGCAATAATAGTTTTCTGAAGCCGACAACAAACAGCATAACCCCATCTGGTGAGATAAAAACAGCAGCCAAAGGAGCAACTAAACAGCATTCTGAACAACCAGCACTCTCTCCCGCAAAGCCAATCAGTAGCAACAACCATCAGGCACAAACGGCACAAAAGACTGATCAGCAGACAAAACCGCGTCCTGAACAACCACCGCTAATGTCAAAAAGCGGTTTTCTGAAAAAAAACGCTAACAACGCTGTTCCGGCCACCACGCTTACAGGCCCATCAACACCTGAAAAGCAAATTTACTTTGTTCGCCATGATGGTAAAGGCTCGCTGCAAAAAGCATTAAAAGAAATTGTCCCATCGGACTGGACGGCTGAAATATCCCCGGAGGTAACGAAAACCTTCCGTCGCACGATATCCTGGCAGGGCAACGATCAATGGCCTTATGTCCTGGATAAAATGCTTCGCAACTACGGTCTGACAGTAATTAAGAACACCGAAAAAAGACATCTTCTGATTGATTTTCAACAACAGAAAGGGAAAACATCACAAAAAGCACCTGTATCTCCTGACAAAACCCCTGCATCTCCTGTCAGGACACCAGTTTCCTCTGACAAGTTACCTCAAAAACCGCTAACGCCTGTCACTGTTCCGCAAAAACAGACAGAAAAACTTACCTGGAATCTTAAAAAAGGTTCGACGCTGCGGGATGGCCTCACCGAATGGGCGTCAAGTTCGCCGTGTGGTAATTCAACCTGGAATCTTGTATGGGATACTCCTGTGAACTACAGAATAGATGCTCCTCTTATTTTCCGGGGAAACTTTGAATCTGCATTAAAAGATACGCTGATGCTTTATCTTTCAGCAGATAAACCGTTATACGCATTCAGGAATATTGCACAATGCGTAATCACAATTAAAGACACACAACAGGAGTAATCGCTATGGGTTGGTTCTTCAGCTTGCTCCTGATATTCCTGTCAATAGGCAGTTACTATCTGACAGATAACAATAACCAAACCATACAGCGAATGAAGTTGCTTCCTGCAAAACAGGAAGCAATTGAATTTATCCATTTCGCAAATGTTATCAATGACTATCTTTATAAATATCCAGACAAACGTAATTCAGGAGGAACGTTAACATCTGAGCAAATCGGCATAACCCCCGTTTATGATATTCATCATATTATTTACGGTAAGCGAGTTTATATCTGGTCTGCCGATACAGAAGGTCTGATGTCTGCTTTGCAGCAGCAAACAAAACATTCAGCAATGTTAGGAAGAGTAAAAAATAGGAAGATTGTCGATAATCAGGGGAATGATATGGGCGTTCCCGTTCCTTCCTCCATTCCAGAAGAGGCTATTGTACTCATTAACTAAATATCCCCTGACAAGGGGATTCTGAACTGGAGTCTGCATATCCGACACATCATTATGTGGACCGGATATATCGCTACGGCGCGGACTTCAGTCCAGAAAATCTTTACCGGAGATGCCCATGCAGGATAATGATGATGTCAGCGAGCTTGATATTGCCACTCGCGAAGTCCTTATCTTACGATGCAATCTTATTCAGCTTGCTTCTGAATATATAAAAATAAATCCTCTTAAAAACACCCGAATCTATACAGATTTAATTCATCGTTCAGCAGATGTTATCAAAAATATCGAACAAGATAACATCCAGAATAAACATAATTATCTGTCACAGGATGTAAAACATACGCTTGTTTTATACGACCTGTACAAATCAGACTTTGAACAATGTCCGGGGGCAAAATCCCTTATACCTGTCAGGGAAAAAATTGTCTCGCTGAAAGAACTTCTTTCCGGCGCTAATGAGCTGGACAGTATCGTTCGTCGCCCCCGCAGGAAAAAACGTTCTTCACGAATTTAATATCAGGAGATAAATCTCTTATGCAGTTATCAGCGGCTGTTCTGGCTGCACTGATAAGTCAGTGTGCCCCTGATGTATCACCCGATACGATGAATGCCCTGATTATGACTGAATCAGGGGCTAATCCATATGTAATAGCGAATGTTTCTGACGGAACAAGTAAGTATTTTAAAGATAAAAAAGGAGCTATTGAATATGCAGAAAAATTAACAGCAGAAAATAAAAGGTTTAGTGCAGGTCTGACACAGATATACAGCAAAAATTTCCCATCACTCAATCTGACTAATAAAACAGTTTTTGACCCGTGTACAAATATAAAAGCAGGAGCGGCAGTCCTGACGGACAATTATCTGAGACAAAAGGAGGGTAGTAGTAATCAAAAAATTCTCCGCGCTTTATCTTTGTATTATTCGGGTAACGAATCAACAGGATTTATTAAAGAAAAGAAATTTAACAACACTTCTTATCTGGAGCGAGTTATTCGTAACGCGAATAACTATATCGTGCCATCAATCCGTGAAAAAACTGATGAATCAGAAATAAAACCCCCGAATGATGAAGAGAAAACATCACCGGACTGGGATGTTTTTGGAGATTTTAATTAATGAAAGTCAAATCAACTTTGCAGTATTTTATCCTGGCGTTTTTCCTGTCACTAACCGCCTCCGTTGCCTATGCAGGTGGACTCGACACCGCAACAAATACCATGACAGAAATTAAGACATGGGCATTTAGCTTTGGTGGTGTTTGTGCTTTGTGTTACCTGATCTATAACGTCATCATGGCATTCATGGAGAAGAAAAGCTGGTCTGATGTAGGAATGGCGCTTGTCTATTGTGCCCTCGCTGGCGGTGCACTTTACGCCGGGAACTGGGCGCTGGAACTCTTCAAATAAGTAATTCATATATACAACTGTGCCGCATATTTACCTTACGTGTGAGTTGCGGCTTTTTTCATGGTGAGTTATGGACAAAGTAAATGAACATGTCAGTGAGTCATTCATGACTTATAACGGGTTTAACCGTCCTGCGTTAGTTGCTGGTATACCCTTAATGTTGTTATTGTTCACGGCTTTTTTCGCTGTTCTGACAGGCTTCCCCGCTATTTTCCTTTGGGGTATAAAAGGGATAATTATTCCTGTTATATGTGCGCTGTTTCTTTTTATAGTAAAACTGGCCTGTGAAAATGACTCAAACGCACTAAGAGTCATCCGTTTAAACCTTATGGGGCTTTTGTTAAAAATCCGCCACAGAGATTTAATTATTGGTTATTCATCTGTCAGGTAACATATATGCACAAAGTCAAATTAAAAAACAGTGACAATATGGATGTTGCTCGTGAATATCCCGATTATCGCTTCCATGTAACAGACAGTATTATCTTTACTTCTGACAGGAAAATGCTGGCTTCACTTGTTGTAGCAGGCATTCCATTTGAGACAGAGAACGATAATGTTCTTACAAATTTATTTAACAGCGTTAAAAACTTCCTGATTGGGTTAGGAAAGGAAGGCGTCCTGTATTTATGGACTCATCTTATCAAAAAAAGAATAACCATTGATGGAGAATGGAATTTTGACAATGATTTTTTAAGCAGGTTTTCAAAAAAATACCTTGCTCTGTTCACATCCAGCGCATTCTATAAATCAACATGGTATCTGACATTTGGGATTCCCTACGATGATGTTGATACCGGAATCGAGCGCATGAATGAAATCACACAACAGGCGCAAAAAGCACTTCAGCCATTTAACGCTTCTGTTTTATCAGTTCACAAAACTTATATCAGTGAGGTGGCAGACTATCTATCACTATTGCTAAATGCAGAACATAACATGATTCCTTTATCATCCACCCCCTTATCATCCAGTATTTGTGATTCTGAATGGTATTTTGGTGCTGATGTTCTTGAACTGCGTAACAACGAATCGGATAGTAAAAAATTCGCAACGAATTATATTTTGAAGGATTTCCCGATAGAAACAACCCCCGGACAATGGGATTTCCTTCTCAAGCAACCCTATGAATTTATTCTTACTCAATCGTTTATTTTTGAATCACCCACAAAAACCCTGAAGAACATTGATTCGCAATTAAACAAACTGCAATCAGCTAATGATGCAGCCAAAACACAACAGGAAGAACTCGAAGCTGGTAAAGAAGCGGTCGCAGCCGGAATTACGTTGTTTGGTTCACTACACTGCGCATTAACGGTATTCGGTGATACACCAGATCAGGCCAGAAGCAATGGTATAAAGCTCTCTGCTGAGTTTATTACTTCGGGTAATGGATTCCGCTTCAGTCGCGCCTCACTCGCATCACCTTTTGTTTTTTTCAGTCATATGCCGCTGAATAAAAGGCGTCCACTGGATACCCGAAGAACAATAACCAACCTGGCCTGTCTGATGTCTTTTCACAATTATTCCTCCGGGAAAAAATCAGGCAATCCTATTGGTGATGGGTCCGCCATAATGCCTTTAAAAACGGATTCAGGCAGCGTTTACTGGTTCAATACACATTACAGCCCACCGGAAAAAAATGTTACCGGACAAAAAATTGCCGGACACGCAATGTTTCTTGGCGCAACAGGCACAGGGAAAACAACATTTGAAGCAACAGCCAGCGGCTTTCTTCAACGCTTTGACCCTTTAATGTTTGTTGTGGATTACAACCGTTCTACCGAACTTTTTGTCCGCGCATACGGAGGGAGCTATTTCACATTGCAGGAAGGTATCTATACCGGCTGCAATCCGTGGCAACTGGCAGAAGGCCCGGAATCGCCCGTCTGGCACAGACTTCTCGCATTTCTGAAACGCTGGACACAGGTTCTGGCACGAGACAACCAGGGCAACCCCTGTTCTGATGAACATGGCATTGAATTAAACGCTGCCGTGGAAAGCATTATGCGAATGCCTGTCGAAGAACGCCGGACAGCCCTTCTTCTCGATATAGTCAGTCCTGAACTTCAGACGCGTCTCGCCAAATGGTGCGACAACGGCGAATACGCCTGGGCGGTGGATTCCCCCCGGAATACCTTCAATCCACTGCATCATAAAAAGGTGGGATTTGATACAACCGTTGTCCTGGACACAAAAAACGGTATTCATCCTGCCTGTGAACCTTTACTCGCGGTCCTGTTTTTCTACAAAGAAATCATGCAACGTGGCGGCAATCTGATGCTCTCCATTATTGAAGAGTTCTGGATGCCAGCAAACTTTCCTATGACGCAAAGCATGATTAAAAGCGCACTGAAAGCGGGGCGCATGAAAGGTGAAATGATGTGGTTAACATCACAGTCCCCGGAAGACGCCATAAACTGCGCAATTTTTGCGGCGCTGGTACAACAAACCGCGACGAAAATTCTCCTGCCCAATCCCGATGCAAAATGGGAAGGATATAAAGAAATTGGGCTTACTGAAAAAGAGTTTGAAAAACTCAAAGAGCTGGCGAAGGACTCAAGGACCATGCTCATCAAGCAATCTGGCTCTTCTGTTTTCGCCAAAATGGATTTGTTTGGATTCGATGAGTTTATGCCCGTGCTTTCTGGCTCTGAAACTGGCCTGTCTATTTTTGATGAGATTATTGCTGAAAAAGGAGATGTAGCTCCTGATATCTGGATACCAGAACTCCTGAAACGCCTGAACGGTTAATTTCTCTGTTTTATACAGAACGGAAAACAATATGCCCCCCTCATAATTGCCTCCGCGCTATTAATTAGTGCATGTTCTCACACCCTCAATCCTGTGCAGAAAAAAGGGGGATGGTTTGAGTTAAACACAGCAATTGGACAAATCAAAGCAGGTGATTATTAATGGAAAACACAAACTATTATGAACATTCAAAAAAAGAAGCCTCCAAAAAGAAATTTGAAGAAAAGAACGAAAAAAAGGATTATTTCAAGGCCATACGTGACTTTGAGCGTAGTGAAATTGAAATCATAAAGAAAAAGGCAAAAACATTTACCATTCTCGCCATTGGTGAATTTGTTGTAATTTGCATTCTTGGTTTCGCAATAGCCTCCCTTGCTCCATTAAAAACCGCTGTACCGTTCCTTGTGCGAGTGGATAACAGCACTGGATATACTGATATTGCCCCTCAATTATCTGATGCTAAGGAAAGTTATCAGGATGTTGAGACTAAATATTTCCTGTCAAAATATCTCATTAACTATGAAGCATACGACTGGCAGACTATCCAGGAACAGGCCGATACAGTAAAAACAATGTCTTCCCAAAAGGTGTTTTCAGCTTATGACACCATGATTCGTGCTGATTCCTCACCACTGAACATTCTGAAAAACAACTACAAAATTAAGGTCCAGATTAATTCAGTAATCCTTCTAAGGAAGGATATGGCGCAGGTGCGTTTCAAAAAAATGGTACTGGATTTATCTGGTAAACCCGCCCCCGGATACAGAGCAACAGAGTGGATTTCGACGATTTCTTTTGACTGGGATAAAGATATCAAAACAGAAAAAGAGCGCCTTGTGAATCCGCTGGGACTGCAAGTTCTGAGCTACCAACCTGATCCAGAGGTTATAAAATGATGCTTAAACGCACTACTGCGATAGTTCTTTTGTCGATGCTACAAGTACCTGGTGCTTTAGCAGCTATGTACGGCACACCATCGGAACGAGACGGGCGTATTCAGACCGTAGATTATAACGAGCAGGATGTATTTAATGTGCGCGTAAAAGCAGGCGCACAAACAACAATTAAGTTCGGACAAGACGAAACAATAAAAGATGTCGGAATTGGTGATCCAGAAGCCTGGTCAGTATCGGTCAGGGACAACACTCTGTTTCTGCGTCCAAAAGCAGAAGAACCGGATACAAACGTTACCGTTCAGACCAATAAGCATATATATCCTCTTTACCTGATATCAACCACGAAACAACCCACGTATATTCTGCGTTTTAATTATCCGAAACCACCGTCAGCTACCGTAATGACTGAAAAGCCATTTCCATGCACTGATGGTGGAATAATTAATGGTCATTATCAACTCAAGGGGGACAAATCAATTTTCCCTTATCAGGTATGGGATAATGGCGAATTTACATGCATGAGATGGACTAATAAACAGGAAATTCCGGTCCTTTATCGTGTTGATGCCGATGGAAATGAACATCTGGTTAACGGAGACAGAAATAAAAACACAATGGTTTACTATGACGTGGCTGAAAATCTCCGTTTGCGCCTGGGTGATCAGGTTGCAGATATCAGAACATCATCAATCGTTAATCGTCCGTGGAATAAAAAAGGTACGTCAAACGGAAAAACACGAGTAGAGAAGTTCAGCTATGAAAAATAAAGATGATGAAAAAAATAATGACGCGGGAAATCGCGGAATTATCGAAGTAAAAGGTAAAGCAGCACCAAAAAAAATATTAATCCTCATCATATTACTGATTGCCGCGTTATTTGTGATCATTATCTTGTTTAAAGTTCTTTCACGAGAACAGGTCGTTCAGCAAACACCTCTTGAGAAGTCTGACGAGACACTGGTCACAAATACCAACAATGGCGTTTCACTGACAACAATGATGAAAAACATCGAAGAAAAGGAAAAACTCGATGCCGCTAACCGCAGGAAAGCACAGGAGGAGCAAGAACAGAAACAGGCAGACAATGCCCCGTCAGCGCCAGCATCACAAAAGGCCGATCAAACAGCCGTCAATGTGATAGCCAACGGCAGTCCCCAAACCGCCAGTGGAGATCCAAACCAACCACAACCATTGCCAAAATCCGTCCGACAACTGATGGGCGACACAATGGTGAAGATCGACAATCAGGAACCAGGCGAAAAAAACCAGGAAAGAGATGATTTACAGGGCAGTCAGTACGCAGACGGAAAGGTATCCCCTGTGCTGAACCGCCGATATCTGTTATCTGCGGGAACAGCATTATCCTGTGTGCTCAAAACGAAAATCGTAACCTCTTATCCCGGTATCACAATGTGTCAGTTAACACGAGACGTCTGGTCGGATAACGGCGAAGTGCTTCTTGCCCGTAAAGGAGCATTACTGATCGGGGAGCAGAATAAAGTCATGACACAGGGAGTAGCCCGTGTGTTCGTTAACTGGACAACGCTCAAAGATGAAAATGTCAATGTGCGCATTGGCGCACTTGGCACTGACAGTCTGGGCGCTTCCGGCCTTCCTGCATGGGTCGATAATCATTTTGGTCAGCGTTTTGGTGGTGCATTGCTGCTGTCATTACTTGGTGATGGTTTAGATATTCTGAAAAACAGCACGCAACAAACAGGCTCAAACAGCAATATCACCTACGAAAACACATCTGACGCAACAAAAGAAATGGCAAAAACAACGCTGGACAATACGATAAATATTCCCCCCACGGCATATATTAATCAGGGGACTGTATTGTCTGTTATTGTTCCGCGAAATATCGACTTTTCATCCGTATATGAACTTCAGTAATTCAGTAAAGCAATTGATATGAATAACATCAGAGATACCAGTAATACATCACAACCACGAGATAACAGTAAAACCGCAAGACGATATCTGGATATGACGGGTATCCAGTCTGTTCTTAATATTGAACATGTCACAGAAATATCTGTGAATAAACCAGGAACAATATGGTTTGAAGGGAAAAATGGCTGGGAATCTAAAGATGCGCCAGACGCGACTTTTGATAATTTAATGACACTTGCCAAAACTCTGACGAACTTATCAAAGATAAAAATACCACTTAGCCATGATAATCCCATTGCATCGGTAGTTCTTCCCGGTGGGGAACGTGGACAAATCATCATTCCACCTGCAACGGAAAATAACAGCGTTGTGATATCTATCCGCAAGCCATCATTAACACGCTTCACTATAGATGATTATGTCCGAACAGGGCGTTTTGATAATGTCAGGATTGCAACAAAACACGAAGCAATACTGACTGAACGGCAACGCTACCTGTATGAATTATCCCGGCGTCCGGATGGTCAATCTAAAGCTCAATTTTTAAGAGAGGCAGTTAAAGACCGTCTTAATTTTTTAATCGTAGGTGGGACTGGCTCCGGTAAGACAACTATAGCAAAGGCAATTGCAGATATCTTTCCACCTGAACGGCGTTATATAACCGTTGAAGATGTACCGGAAATGTCTCTGCCGCTGCATCCAAACCACATCCGGCTTTTCTACAAAAAAAATACCGTTGAAGCGAAGGAAATCATTGAAGCGTGTATGCGATTAAAGCCAGATCACATCTTTCTTGCTGAACTTAGGGGTAACGAAGCATGGAGTTATCTGGAGGCGCTTAATACAGGGCATGAAGGCTCAATCAGTACCATTCATGCTAATAATACTTATGCCTCATTTTCACGACTGGCAAGTATTGTAAAACAATCTGATGTTGGTATGACTGTTGATATGGACCTCATCATGCGCACGATAAAAACATCAATTGATGTCATTCTTTTTTTCAACCATACCAGAATGACTGAACTGTATTACGAACCCGAAGAAAAAAATCGTTTTTTGAGCACAATGTAAATTGTGGAGATAACTATGAATGCAAAAAAGATGGGGGGGTTAATTCTCTTCCTGTTACTGCTTCTTGTGGGTGTGCTTATAGCCTCAAACTATCTCGGTGGATACACAGCATTAAGATATTCATCCGTTGATATGTCTTTGCTCAAGTGGGATACATTCCATTCTGTAATCTCAACATTTTCTGGCAACCCACAATATAAAAAACTCGTTTTTATGGCATGGTTTGGATTCAGCGTTCCATTAATATTCTTTGCCATATTCATGTTAATTGTCGTGATTGGGATTATGCCTAAAAAAGTCATCTACGGTGACGCCCGGCTCGCAACTGATATGGACCTGAGTAAATCAGGTTTTTTCCCGGATAAAAAATCACCTTACAAACATCCACCAATACTCATCGGTAAAATGTTCAAGGGGAGATACAAAAAACAATTTATTTATTTCGCCGGACAACAATTTTTAATTCTTTATGCCCCGACACGTTCTGGTAAAGGGGTGGGGATTGTTATCCCCAACTGCGTAAACTATCCAGGAAGTATGGTCATACTGGATATCAAACTTGAAAACTGGTTTTTATCAGCCGGATTCAGGCAAAAAGAATTAGGGCAAAAATGCTTTCTCTTTGCGCCCGCCGGATACGCGGAAACTATCGACCAGGCAATTAAAGGACAGATACGCTCTCACCGCTGGAATCCTCTGGATTGCGTCAGTCGCAGTGATTTACTTCGTGAAACGGACCTGGCAAAAATTGCCGCAATCCTTATCCCGGCAAGTGATGATCCTATATGGTCTGATTCTGCACGCAACCTTTTTGTCGGGTTAGGGCTTTACCTGCTGGACAAGGAGCGTTTTCACCTGGACCAGAAAGCCAAAGGTCATAATGCACCGGACGTCCTTGTTTCCATCAGCGCCATACTGAAAACGTCGATTCCCGATAATGGAAAAGATCTCGCCGCATGGATGGGACAGGAAGTTGAAAATCGTAGCTGGATTAGCGATAAAACAAAATCATTCTTCTTTGAGTTCATGTCAGCACCAGATCGCACAAGGGGAAGTATAAAAACGAACTTTTCATCACCACTGAATATATTCAGCAACCCTGTTACTGCTGAAGCGACGAATTTCAGTGATTTTGATATCCGGGATATTCGTAAAAAACCCATGTCAATTTATCTTGGTCTGACACCGGATGCCTTAATCACTCATGAGAAAATTGTAAACCTTTTCTTCTCATTACTGGTTAATGAAAACTGTCGTGAACTGCCGGAACATAACCCGGACCTGAAATACCAGTGCCTTATTCTCCTGGATGAATTTACATCAATGGGTAAATCGGAGGTCATTGAACGCGCTGTTGGTTTTACAGCAGGTTATAACCTTCGCTTTATGTTCATTCTTCAGAATGAAGGACAAGGGCAAAAAAGCGATATGTACGGTCAGGAAGGATGGACCACATTCACTGAAAACAGTGCTGTTGTGCTTTACTATCCGCCGAAATCAAAAAATGCTCTGGCTAAAAAGATTTCAGAAGAGATTGGGGTGCGTGATATGAAAATATCCAAACGCTCAATATCCAGTGGTGGTGGTAAGGGAGGAAGTTCACGTACACGGAATGATGATGTAATAGAGCGCCCGGTTCTTCTTCCTGAAGAAATTGTGTCTCTCCGGGATAAGAAGAATAAAGCCAGAAATATTGCAATCCGTGAAATTATAACCAGTGAATTTAGCCGACCATTTATTGCCAACAAAATAATCTGGTTTGAAGAACCAGAGTTTAAACGCCGCGTGGATATCGCCCGTAACAATCATGTTGACATTCCAAACCTGTTTACACAAGAAGTCATGGATGAAATAGCAAAAATTGCAGAAATTTATCTCCCTAAAGCTGGAGGAAAAAAAGTCATGGTTGCCGGAGGCAATGTGATTACTAATCCAGACCTTGATAATCACGATAAAACAGACGTATCTGAATAATCCTCGCAATAAAGATACTATTGATTAGCAAAGACAGGATTCTATTATGAGAATAAAACACTCGAATATGATAAATATGAATATGAATATGAATATGAATATGATGAAAGAAGCCATTGATGTTTTGATAAACTCTGAAAAACATATTCTGATTATAGGCGAAACTGGAACTGGAAAATCAACACTTTTAGCAGAATTGCTAATCAATGACACTGACGTTAAATATTTTGATTTCTGTGATATTTATAAACGCCATGAACACCTTCCCCTTCTAAAACACCATTATCTTTGCGATGAAAATTTTGATTATTTTGACTTTTTATCTGCACCTGAAAAAACGTTGGTTCTTAATAGTGTAGCCATCGGTAACAACTTACGGGAATCAAAAGTTGTTCAGTTTATTGTTCGATTTATTAAAACAGCCAGGAAACGTGGCAAACGTCTTATTGTTGTCACGACTCCTTCAGATGGCGGCGTGCAGATACAAAACCTTTTCGACACAGTTATATCGTTAACCCGCTCTCACGATGAAATAGGATGCACAGTTATCATTCCAGTACCGGAGTTAATTAAATATGAATAAAAAATTGCTTTGTTTATTAATATCCTCTTTTTTATTATCAGGCTGTGCAAACTTCAAAAAAATCAATACTAATGAACTTGCAGCCGAAAAAGACGCACAAAAAGCGACTGAATACGCGAAAAAAATTCGTAATAACCCGGTTATCCAGGACTCAACAAAACAATGGATTAATACAACGCCAATTATTGAAAAGCAGGTAAAGCAATCAGCGCCGCCCTGCCCGATTGTGATTAATACTCGTTCAGATATTGAGCTACGCCAGATCGCACAACGCATCACACAAACCTGTCATATCCCGGTACGAATCAGCGCCGATGTCTGGACCTATCTGAACGGTACAGGCACTGGCTCAACACAACAAATGACAGGATCAATTCCAGCACCGGATGCAAATGGAATGGTTCCTCTGGCGTCAGTAGGCAGTCAGCCAGTAAAAGTCTCTTCTGGCGGTACATCACTCCCGGAACTGAATATCTCCGGGCTTCCTGCCCTACTGCAAACCGTATCCTCACGGCTGGGAATATCCTGGAAATACGATAAAGGTCGTATCACATTCTTCTATCTGGAAACGCGCTCATTCCCGATCACATATATGGACAGCAATGTGGCATACAACTCAAAAGTTGTGAGCGGCACAATGTCTTCCAGCGGCAGTACCGGCTCTACCAGCTCTGGCGGTATGACTGGCGACGCATCAAATACGCAAACTACAACCGTGGAAATGAAATCATCGCTGTACAACGACCTGAAAAGCGAAGTTTCCTCAATGCTGACACCAGGCACAGGGCGCATGTATCTGTCCACTGGTTCACTGACAGTAACAGATACCCCGGATGTACTGGACAGCGTTCAGGAGATTGTGAACAAGCGCAATAATGAAATGAGTCGTCAGGTTGTGCTGAACGTTGAAATCCTGAGTATCAAGAAATCAAGCCAGGAACAGGCGGGAATCGACTGGAACGCAGTATTTAATGATGGTCATCTTGGTCTGAGTCTTGGTGGCTCATTTGGTAATGCCGCCGAGAATGTTATTACCAGTGGTGTATCCATCGTGGACGGTAAGCTGGCTGGCTCAAAAGCATTTCTGAAAGCCCTGTCGTCACAAGGCAGCGTCAGTGTCGTAACGCAAAACTCCGCTGTGACTAAAAACCTGACGCCCGTCCCTATGCAAATTGCCAATCAGCAGGGCTTCATTGAAAGTGTCACAACCGATTCCACCGCCAATGTGGGATCATCCACGTCACTGAATGCGGCAACAATAACGACCGGATTCAATATGACTCTGCTTCCATACATTCAGCCGGATTCACAAAACCTGCAATTGCTGTTCTCAATGAGTCTGTCTGACAAACCTACTTTTGAGGTGTTCGAAAGTGGCGGCAGTAAAGCACAAACACCGAATGTGGATTTGAAAACAATTAATCAGACTATTGACCTGAAATCAGGCCAGACAGTTATTCTGAGTGGATTCCAGCAATCAAACCGGAAAACCAGTAAGCAAGGTGTAATAACCCCCTCCTTCTTTGGACTTGGGGGTGGCATTAACAGCGAAGACGGCGACACGATTCTGGTCGTTTTGATTACACCAAATGTGCTTAATTCCGGCTCCAGTGCAGTAATAAAAAATGTGAACTAATTAACTGAAAACTCCCTGAAAAAACACAGGGAGTTTTTTTGGAGGTCACTTTGTCTGAGAATAATCAGAATAACCGGAATTTCACTTCGGTTATTAAAAACAAGCGTGCTTTTTTCTCCGGTCTGGACTGGAAAACGCTTCCTTCAGAAGAAAAGAATGCGCGTACATTCGCAAGAAAAAACGACGCTGAATATTTTCTCTCCTGTCAGTATCAGGATTCAGAAAATGAAACCAAAACGATGGTGGCATTTATCAGAAAAGAGGATCTTCCCACAGGGGCGTCCTCATTCTGGTCACTGGCACTGATGATAAAACCCCTCATCGAACCTGACGGATACGCTATCTGCGAACTCGGTGATCTTTATGGCTTTGTTTCCTGCGTCAATAACGTTCTCGTCAACGATGTTGTAGGTAACAAAAGTCAGATCATGAGTGCTCTGACAACATTTCTTGAGTTTAATGAAACACCAGAACCCGGCTGGAAACTATACCAGCCTGAATCATGGGATATCAGCCAGGCACTCCCCTCACTCACTCTGTCTGCGTTGATTGACGTAAAAAAACCGCCGAAAGAGGCGGCGTTTACTCGCGTATCCCGAAAACGTCAGTTCATGATTTATGGCGGAAGTGCCATTCTGGCCATACTGCTCTGGAACGGGATCACCATGTACCAGGAATACCGGGAAAAAGAAGCTGCGGCAGAAGCTGCACGTCTTCGTCTGGCAAAAGAAATGGCAGACAAACAGGCAATACAGATTGCCCCACCGTGGCAACATTTACCTGAAATAAAACCATTTATTGATAAATGCATTGATAAATGGGATGCACTGCCCTTATCGATCGCCGGATGGCGTTTTGACCTTGCTGAATGCAGCACATCCGGTAATGACGGGCTGTTACGCACATCATATAAGGAACTGAGCGGCGTTACGGTCGAGGACTTCAGCACACGGATACGAGAAATATTCCAGGGGACAACCACAGCAACTTTTGTATTGCCAGAAGGCAGCGCCGGGGGATTTTCTCTTCCTGTCAGTTTTGACGTTTCACCTGATCCAATTACCCCGGACACATTGCCACAGGCAACAGATATTCAGGAACGCCTGACAACATTTGCACAAAAAATGAGGTTAAAACTCACCTGGCAGGAAATTGAAAACACAAAAACAGATGAAGAAGGCCGTCCAATAATTCTCCCGTGGAACGAGTATGAATTAATGATTCAGACCAGCACCCCGCCTTCAATACTTTTCGCTAACTTTCATGAACCTGCCGTTCGCTTCCAGTATGCAGGAATAAAACTGGAAGAAGGAAGACTGAATTATGAGATTAAAGGTGCATTCTATGTTAAAAATAATTAAACCAACGATTATTTCTGTCTGTTTTTTCAGTTCACTTGCTTACGCAACAGAATCTGAAAGCACGCCAAAAGACGAAATAAAATATTCATCTCCGACCATTTTACAGGTAGAGCAGATTCAGGCTGAAACGGTAATTTACGAAGCAAAGCTGGCGCGTCAGAAGGCTGTCAGTGAATTGCGTAATCTTGATTTGAATGGTGTAGCGTCCGCAACGCCAGCAATAACGCCCTCTTCCGGGTATTCTTCTCTTGCAGATACCGATATACCAGCGCAACGTGTAGCCGCTAAATCACTTCGTGTTATTGAAATATTTGGTACACCACAACAAATGTCAGCACGAATTTCTCTCCTGGACGGGTCAGTAACTGATGTCAAGGTCGGGCAAAGTATTCCTGGTACTTCTTATAAGGTGGCATCAATCACCGGTAATGGCGTCTGGATTCAGAATGGTACAGAGAAACGCCAGCTTATTCTTTAATGCTATTGAAAGAGACGACACATAATGTTTTTTTCTGACGCAGACTATCCCGGAAAAGATATTTCTGATGTTGTATACGTCAGTATATCTGAAAAAGACGATAAACCTGTTCATGTTTATATCGCTGATAACAGTAAAGGACAGCGTGCTGTTCAGGCTTATATTGGCACTCTGAATGTTAAATATCCCGGAAAGGTAAATATAACCTGGACCACTCTTGATGTTATCGCATCCCGCTACCAGGACAGCGAAAGAAGGTCTGATTCAAACTCATCACAACACTTAAACAGCAACCAGGAAAAGGTCATTAGCTACCTGGCGAAAGCAAACAACCTGGGAAGTTCCGATTTGCACATCACACCTGGTCGGGACGGTTCCGAGTTCACTTATGTCGAAGCACGCGTGCATGGGGAACTGGAAATTCTGGATGTCATCCCGCGTAAAGAAGGGCTGGAATTGCTGGGTGCTGCCTATTCTGGAATGAGCGATGTTATCAAAGGTACGCAGTTTGACCCGGCAATACCGCAGGATGCACGTATCGCAGAGAATTTTCTGAAGCCTGTAAATCTTTTTGGGGCGCGCTATTCGCATTATCCGTGCGTGGGTGGTGTGTACGCGGTCTTCCGCCTGATTAAAGATGACAGCGAGGATATTCCCACTTTCGAAGAACTTGGCTACATGCCACAACAAATCCAGACAATCAGGCGAATGTTACAACGCCCGGAAGGAATTATCGTTTTATCCGGCCCTACAGGGTCCGGTAAGTCAACGACTCTGAGAACGGCTTCAGAAGCCTATCTGAGCACGTTTGGTTTCAACCATAACGATAATATGCGTCTCCCCCGAAAACGCCTTTTCACCATTGAATCACCGCCGGAGGGCCGCATTCCCGGCGCAATACAGACGGCAGTCAGGGATTCCGTCGATGGCTGGGTTGACGCGATTAAATCCGCTATGCGACTTGATCCAGACGCGATACTGAACGGCGAAATTCGTGATCACGCATCGGCATTAGCAGCAATCAAAGCCTCGATGACAGGCCACCTTCTGTTGACGACCTTACACGCCAACGATGCCCTGAATATTATTGAGCGCCTTGAAATGGAGAATATTCAGGCCAGGCTAATTGCAGATCCTCTTCTGTTTATCGGTCTGCTGAGTCAACGGCTGGTACAAAAACTCTGTCCTTACTGTAAGCGCACTTATGCTGAAATGGCAGACAAACTGAGTACAGAAGAACGGAAACTCATTGAGGAAAATTGCCTGCCGGAACAGGTCCGGTTGCGCAATCTTGACGGTTGCGAGCACTGTTATAAAGGCGTAACGGGAAGAACGGTTATAGCAGAAGTCGTCTCACCCGACGCACGTTTTTTTCAGTTATATCGTCAGTCCGGGCGTCTGGAAGCAAAATCATACTGGCACTATGAACTTGGAGGAATTACCCGTAATCAGCACTTATTACACCTGATTAATCATGGCCTGGTAGATCCGCTGTCCGCACACTTCATATCCCCCATTGACGAAGATAAATACTCAATGCTCCCGGAGGGGACATGGCGATAAAAGATATATTTGAGAAACTCAATTCGATAGAAATTGATTTCTCTGGAATATCCCACTGGCTGGCAAAATACACATTCAGGTATTCCAGAATAAGTTTATATGAAGATTTATCTGGAATGTTAAATGATGGCATAAATGTAAAGCGTGCTCTTACACACCTGATTGATGTAGAAACAGACTACGGGAAGAAAACGGGGTCTTCTGCAACCTACTATATTTGTTGTGAGTGCCTTAATGCACTGAATAACACAGGGGCAATATCTTCAGCATTAAAAAAATATATAAAGGAGGATGAATATCAATTAATATCCAGCGGTGAAATTCGCGGCGACCTTGCGGGAGGGTTAGTTCAGGCCATAAAAATTGTCAGAAGTCGTTCTGAAATGACAATGACTCTTGTTATGTCGATGATTTATCCATCCGTACTGGTTTTTGGTTGTCTGGCAAACATGTATATGGTCCACGATACCATAACACCTGTTTTCCTTTCTCTCGCACCGAAAGAACGCTGGACAAGTTCTATGCGATTACTGACAGATACGTCTGGTTTCCTGATAGAAAACGGAACGTATATTCTCTGCTTCTGCATCGTACTGTTTTTCCTGATCAGATATTCGCTTGCGCGTTATACAGGACCGGGCCGTCAGTATCTTGATTACATTCCCCCCTGGTCACTTTATAAAACATTTAATGGTGTAAGTTTTCTCTTCAACATGGCCTCCATGTTAAGTATTGATATTCCCGTTGCAAAAGCACTGGAAAGGCTGGAGAAAAACAGCACTCAAAACAGATGGCTACTCGAACGAATAAAAGAAATCAGGAGATATGTTTTACTTGGACAGTCACTTGCAATGGCAATGAAAAGTTGCGGTTATGACTTCCCATCGAAATTATGCATTAACAAACTATTACTTCATTCTGAAAATGCTGACAATGCATTGATGATGTCTAACTATGCTGATAAATGGCTGGAGGAAGCAAAAGGAAAAGTCAAATCAACAGGAGTCTGGATAACTGTAGTATCCGCATTAATTGTTTTCGCATTTATTGTAATGATGATTACTGCTCTCTACGATGTCAGTAACGTCCTGCAACACTAATCCCTAATATTTTTAACCTCTCAATAAATAAGGAATTATTTATTATGTCTTCTATTAATATTTTAAATATGCGTTCTGTTTTTTCTTCTCTTTCTGCACGCCGTAAAAAAGAACAGGACAAAGGGGCAACACTGATGGAAGTGTTATTGGTTGTTGGTGTTATTGTTGTACTTGCAGCAAGTGCATATAAACTCTATTCAATGGTGCAATCCAACATTCAATCATCCAATGAACAAAACAATGTCCTGACAGTGATTGCCAACATGAAATCACTGAAATTCCAGGGGCGTTATACTGACAGTAACTATATTAAGACTCTCTACGCGCAAGGATTACTGCCATCCGATATGATCGCAGATACAACTGGCGCAAGCGCGAAAAACCCGTGGGGCGGCTCCGTTACAATCACCACCTCTTCGGATAAATACTCCTTCAATGTTGTAGAGGCCAATGTCCCACAGAAAAACTGCATGGCAATGGTAAACGCCCTGCGTTCTTCCAGCGCAATCTCCAAAATTAACAACACTTCCACATCAACCGTCAGTGCAGCAACTGTTTGCGCATCTGACAGCAATACGCTGACCTTCAGCACTGATTCCTGATTTTTCATGTGCATCGGATAAGCGCCTTCGGGCGCTTATTTTTTCCATGTTTAAGGAGGAGTATTGTGCGTTCTGTTCTTTATATCCTGCTATCATGTATTTCATCATTAATCTTTTCATTGCAACCCGCATATTCAGCGACAACGACCCGATTTGATGCCTGCTTTGCACAAGCCGGGCAACGTTACCTGATTGACCCCCTGCTTCTGAAAAGCATTGCCACTGTAGAAAGTTCACTCATACCAGACCGGATAAATCACAACAAAGAAAAAGGAAAAATATTAAGCACCGATTACGGACTAATGCAAATTAATTCATCACACATCCCTAACCTGAAAAAACTTGGCGTAATAAAAGACAAATCAGAGCTTATTGATAACCCCTGTCTCAATATACAGATTGGCGCGTGGATTCTGGCAACACATTTTCAGAAATGCGGCATAAACTGGAGTTGTCTTGGCAGTTATAACGCTGGTTTCAAAGAAAGTAACGAACAGAAAAGAATCAAATACGCACGCTATGTCTACAATAAATACATGGTAAGGTAACTTATGCTAAACAGCATATTTAATACGGCGATACTTTGCTGTGCAAATATCGTCTGTCAATGCTACGCCTACAATGAAGTTAAATTCCGTTTAAATAAACTTAATGTATCTTATAAAACCGGAGCAGAGAAATATTACTGCCTGATACTGACAACGCTTGCCGTTATGTATCTTTCATTAAATCAGCTATCACTGATTCAATCTATAATAGTGATTATTTTCTATGCTTTCCTTACATTAATGGCCTGTATAGACCTTCTTTCATTTCTACTACCACGCCTTTATACCGTGACATTTATCTTCTCCGGCCTGTTATATCAGACATGGAATAACAATATATTGTCTGGTTTGTTTTGTGCAATACTGATGTTCTTCATTATGCTGTTTGTAAGACTTTACTTTGCATATAAAAACGGAACGGAAAGTTTCGGCATGGGAGATGTGCTACTTATTGCAGGAACTGGCGTATGGTTTCCAACGCCTGAGATTGCCTGTTCAATTGTATTTATTGCCGTTATCGGCGGAATTATTTTCTTCACTCTTGGCGGATTAAACAAGCAAAAAAAATATATCCCATTTGGCCCATTTCTTTGTGGCGGAATGTTTGTTTACTCACTCGTACCGGGAATATTATTCTGAGGATTAAGAGCAATGAAAAAGACAGATAAAGGTGTATCTCTCCTTGAGGTATTGCTTGTCATCGGCATAATGGTGATGGTTATCCCTAAAGTTTATGAAAACATTGAAAACCATCTGAATAATGTTCGCTGGCAGAATGCAGCAGAACACGCAAATACCTATAACACCGCTGTTCGTAATTATGTTGCTGACAATGCATCAACACTACTTGCTGGCTCTTTACCCAAAACAATCACGCCAGCAACACTCATTCAGAAAGGCTATCTGAAATCTGGTTTTTCTGAATCCAATTTTGGACAAAGCTACATTACCGGTATTGCAAAGAACAGCAAAACATCCCGTCTGGAAGCCCTGACCTGTAGTAATGGCGGTCAGTCCCTGTCAGAAGCCGGAATGCGCTCGGTAGCAAGCATGATTGAAGGGCTTGGCGGCTACATCAACAGCAGCAAGCAGGCGATTGGCGCGGGTGGCGGCTGGTCTGACACGCCTTCAAATTACGGGCTGAACTGCGCGACCGGGCATATTGCAATGGCACTTGTTGGCGCTGATTTGCAGGAAAGCGACCGTTTATATCGTTACTCCATAACCAATCGTCCCGACCTTAACAGGATGCATACGGCGATTGATATGAACAGCAACAATCTGAACAACGTCGGCACTTTAAACGGCAACGCCGCCGCGCTCTCCGGCGATATCAGCGCACGTAACGGTACGTTCTCTGGCGCAATTTCAGGAAATACAGCCACAACCAACGGCGATATCACTTCGAATAATGGCTGGCTGGTCACAAAAAACAGCAAAGGCTGGATGAACAGTACCTATGGTGGCGGCTGGTATATGTCCGATTCGTCCTGGTTGCGCAGCGTGAATAATAAAGGGATTTATACTGGCGGCCAGGTAAAAGGTGGAACTGTACGCGCTGATGGACGCCTCTATACAGGCGAGTATTTACAGCTTGAAAAAACAGCAACGGCTGGCGCTTCCTGCTCCCCTAACGGGCTTGTAGGCCGCGACAGTACAGGGGCGATACTTTCGTGCCAATCCGGTGTGTGGAGAACTTCCGGTTCCTCTAACGGTAGTTACAGTAATCTTGGATCACACCGAGGATCATTTACTGGTCGCAATACGGGAAGTGGTACGCTGTTTGTTTACGCCTCTGGAGGGAATGGTGGTTCCGCCGGGGGAGATTGTGCTAACACATCCAGATTGCAGGGATACGTTGCAGGGGCATTGATTAGCACAAATGCGAGTAATAACCCATCTTATGGGAAGACAGCATTCATCTCTTTTGCTGTCCCTGCTGGCGCAACTTATCAGATCACCTCTTATCCGGCCCAAAACTACTCTTGTGGCTCAGGGGTATTTTCAGTATTTGGATACCAAACTTAATTGAGAGTTACACAGGACGCAATACAACCTGTCTTGTGCTCGTATTTGTACCATTTTCGTGAACCAGATGGACTCTCGACTACCTGGCAGTAATGAGAATCCTCAGCATTTCCCATTCTGGCAATGGCACAAAAGTCAAATTGCCCCAAGTAACCAGTGCTGGAAAGTTGAGTAACCTTGAGCTTTCCACCTAATGCCCTCCACACACCGGATTGGCACTGGCCTCCGTGCCAATCCGGTACGTGGAGAAGGGCATCAGGTAGCACTGTTCTGACAGGAAAAATAGCAAATGGACAACAGATCCCATTGCCATCTGGTTTTTCTG
>NZ_PQTC01000023.1:0-46071 GCF_003850715.1 Enterobacter sp. 301B
ACCCGTCCGCCACTCGTCAGCGAAGCAGCAAGCTGCTTCCTGTTACCGTTCGACTTGCATGTGTTAGGCCTGCCGCCAGCGTTCAATCTGAGCCATGATCAAACTCTTCAATTTAAGTTTGATGCTCAATGAATTAAACTTCGTAATGAATTACGTGTTCACTCGTTGAGACTTGGTATTCATTTAGTGTCCGAGGACATTAAGAATCCATGTCACTTTGAGTGCCCACACAGATTGTCTGATAAATTGTTAAAGAGCAGTGCAACGCGGCTTTCGCTCACCGTTGCGAGGTCCCGTATATTACGTTTTCCTCATTCAGAGTCAAGCAATTATTTTCACTTTTCTCTGTTGGCGTTCATCTCTGAACCCCGCTGTCCCGGCGGCTTGTAAGCCGTTGTTCCGTGTCAGTGGAGGCGCATTATAGGGAGTTCTCAGACGTTGACAACCCCTCTTTGAAAAAAAACGTTCAACCGTCTCTTTTTTGCTCAAAACCGTGCTACAGCGCCAGTTTTTCGAGCGTTTCGAAGCCATAACGACGTAAAACGGGCAAAAGTTGTTCGGTTTCTTTTGTTATCGCCATACAGAAAGCGATGTTCGCATCCGCTGATTTCGCATCCGGCGCCTCGTGCTCCAGTAGCCAGGCCGTCCGACGCGCAATCGCAGCACCGGAATCCACCAGCCGGGTCCCTTCAGGCAAAACCTTTAACAGCTCTTCCTGTAATAGCGGGAAATGGGTGCAGCCGAGAACAACCGTATCCGGTGGTTCCTGCATCCGCAGCCATGGACGCAGAATGCGACGCAGCTCTTCAAGCGATACCGTCTCGCCGTGCAGTTTCGCTTCCGCCATTTCCACCAGCTCCGCGGAGCCGAGCATGGCGATCTGGCATTCATTGGCAAAGCGCTCAATAAGCTCACGCGTATAAGGACGTTTTACCGTACCGCGTGTCGCCAGCAACCCCACGATACCGTTCGCCGTCAGACGCGCCGCAGGTTTGATTGCCGGGACAACGCCCACAACCGGGAACGGGAATTTTTCGCGCAGGGCAGGAAGAGAGACCGTGCTTGCCGTATTACAGGCAATAACCGCCAGCGCCAGGGGATAGCGCTTTTGTACCGCAGTGACGATTTCAATCACACGCTCAACGATAAAGTCTTCACTCTTTTCCCCATACGGGAACGCGACGTTATCGAAGGCATAGATGTAATGGAGATCCGGCAGGAGCTGCCGAATTTCATCATAGACCGAAAGCCCACCGACGCCGGAATCAAACACCAGCACGGTGGGACGCGGATCAGAAGGTGTAGCTGCCAGACAAGGTGTATTCCCGTCCTGCAGTTTGGTAGCCATAAACTGTCTCGTAATCTTTATCGAACAGGTTGGCTATTTTACCACGAACTGTGAGATGTGAGGTGACAGGATATGAAACCGCGACGTCCCACAGGCTGACGCCGCCCATTTTAACTTTCTCTGACGGATAGGTTCCAAAGTCGGTGTCGTAGCGCGTGCCGAGATAGTGATACGTCAGGCTCCAGTCAACATCATAGATCTGCGTATCAAGCTGATATTTCACCTGCTGTTTAGCACGACGGTCCAGAAGTTGATTGGTTGCCGCATTGCGGGCATCCACATAGTCGTAGCCCACAGTATGCGTCAACGGACCCGTATCAAACGACGCTGTCGCTTCTACACCTTTAATGCGTGCTTTGCCGACGTTGTAATATTGCTGCAGGTTATTGTTGAAGTCGATGAGATCATCAACGTCATTACGATAGCCGGATACGCGCCAGCTTACGCCTGCCGTCAGGCCTTCAAACGCCCCTTCCCACTGTTTGCTCTCTTCAGGATCAAGATGGGTATTGCCGTAGAAGCCATAGAGCTGACCCAGATTCGGCGCTTTATAGGCCGTGCCATAAGAGGCTATGAAGCGGTAACCGTCAACGAACTCCCAGGCTGCGCTACTTTGCCAGGTACCATGGCGACCAAACTGAGAGTTGTCATCGCTGCGGGCCGCCGCCTCCAGAGTGAAATCTCCAAACTGCTGCAACCCAGTCAGGTAGACGCCAGTGTTACGCAGGTCATAGGCGTTGGTTACGTAGTTGGTACCCGGCTCGGTGCTCTGTTTCTGCCAGTCAACGCCCGCGCCGATGTTGCCATGCCCCACGTCAACTGAGTTGGTCCACTGAACATTGTACTGTTTGATTTCATCCAGGGTTGCTGTGGAGTCATAGCGTCCAAGGTGCGGATCGTAATTGTAGTCTTTGCTGTGACTGTAGCTGGAGAGCAACTGTGAATGGAAAACATCCCGGTTAAACCGCAATCCGGCATCCCAGGTCTGGCTATAGAGTTGGCGGGTATCAACCAGCACATCAGGGGTAAATGAACTGTAATAGCCGTCATAGGCGGTACGGTTGCTGTAACCATAGCCGCGAACGAAACCACTCCATTGCTCAGAGAAAGCATGCTCCAGTGCGCCGTAGAGCGTTTTATTCATAAAGCCGTCGCGATCGGTCTGGGCAAGGCCGCCGTTATTACCGTCAGCAACGACGTCAAAGCCTTTTGTGTAGGTGTAATCCCCCGCCAGCGTAACGCGCGTACTTTCACCCAATGTTTGCTGGGTGCTGCCACCATAATTCTGGAAGCCGTGTGTCCCAACGCCAGCATTCAGCGTTGTGCCATCCTTCGCACGCGTAGTGATAATGTTGACTACACCACCGATCGCATCCGAGCCGTACACCGCCGAACGCGGTCCACGAAGATATTCGATGCGCTGCACCAGGGAGATCGGAAACTGGCTGAGATCGGACGACCCCGTGACGCCCGCCTGGTTAAGGCGGATCCCATCGACGAGAATCAGGACATGGCTGGAGTTCGTACCGCGTATAAAGAGAGAAGAGAGCTGCCCCATCCCGCCATTTTGTGCCGTATCTACGCCAGGCAGGCGACGCATGACATCCAGAACCGTGGTGGATTGCCAGCGGTCGATATCGGCCCGCGTCACGACAGAAGTCGCAGCCAGAACAGATTTTTCAGGTTGTTCGAAACGGTTTGCTGTCACCACCAACGAGTCGGCGCTTTCCTGCGCCCAGCCCGAAAATGCCGTGACGGAAAACGCCGTCAACAGCGATACTTTTTTAATCATTGTTAAAGCATCCACAATATAAGAAGGATGCCGCAGGCCTCATCGATAGCACGCGATGATGAAACCAAATGCGACGTGATCCCGGCAGGTCTTCGGGCTGGGTGGCGTTATACGGATGAAGACTTCCCGTTTTCACAGTGTCTACAACTCTCATCCCGCCAGTCTTTACCGCTGCGCGTCAGCTCCAGATTTGCACTGGATTCCCTTTTCACTCTCAGGAGACCGGAAACAGAATGCTACAATTAGACACGTATAGATGTCCAGATAGCTATTAGCCATTAAATCTGGACATCCACTGCACAATCCCTACAATCCCCGCGTAATTCTTTATCACTCAGGACGCATCATGACCCCCGAACACCTCCCGACAGAACAGTACGACGCACAGCTGGCAGAAAAAGTTGTCCGCCTGCAAAGTATGATGACGCCTTTCAACGCGCCCGTTCCCGAGGTGTTTCGTTCTCCGGTCAGCCACTACCGTATGCGCGCTGAGTTTCGCATCTGGCACGATGGCGATGACCTGTACCACATCATTTTCGATCAGCAGACGAAATCCCGGATTCGCGTAGACAGTTTCCCGGCGGCGAGTGAGCTTATCAACCAGCTAATGACGCTGATGATCGACGGTGTGCGCACTAATCCGGTGCTGCGCAACAAGCTGTTCCAGATTGACTACCTGACCACCCAAAGCAATCAGGCCATTGTCTCTCTGCTCTATCACAAAGCGCTGACCGACGAGTGGCGCGAGCAGGCAGAAGCCCTGCGCGATGCGCTGCGCGCGCAGAACATCAACGTGCACCTGATTGGCCGCGCGACCAAAACCAAAATCATGCTGGACCAGGATTACATCGACGAGCGTTTGCCGGTGGCAGGAAAAGAGATGGTTTACCGTCAGGTGGAGAACAGCTTCACCCAGCCGAATGCGGCAATGAACGTGCAGATGCTGGAGTGGGCGCTGAATGCGACGGAAGGGTCGACGGGCGATCTGCTGGAGCTCTACTGCGGTAACGGCAACTTCTCGCTGGCGCTGGCGCGTAACTTCGAACGCGTGCTGGCGACGGAAATCGCCAAACCGTCGGTGGCCGCCGCGCAGTACAACATCGCCGCTAACCATATTGATAATGTGCAGATCATTCGTATGGCGGCAGAAGAGTTTACCCAGGCGATGAACGGCGTACGCGAGTTTAACCGCCTGCAAGGGATTGATTTGAAGAGCTACCAGTGTGAGACAATTTTTGTCGATCCGCCGCGCAGTGGCCTGGACAGCGAAACCGAGAAGATGGTGCAGGCGTACCCGCGTATTTTGTACATCTCCTGTAACCCTGAGACGCTGTGCAAGAATCTGGAAACATTAAGCCAGACGCACAAGGTTGAACGTCTGGCGCTGTTCGATCAGTTCCCATATACGCACCATATGGAGTGCGGCGTACTGCTCACGGCGAAGTAATGTGGGCCTTGTAGGGCAGGTAAGCGAAGCGCCACCTGCCAAAAAAGCCGGATGGCGCTTCGCTTATCCGGCCTACAATGACAAAACCCTTTACTCTGGTAACTGGCTCTTGCGGCTACGCATGCGCGAGCCAATCCAGAACACCAGCGCCACAGACAGCACCGCAGGCAGGAAGTTAGAACCGATATCCGGATACTCTGCACGCACCACGGTGCTGTACAACAGTACACCCAGAATAAAACAGGCTGCGGCCAGCCCCGGTAACCCAACCGGCATGGTGCGGTTCAGATAACGTTGATGCAGGCAATACACCGTCAGCACCAGCGCGATAATCGGGAAAATCGAGAACGGTACAATTGAGCTGAAAACCGCCGCAAACGTACCATTGATGGATAAGCCAGCGATCAATGCCAGCAACAGCGTTCCTTTATCCTGACCTGACTGTTTCATTACTCACCTTCACTCATCGTTTTGATGTGCCAACTTCTCTTGTTCACGGCGATACCAGTAGTACGCACCTTTAGAAATCATTCGCAGCTGCAATACCAGTCGCTCTTCGAGTTGCTTACGTTGTTCAATGCTGACATCCAGCGCTTCGGCACCCGCACTGAAAACAATGGTCACCATCGCCTCGGCCTGTGCTTCAGTAAACGCACGCGGCATATGGTTTTCGAGTTCAAGATAGTCGGCAAGTTCCGCGATGAAATGCTGAATTTCACGCGCGACGGCGGCACGAAACGCCGCCGACGTGCCAGAGCGCTCGCGCAGCAAAAGGCGAAACGCGTTAGGGTTATTGCCGATAAATTCCATAAATGTCGACACGGAGGTGCGGATCACGCTGCCGCCTTTGGCAATACGCTGACGCGCCTGACGCATAAGCTGGCGCAGCATCAAACCGCTCTCGTCGACCATGGTCAGGCCCAGTTCATCCACATCACGGAAATGACGATAGAAGGACGTTGGCGCAATCCCGGCCTCGCGCGCCACTTCGCGCAGGCTTAAACTGGCAAAACTCCGCTCAGCACTCAGTTGACTGAATGCGGCTTCCACCAGCGAACGCCGGGTTTTCTCTTTTTGTTGTGCTCTTACGCCCATCACGATAGTTGAATCCTTCCAAAGGCCCGTTGGCACTATACCAGAGAATAAAATTAATCTGTTTACCTGGCTTTGTGAATGATTGTTTACGCGCGGTTTGTGCTCCACTGCCCGAAAAAAGCACAACGATAATTGGGTTACCCAGGCAATGATGTTATGATTCTGTTGCTTTTATGTATAAGAACAGGTAAGCCTTGCCATGCCACATTCCTACGATTACGACGCAATAGTTATTGGTTCCGGCCCCGGCGGCGAAGGTGCTGCTATGGGTCTGGTAAAACAGGGAGCCAGAGTAGCGGTTATTGAGCGCTACCATAATGTCGGCGGCGGTTGCACCCACTGGGGCACCATCCCTTCGAAAGCCCTCCGCCACGCCGTTAGCCGCATTATCGAATTTAACCAGAACCCTCTTTACAGCGACCACTCCCGACTTCTTCGTTCTTCCTTTGCCGATATCCTGAATCACGCAGACACGGTCATTAACCAGCAGACGCGCATGCGTCAGGGTTTCTATGAGCGCAACCACTGTGAAATTCTGCAGGGTAACGCGCATTTTGTGGATGAACACACCCTGGCGCTGGAGTGCCACGACGGTTCGGTTGAGACGCTCACCGCTGAAAAATTTGTGATTGCCTGCGGATCGCGCCCATATCATCCGGCAGACGTGGACTTCTCTCATCCACGCATTTACGACAGCGACTCCATCCTCAGCCTGCACCACGAGCCACGCCATGTGATCATCTATGGCGCGGGCGTGATTGGCTGTGAATATGCGTCGATTTTCCGGGGAATGGAGGTCAAAGTTGATTTGATCAACACCCGCGACCGGCTGCTGGCGTTCCTCGATCAGGAGATGTCAGATTCCCTCTCCTACCACTTCTGGAACAGTGGCGTGGTGATTCGCCACAACGAAGAGTACGAGAAAATCGAAGGCTGCGACGACGGTGTGATCATGCACCTGAAATCTGGTAAGAAGCTGAAGGCGGACTGCCTGCTGTACGCCAACGGCCGTACCGGCAACACGGATTCATTGCAGCTGGAGAATATCGGGCTTGAAACCGACAGCCGCGGTCAGCTCAAGGTCAACAGCATGTACCAGACTGCGCTGCCGCACGTTTACGCGGTGGGCGACGTTATTGGTTACCCAAGTCTGGCCTCCGCTGCTTACGATCAGGGCCGCATCGCCGCACAGGCGCTGGTGAAAGGTGAAGCGACGGCGCATCTGATCGAGGACATCCCGACGGGCATCTACACCATCCCGGAAATCAGTTCTGTCGGCAAAACCGAGCAGCAGTTGACGGCCATGAAGGTGCCTTACGAGGTGGGTCGTGCCCAGTTTAAACACCTGGCGCGCGCACAAATTGTGGGGATGAGCGTGGGTACGCTGAAGATCCTGTTCCATCGCGAGACGAAAGAGATCCTCGGTATTCACTGCTTTGGTGAACGTGCCGCGGAAATCATTCATATCGGCCAGGCGATCATGGAGCAAAAAGGTGGTGGCAACACCATCGAGTACTTCGTTAACACCACCTTTAACTACCCGACCATGGCGGAAGCCTATCGGGTAGCTGCGCTGAACGGCTTAAACCGCCTGTTTTAACGCGTTGTCGAAATGGCCATCCATTGCACCACGGATGGCCTCTGCCAGCTGCTCATAGCGGCTGCGCAGCGGTGAACCCGGACGATAAACCAGGCCGATCGTGCGACGCGGCTCTGGCTTAATACACGGCAGATAGACCACGCCATCACGCTTACGCTCGCGCGGCACGGCCAGCGCAGGCAGCAGCGTAATGCCACTTCCCGCCGCGACCATGTTACGCAGCGTTTCCAGGCTGGTTGCGCGGAAATGGGTATCTTCATCTGCACCCGCTTCGAAGCAGAAGCCCATCGCCTGATCGCGCAGACAGTGGCCGTCTTCCAGCATCAGCAGCTTTTCTCCGGCCAGATCGGCCATCGGCACGCGATCGCGGTTCGCCCACGGGTGATCTTCATAGATCGCCAGCATCATCGGCTCATCGAACAGCGGTACTTCAATAAACGCTTCACTCTCTTTGACCAGCGCCAGGATCGCGCAGTCGAGCTTGCCGCTGTCTAACTGCGCCAGCAGCTGATGGGTTTGCGCTTCATGCAGGTACATTTCGAGTTTCGGGAACGTTTGGTGCAGCAGCGGAATGATTTGCGGCAACAGATACGGGCCAACGGTTGGGATCAGGCCAATATGCAGCGGGCCGGACATCGCCTCCCCCTGCTGGCTTGCCATTTCCTTGAGCACTTTGACCTCGCGCAGTACGGTGCGCGCCTGATCCACCAGCAGCAGACCTGCCTGCGTGAACAGTACCTTACGACTGGTGCGCTCCAGCAGCATCACGCCCAGCTCATCTTCCAGCTTGCGGATCTGACCGCTCAGCGTTGGCTGGCTGACGTGGCAGGAGTCTGCCGCGCGGCGAAAATGGCGATGCTCAGCTAACGCTACCAGGTATTCAAGATCACGAATATTCATTATTCATCCTCCGTCGCCACGATAGTTCATGGCGATAGATAGCATAGCAACGAACGATTATCCCTATCAAGCATTCTGTTGAATAATACATCACATAGACGTGGCGGCACGTGTTTGACCCAAAACGACCCCGCACCGTCAGCGAGTTTCTCTCAAAACTCGAAAAACTAAAGCCAACGTGAACTTTTGCGGACCCCGTGGTCCGCTTTTTTTTGCGTAAAAAAAGCCCGGCACTAGGCCAGGCTCCGTTTTTCTCCCTCTCCCTGTGGGAGAGGGCCGGGGTGAGGGCACCAGCCCGCACAAATCAAACCAACCGGTTTTTCGCGTCCGTAATCGCCTGCGCCACCTGCTTCGGCGAGACTCCACCTTTCGCCGCACGCTTATCCAGGCAGGATTGCAGGGCCAGAATCGGGTAGACATCCTCCCCAATAACCGCACTGAATTTTTGCAGGTCGGCAAGCGCCAGCTCTTCAAGGGCTTTACCCTGACGAATCGCTTCCACTACCGCTTCACCCACAATATGGTGCGCCTCGCGGAACGGTACACCTTTCGCCACCAGGTAGTCCGCCAGCTCAGTTGAGTTAGCATAGCCCTGCTGCGCCGCTTCCTGGCAGCGAGGACGCTTCACCTGAATGCCGTCCAGCACCAGCGCGCCCATATGCAGACAGTCCAGCCAGGTGTCGAGCGCGTCGAACAGCCCCTCTTTGTCTTCCTGCATGTCTTTGTTGTATGCCAGCGGCAGCCCTTTCAGGGTCATCATCATACCGGTCAGCGCGCCCTGCACGCGGCCACACTTACCGCGGATCAGCTCCAGCGCATCCGGGTTTTTCTTCTGCGGCATCAGGGAGGAGCCGGACGTCACGCGGTCGGACAGCTCGACGAAGCCCGCTTCGCCAGAGTTAAAGAAGATCAGGTCTTCGGCAAAGCGCGACAGGTGCACCATGCCGATAGAGGCATTTGAGAGCAGCTCCAGCACGTGGTCACGGTCAGAGACGCTGTCCAGGCTGTTGCGGGTGGCGGAGGCAAAGCCCAGCCAGCCTGCCAGCTGCTCACGGTCGATTTCATAAGCCGTACCGGCCAGCGCGCCGCTGCCCAGCGGGCTGACGTCCAGACGCGTTAAGGTATCCTGTAAACGGCTCTCATCACGCGCCAGCATCTCAACGTAGGCCAGACACCAGTGCGCAAAGGTCACCGGCTGTGCGCGTTGCAGGTGGGTATAACCCGGCATCACCGCATCCTGATTGTTCTGCGCAGTGTCCACCAGCGCGCTCTGCAGCTGACGATTCGCCGCCAGCAGTTCGCCGACGGTCTCTTTACACCACAGCTTCAGGTCGGTCGCCACCTGGTCATTACGGCTACGCCCGGTATGGAGCTTTTTACCCAGCTGGCCGACTTTGTCGATAAGTTTGCCTTCCACCCAGCTGTGAATATCTTCGGCATCGCTCTGGAGGATTTGCTGCGGATCCAGACGCACCTCTTCCAGCAGATTATTCAGTGCCTCTTCCAGCTGCTGCTGTTCCTCTGCGGTCAGCACGCCCACGGTCACCAGCGCTTTGGACCAGGCCACAGAGCCGACAATATCCTGTTCGGCCAGGCGGTAGTCGAAGCGCAAAGAGTCGTTGAACTGTTTGAACCGCTGATCCGCTGCCTGTGTAAAACGCCCACCCCAAAGTGCCATAACGAATTTCCTTAATGATGATATTTTTGCCCGGTGGCGCTGCGCTTACCGGGCCTACAAAATTCACGTAGGCCGGATAAGCGAAGCGCCATCCGGCACAGAATCTTAAGCCAGAATACGCGTACCAATCGGCGTACCGTTAAACAGCGCCGGGAGTTGCTCCGCGTGACGCCAGGAGGCGATATCCACCGGACGACCCAGCGTGCGCGCGGCATCCAGCGCCGCGTTCACCTTAACGATCATGCCGTCGGTGATAATGCCCTGATCGATCAGCTGTTCGGCTTTTGCGGCGGTCATTTCCGCTATACGCTGGCCTTTGCCGTCCAGAATACCGCTCACGTCGGAGAGCAGGATCAGGTCTGCGCCCAGCGTGGCCGCCAGCGCGGTTGCCGCCTGGTCCGCATTGACGTTCATCAGCTCGCCCTCTTCGGTCACGCCGATTGAGCTCACCACCGGCAGAAAACCACCTTCCAGCAGGGTGTTAATCAGCTTAGGCGAACCTGGCTGCGCCAGTCCAACATGGCCAAGCGCTTCGTCGAGCTGGGTCACTTTCACGCTATCGCCATCGCCCAGACAGAGACCAACGGACGCGATGTGGTGCTTCTTCGCCCACGCCAGCAGCGTTTTGTTCGCCGTCCCCGCCAGCGCACCAGTAATAATGTCAATCTGGTCGGCAGGCGTGACGCGCAGGCCATTTTTCTTAATCACCGGCAGGTTGAGCCCTTTCATCAGCTCGTCCACCACACAGCCGCCGCCGTGGACAATCACCAGCGGACGTTGATGTGATTCACGATAGTTCACCAGCGCGGTAAACAGGCGCTCCAGCGCTTCTTCGCTGTCCAGCAGTACACCACCGAGTTTGATAATTAATGGGTTCATCATCACACCTTAAATAAGAGCCTGCGTTTCAGGGAAGCCGAAACGAATATTTGCACACTGCATTGCCTGTGCGGCAGCGCCTTTGAGTAAGTTATCTTCTGCGGCGACCACAATCAGGTGCTCGCCCTGCACGGCAAAGCCGATGTCGCAGAACGGCAGGCCGACCACGTTTTTTAGCGCTGGTACGCCTTTGTCATACAGACGCACCAGTGGTTTATCCGCATACGCCTGCGTGAAGACTTCGCTCACCTGTTCTTTGGTCACACCCGGCTTCAGGCGGCAGGTAATGGTTTCGAGGATCCCGCGCGGGAAGCTACCGAGGTGCGGGGTGAAGATCACCTCCGCGCCCAGATGGGTGGTGATTTCAGGGTGATGACGGTGATTAAACACGCCATACGGCTGAAGGCTCACTTCGCAGAAACTGTTGGAGATCGCGGCCTTGCGCCCGGCGCCGCTCACGCCGCTGGTGGCGTTGATCACCGGCCACTGGTCAAGATCCAGCAGACCCGCGTCGATCAGCGGCTTAAGGGAGAGCTGCGCCGCCGTCGGGTAACAGCCAGGCACGGCAATCAGATTCGCTTCTTTCAGTTTATCTGCGCTCCACTCCGCCAGGCCGTACACCGCTTTTTCGAGCAGATCCGGGTGCTGATGGGTGAAGCCGTAATATTTTTCGTAGAACGCGCTGTCGTTAACGCGAAACGCGCCGGAGAGATCGAAGACCACGCAACCGGCTGCCAGAAACTGCGGCGCCAGGTCGTGACTGACCTCGTGTGCGGTGGCTAAAAACACCACGTCAACGCCGTCGGTAAACTCGCTGATGTCAGACATGGCCTGCAAAGGCAAATCAACCACGCCCTTAAGTTGTGGATGCAAATCGGAAATTAACTTTCCGGCATCATTGCTTTGCGCTGACACGGTCAAAGCGGTTATGGTCATATGTGGGTGGCGATTCACGTAGCTTACAAGCTCTGCGCCCGCATAACCGCTAGCGCCTACAATCAGCGTATTCAACATCGGGTTCCTTTATGCTCAACGTTAATGTATTTTTATTCACATTTATTGCATGAATATTGATACTATCACGACCTAAGGTGTGTCAACAATGAAAATGAACTTACCGCCATTTATCGAGATTTACCGCGCCCTGATTGCCACACCGTCCATCAGCGCAACGGAAGAAGCGCTGGATCAGAGCAATGAGTCTTTAATCAATCTGCTGGCGGGTTGGTTTAGCGATCTTGGGTTTAACGTTGAGGTTCAGCCCGTCCCCGGAACACGTCACAAATTTAACCTGCTCGCCAGCACCGGACATGGCGCTGGCGGCCTGCTGCTGGCTGGTCACACTGACACCGTGCCGTTTGACGATGGCCGCTGGACCCGCGATCCGTTCACCCTGACAGAGCACGACAACAAGCTCTACGGTCTCGGCACGGCGGACATGAAAGGCTTCTTTGCTTTTATCCTCGACGCGCTGCGTGACGTGGACGTGACAACGCTGAAAAAGCCGCTCTACATTCTGGCGACCGCCGATGAAGAGACCAGCATGGCGGGCGCACGGTATTTCTCTGAAAACACATCGATTCGCCCGGACTGCGCGATCATCGGTGAACCTACCTCTCTGCAACCGATTCGGGCGCACAAAGGCCATATTTCTACCGCAGTGCGCGTGCTGGGCCAGTCTGGTCACTCCAGCGATCCGGCGCGCGGCGTGAACGCCATTGAGCTGATGCATGACGCGATTGGCCGCATCATGACCCTGCGCGACGATCTGAAAGAGCGCTATCACTACGAGGCGTTCACCGTGCCGTATCCGACGCTGAACCTCGGCAGCCTGCACGGCGGTGATGCGTCCAACCGTATCTGCGCCTGCTGCGAACTGCATATGGATATCCGTCCTCTGCCGGGTATGACGCTGAGCGATCTGGATGGCTTACTGAACGAAGCGCTGGCCCCGGTCAGCGAGCGCTGGCCGGGACGTCTGACGGTCTCCGAACTGCATCCGCCGATTCCAGGCTACGAATGCCCGCCTGACCACCAGCTGGTTCAGGTGGTGGAAAAACTGCTCGGAGAGAAAACCGACGTGGTGAACTACTGCACCGAAGCGCCGTTTATTCAGACCCTGTGCCCGACGCTGGTTCTGGGCCCTGGCTCCATCAACCAGGCCCACCAGCCGGACGAATATCTCGAAACCCGCTTCATCAAGCCCACCCGCGAACTCATTACCCAGGTTGTGCATCACTTCTGCTGGCATTAAAACGGCCCCTCACCCTGCCCTCTCCCCAAAGGCGAGAGGGTGTTCAAGTTCCCTCTCCCCTTTGGGGAGAGGGTTAGGGTGAGGGGAGTAAATCCCGCGATTTTCGTCACATTCCCATAAGCATCTCTTATCTGACGCAATACGAATTAAATTTCGTAAATTGCCCGCATTTATTCATCTGCTGAACCGTTTTCGCAGCAATTGACGACGGGGGTTTTACGTGGCTTTATAAAGGGAGATGACAAAATAATGTCCAGAAAATTTTCGCCTGGGCATAAACAAAAATGATGGGGTGACTGGGTTTTTATGAACGAACAATATTCCGCGTTGCGTAGTAATGTCAGTATGCTCGGCAAAGTGCTTGGAGATACCATCAAAGATGCGTTGGGGGAGAACATCCTCGACCGTGTTGAAACCATCCGCAAGCTGTCCAAATCTTCCCGCGCCGGTAACGAGGCCAATCGTCAGGAGCTGCTCACCACCTTGCAGAACCTCTCTAATGATGAGCTACTGCCCGTTGCCCGCGCCTTCAGCCAGTTTCTGAACCTGGCAAACACCGCTGAGCAATACCACAGCATTTCGCCAAAAGGCGAAGCGGCCAGCAACCCGGAAGTCATTGCCCGCACCCTTCGTAAACTCAAAGACCAGCCCAACCTCAACGAAGCGACCATCAAAAAAGCGGTGGAATCCCTTTCGCTGGAGCTGGTGCTGACCGCACACCCAACCGAAATCACACGTCGTACGCTGATCCACAAAATGGTGGAAGTGAACAACTGTCTGAAGCAGTTGGATAACAAAGACATTGCCGACTACGAACGTAACCAGCTTATGCGCCGCCTGCGCCAGCTGATTGCTCAGTCCTGGCACACCGATGAAATTCGTAAGCATCGCCCAAGCCCGGTCGACGAAGCCAAATGGGGCTTTGCGGTGGTGGAAAACAGCCTGTGGGAAGGGGTGCCAAACTACCTGCGCGAGCTTAACGAACAGCTGGAAGAAAATCTGGGCTATCGCCTGCCGGTCGACTTTGTGCCGGTTCGCTTCACTTCCTGGATGGGCGGCGACCGCGACGGCAACCCGAACGTGACGGCGGAAATCACCCGTCACGTCCTGTTGTTGAGCCGCTGGAAAGCAACCGACCTGTTCCTGAAAGATATTCAGGTGCTGATCTCCGAGCTGTCGATGGTAGAAGCGACGCCGGAACTGCGCGCGCTGGCCGGTGAAGAAGGTGCCAGTGAGCCGTACCGTTTCCTGATGAAAAAACTGCGCGGTCAGCTGATGGCCACGCAGGCCTGGCTGGAAGCGCGCCTGAAAGGCCAGCGCCTGCCGAAGCCGGAAGGTCTGCTGAGCCAGAACGAACAGCTCTGGGAACCGCTGTACGCCTGTTATAAATCGCTTCAGGCCTGCGGGATGGGCATCATTGCCAATGGCGAACTGCTCGACACCCTGCGCCGCGTGAAGTGTTTCGGCGTGCCGCTGGTGCGTATCGACGTCCGTCAGGAAAGCACCCGTCATACCGAAGCGCTGGGCGAGCTGACCCGCTATCTCGGCATTGGCGACTATGAAAGCTGGTCCGAAGCCGACAAACAGGCGTTCCTGATCCGCGAGCTGAACTCCAAGCGCCCGCTGCTGCCGCGCAATTGGGAGCCAAGCAATGACACCCGCGAAGTGCTCAACACCTGTAAAGCGATCGTGGATGCCCCGAAAGGATCGGTGGCCGCCTATGTAATCTCCATGGCGAAGACCCCGTCCGACGTGCTGGGCGTTCACCTTCTGCTGAAAGAAGCGGGCATCGACTACGCTCTGCCGGTAGCACCGCTGTTTGAGACTCTCGACGACCTGAACAACGCCAACGACGTGATGACCCAGTTGCTGAACATCGACTGGTATCGCGGCTTTATTCAGGGCAAGCAGATGGTGATGATTGGCTATTCCGACTCCGCGAAAGATGCGGGCGTGATGGCAGCCTCCTGGGCGCAGTATCAGGCGCAGGATGCGCTAATTAAAACCTGCGAAAAAGCCGGTATTGAACTGACCCTGTTCCATGGACGCGGCGGCTCAATTGGTCGTGGCGGTGCGCCTGCACACGCGGCGCTGCTCTCCCAACCACCAGGAAGCCTGAAAGGCGGACTGCGCGTGACCGAGCAGGGCGAGATGATCCGCTTCAAGTACGGCCTGCCGGAAGTGACCATCAGCAGCCTGTCGCTCTATACCAGTGCGATCCTGGAAGCCAACCTGCTGCCGCCGCCGGAGCCAAAAGAATCCTGGTGCCGGATTATGGACGAGCTGTCTGACATCTCCTGCGATCTGTATCGCGGCTACGTGCGTGAAAACAAAGACTTTGTGCCTTACTTCCGCTCAGCCACGCCTGAGCAGGAGCTGGGTAAACTGCCGCTCGGCTCGCGCCCGGCCAAGCGTCGTCCTACTGGCGGCGTTGAATCCCTGCGCGCCATTCCGTGGATCTTTGCCTGGACGCAAAACCGTCTGATGCTGCCAGCCTGGCTGGGTGCCGGTGCGGCGCTGCAAAAAGTGGTGGAAGACGGTAAGCAGAGCGAACTGGAAACCATGTGCCGCGACTGGCCATTCTTCTCTACCCGTCTGGGGATGCTGGAGATGGTCTTCTCGAAAGCCGACCTGTGGCTGGCGGAATACTACGATCAGCGTCTGGTGAAACCCGAGCTGTGGGCGCTGGGTAAAGAGCTACGCGAGCTGCTGGAAGGCGACATCAAAGTGGTGCTGGATATCGCTAATGACTCCCACCTGATGGAAGACCTGCCGTGGATCGCCGAGTCTATCCAACTGCGTAACATCTACACCGACCCGCTGAACGTTTTACAGGCTGAACTGCTGCACCGTTCGCGTCTGGCGGAAGAGGAAGGTAAAGAGCCGGATCCACGCGTCGAACAGGCGTTAATGGTGACGATTGCAGGCGTTGCGGCGGGGATGCGTAACACCGGTTGATCGGTTTTGCCGGGTGGCGCTTACGCTTACCCGGCCTACAATAGGCTTTTCGTAGGCCCGGCAAGCGCCAGCGTCGCCGGGCAATACCCTGGTATCCACACCATGCACCACGATATCCCCCACATCCTGAATGACCTGATCAACGGCACCTTGCCGCTGCGTCAGGTGCATTTCCCCCCTTCGGCTAAACCGCTCCCCCGAACGTCACCTTGCCTCGTGCTTAGCTTTGATACGGCCTGCGAAGCGTTATTTTTTTCATCCGGTAATATTCCGCTTCAACCCGCCTTTTCGCTCAACATCAGCTTCGGCAAGCAACAACTGACTCTTCAGCTCGAGCGCGACAACACGCTTTTGCAACAGCAACAGGTTGCCAGACGCGGGCCGCGAGTGGGCGCATTCCTTTTGCAGACGCTCGCTGAATTGCAAATGCAGCCAGACGATCGGGAAACGGCCAGACTGGTGGTATTAAGTTTGCTCAGCCACTGTCGCGATCTGCTGGGCAGCGATATCCATACCGCCAGCCGCAGCCGTGCATTATTTGAAGCGATTCGTCACTACATCGAAGAACATCACGCCTCTGCACTGACCCGTGAATCGGTGGCGCAGGCGTTTTATATTTCACCGAACTACCTTTCTCATCTTTTTCAAAAAACAGGCAGCGTGGGGTTCAACGAATATCTTACGCAAACACGCCTCGAGCACGCGCGTCAGCTTCTTAAAGGCTACGAGTTTAAAATCAAAGATATCGCTGCAAGCTGCGGATTTACGGACAGCAACTACTTTTGCCGTCTCTTTCGCAAGCACACTGAACGTTCCCCTTCCGAATATCGACGCCAGTATCACAGCCAGCTGATCGCCAAAAAGTAGCATTGTGATCGCTCTCTCACTTCGCCAGGGACATTACATTTATCCAGTATTTGGCAAAATTGACCTGTATTCGCCGCGACTGGGTGCGCCGTATCCTTTATTCAACCTTTCTGACTTAAGGAAAAATAATGGAACTGTACCTGGATACCGCCAACGTGGCAGAAGTTGAACGCCTGGCGCGCATTTTTCCCATTGCGGGCGTGACCACCAACCCAAGCATCGTAGCCGCCAGCGGCGAATCTGTCTGGGAGGTGTTGCCGCGCCTGCAGCAGGCTATCGGCCCGGAGGGCAGGCTGTTTGCCCAAACCATGAGCCGCGACGCCGAAGGAATGGTGGCGGAAGCAAAACGGCTGAACAATGCCCTGCCGGACATCGTGGTAAAAATTCCCGTCACTGCACAGGGGCTCATCGCGATTAAAACGCTGAAGAAAGAGGGAATTACCACGCTGGGAACCGCCGTTTACAGCGCCGCTCAGGGGTTACTGGCCGCGCTGGCAGGAGCGAAATATGTCGCACCGTATGTAAACCGCGTCGATGCGCAGGGCGGTGACGGCATTCGCACGGTACAGGAACTGCAATCCCTGCTGGAACAGCATGCGCCAGAGAGCATGGTGCTGGCTGCCAGCTTTAAAACGCCGCGCCAGGCGCTGGATTGCCTGTTGGCAGGATGTGAGGCAATTACGCTTCCCTTAGACGTAGCGCAACAAATGCTCGGCACGCCAGCGGTAGAGTCAGCCATAGAGAAGTTCGAGCAGGACTGGAAAAACGCGTTTGGTAACCTCAACCTCTAAGGGAGAAATGTTATGGACCGTATCATTCAATCGCCGGGGAAGTACATCCAGGGCGCTGATGTTCTCACTCGTCTCGGCGACTACCTGAAGCCGCTGGCGGCTCGCTGGCTGGTGGTAGGCGATAAATTTGTGCTGGGTTTTGCCGAAGAAACCCTGCGTCAGAGTTTTAAAAAAGCCGGACTCCATGCCGAAATTGCACCGTTTGGCGGCGAATGTTCGCAAAATGAAATCGATCGACTGAAAAAACTGGCCGACAGTACCGACTGCCTGGCGGTGCTGGGTATCGGGGGCGGAAAAACGCTGGATACCGCCAAAGCGCTGGCGCACTTTATGGACGTGCCGGTGGCTATTGCCCCGACCATTGCCTCCACCGATGCGCCGTGCAGTGCCCTTTCCGTGATTTATACCGACAGCGGCGAGTTCGATCGCTACCTGATGCTGCCGCACAACCCGAACATGGTGATTGTCGATACCAGGGTGGTGGCGGGCGCACCTGCGCGCCTGCTGGCCGCCGGGATTGGCGATGCCCTGGCAACCTGGTTTGAAGCGCGCGCCTGTTCGCGTAGCGGCGCCACGACCATGGCGGGTGGCAAGTGCACGCAGGCAGCGTTAGCGCTGGCTGAACTGTGCTACAACACGCTGGTTGAAGAGGGCGAGAAAGCGATGCTGGCGGCGGAACAACACGTGGTGACGCCTGCTCTGGAACGCATTATTGAAGCCAACACCTATCTGAGCGGCGTGGGCTTTGAAAGTGGCGGGCTGGCGGCGGCACACGCCATTCACAATGGCATGACGGCGGTGCCGGATGCGCACCATTTCTACCACGGTGAAAAAGTGGCATTTGGTACGCTGACGCAACTGGTACTGGAGAACGCGCCGGTAGAAGAAATCGAAACCGTTGCGGCGCTGTGCCATAGCGTCGGGCTGCCAATTACGCTGGCGCAGCTGAATATCAAAGAGGATATTCCGGCTAAAATGCGGCTGATCGCGGAGGCGTCCTGTGCCGAAGGGGAAACCATTCACAACATGCCTGGCGGCGTAACGCCGGATCAGGTCTATGCGGCGCTGCTGGTGGCGGACCAGTATGGACAGCGATTCTTGCAGGAGTGGGAGTAATAGAAAAGCCGGGTGGCGCTGCGCTTACCCGGCCTACATGGCACTTTAATTTGTAGGCCGGGTAAGGCGTAGCCGCCACCCGGCACAAGGGTTACTTCACGTCAAACCGATCCAAATCCATCACTCGCGCCCATGCGGCAACGAAGTCGCGGACAAACTTCTCTTGTGCATCGCTGCTGGCGTAAACTTCGGCCAGCGCGCGGAGGACAGCGTTGGAACCGAAGACCAGATCGGCGCGGGTGGCGGTATATTTCACTTCCCCGCTGGCGCGATCGCTACCGGCAAACAGCTCGTTTGAGTCGTCGGTCGCTTTCCACTGGGTGTTCATATCCAGCAGATTGACGAAGAAGTCGTTGCTCAGCACGCCCTCGCGGTTAGTAAACACGCCATTCTTGCTGCCATCGAAGTTTGCACCCAGTACGCGCAAACCGCCGATCAACACCGTCAGTTCCGGCGCGGTCAGGGTCAACTGCTGGGCTTTGTCGATCAGCAGCGACTCCGTGGTGGACACATCCACCTGTGCGCGATAGTTACGGAAACCGTCGGCAATCGGTTCGAGCAGGTTAAACATCTCGATATCCGTCTGATCCTGGCGCGCATCCACACGACCTGGAGTGAACGGTACGTTGACGTAAACGCCTGCCGCTTTCGCCGCCTGCTCAACGCCCACGACACCCGCCAGCACAATGATATCGGCCAGTGACGCTTTGTTGGTGGTGCGCTGGATCGCTTCCAGAGCCGGTAATGCCCGCACCGCCGCGGCGTTAACGTCCCAGTCGCGCTGAGGTGCCAGCGCCAGACGCGCGCCGTTAGCGCCGCCACGCTTGTCGCCGCCGCGGAAGGTCGATGCCGACGCCCAGGCCACGGAAACCAGCTCGCTCACGGAGAGACCCGAGGCCGCGATTTCCGCTTTCAGGCTTTCAATATCTTCCTGCGTCGGATGGAACACTGGCTGAGGCAGCGGATCCTGCCAAATCAGATCTTCTTTCGGTACTTCCGGGCCGATGTACCGCGCTTTTGGCCCCATATCGCGGTGGGTCAGCTTGAACCACGCGCGCGCAAAGGCTTCGTTGAAGGCCTGCGGATCGTTCAGGAAACGACGGGAAATTTTCTCGAATTCCGGATCAAAACGCAGCGTCAGGTCGGTGACCAGCATGGTTGGCTTGCGTTTTTTCGACGGGTCGAACGGGTCAGGCATAATTTCCGGCGCATCCACGGCTTCAAACTGAATTGCGCCCGCCGGGCTACGCGTCTGCACCCATTCGTATTTGAACAGGTTCTCGAAGAAATAGTTGCTCCACTGGGTTGGGGTTTGAGACCAGATAACTTCCAGCCCGGAGGTGATGGCGTCAGCGCCAATACCGGTGCCGTGCGTGCTGGCCCAGCCCAGGCCCTGCGCTTCAATAGGCGACGCTTCAGGGTCAGTGCCCACGTGCGTGGCTTCGCCTGCACCGTGCGTTTTACCGAGCGTATGGCCGCCTGCAATAAGCGCAACGGTCTCTTCGTCATTCATGCCCATGTTGCCAAAGGTAGCGCGGATCGCCGCCGCCGCAGACAGCGGTTCACCACTGGCGTTTGGCCCTTCCGGGTTAACGTAAATCAGGCCCATTTCTGTGGCGGCCAGCGGGCGCTTCGCCAGCGCTTCCGGGTCACGGTGAGTCAGCCAGGCTTTTTCATCGCCCCAGTTCACGTCCAGATCCGGTTCCCAGACGTCTTCACGCCCGGCACCGAAACCAAAGGTGCGGAAGCCGGAGTTCTCCAGCGCCACGTTACCCGCGAGGATAAACAGGTCGGCCCAGGAGATTTTTTGTCCGTATTTTTGCTTAATTGGCCACAGCAGACGGCGAGCCTTATCCAGGCTGACGTTGTCAGGCCAGGAGTTCAGCGGCGCAAAACGCTGCTGACCGCGACCGGCACCGCCGCGACCATCAACGGAGCGATAGGTACCCGCACCGTGCCAGGCCATACGGATAAACAGGCCCGCATAGCTGCCCCAGTCGGCAGGCCACCACGGTTGTGAGTCGGTTAACAGTGCTTTGAGATCGCCCTTAAGGGCGGAATAGTCGAGCTTACTGAATTCTTTGCGGTAGTCGAAGTCTTCACCCAGAGGGTTTGAACGGCTGGAGTGTTGATTAAGTAAATCGATGCGGAGTTGTTTAGGCCACCACTCTTTGCTGCCGGTACCTGCACCCGCGCTGTGATCGACGCCGCCCTGGTGGAACGGACATTTGCCGGCGGATGCCGCGTTATTGGTCTCGTCTGACATGCTCATCGCTATGCTCCCTTTACAGTGTTACCGTTACGATATACACCACTAGCGATAAGAGATAGTTGAATTAATCCACAGATTCGATAGCTAATACCTTTTAACTTTCTGTTCGAGTAAAAAACCCTCACTTTATGAGGGTTTTTTACTTTATAACTCCGGGCGGACACCCAGCGTATGGCAAATGGCGTAACTCATCTCCGCGCGGTTAAGCGTATAGAAGTGGAAATCCTTCACCCCTTCACGGCTTAAAATCTTCACCATATCCATCGCGATATTGGCCCCCACCAGCTTACGGGTTTCCGGATCGTCGTCCAGCCCTTCGTACATTTTGGACATCCACAGCGGAATGCGCACGTTGGTCATATCTGCGAATTTCTTCGCCTGTTTGAAGTTCGAGACCGGCAGAATGCCAGGGATGATTTCGACATCAATACCCGCCGAGACGCAGCGGTCGCGAAAGCGCAGGTAGCTTTCCACATCAAAGAAGAACTGAGTAATGGCGCGATTGGCACCTGCGTCCACCTTACGCTTCAGGTTAAGCAGATCCGCCTGGGCGCTTTTCGCTTCCGGGTGAACTTCCGGGTAAGCGGCAACGGAAATATCAAAGTCAGCAACGTCTTTCAGCAGGGCAACCAGATCGGTGGCGTACATGTCCGGCTTACCGCTCCCCGGCGGCAGGTCGCCGCGCAGGGCAACGATATGACGAATGCCGTTGTTCCAGTAGTCCTGAGCAATCGCGCGCAGTTCATCAGGGGTGGCGTCGATACAGGTGAGGTGCGGTGCCGCTTCCAGACCGGTTCGGTCTTTAATGCCCTTAATGATGCTGTGCGTGCGGTCACGCTCACCGGAGTTGGCGCCGTAGGTTACGGAGACGAACTTCGGCTTCAGGCTGCTCAGGCGATCGATAGAGCTCCACAGGGTTTGCTCCATTTCACTGGTGCGCGGCGGGAAAAATTCAAAAGAGACGTTAATCTGGCCGTTTACTTCGGCCAGGCTCTGATTCAGGGCTTCCCGCTGGTTGGCGTGAAAAAAGCTCATACCTTACCTCTATCTTTCGCGTGTCATTGTTTGTTGTGTTGTGAACTTCTATACGTTTAGACGTCCAGATGTAAAAATGACGGAAAAGCGGGATGACGTCAACAGAAATAATCAACATTAACGGTGAGGTTTGTTCAGGGAAGATGAAGGGCGTTCATGATGGGGGGTGAGAAGGCCCCTCACCCCAGCCCTCTTCCCAAAGGGGCGAGGGGGGAAAGACCGCACCGAGCAGTCCCCTCTCCCCTAAGGGGAGAGGGTTAGGGTGAGGGGTTACAGTAGCTTAGCCAGGCGATTAATGTCGGACTGAATGGCTCCGGCGGTCACATCGCGCCCCGCACCCGGGCCACGGATCACCAGCGGGTTATCGCGGTACCAGCGGCTTTCGATGGCGAAGACGTTATCGCACGGCAGCAGCGCCGCCAGCGGATGTTCAGGACGTACCGCCTCCACGCCCACGCGCGCTTTACCGTTCGCCTCGAAGCGCGCCACGTAACGCAGCACCAGGCCCATCTCGTTTGCCGCTTCCAGACGTTGCACCATCTGCTCGTTCAGCTCGTCGCCGTTCTCAAAGAAGTGATCGACAGATCCTTCCTCGCAGCCCGCAGGCACCAGAGACTCAACGCGAACCTGGCCAGGCTCAATGTCGTAGCCCGCTTCACGCGCCAGGATCACCAGCTTGCGCATCACGTCTTTACCGGCAAGGTCAACGCGCGGATCCGGCTCGGTTAAGCCCTGCTGCCACGCCTGATCCACCAGGTCGGTGAACGGCACGGTGCCGTCAAATTGCAGGAACAGCCAGGAGAGCGTGCCGGAGAAGATCCCGCTCAGCGCCAGAATGCTGTCGCCGCTATCAATCAGATCGCGCACGGTATGGTTAACCGGCAGACCTGCGCCAACGGTGGCGTTATACAGCCAGTGACGACCCGTTTTTTCGAACGCGTCGTGGATCTGGCGATATTTATCAGTGCTGCTCGCTCCCGCCAGCTTGTTGGCGCTGATGACGTGGAACCCGTGGCTGGCAAAATCCAGATACTGATCGGCCAGCTGCTCGCTGGCGGTAACGTCCAGCACCACCAGATCGTCGTACGGGTGCGCGCGCATCCACAGGAACAGCGACTCTTCATCCTGCTCAACCGCTTCATCGTTAAAGAAGGCCAGCGCCCGGCTGGCGTCCAGCCCTTCGTAGTTCAGCAGGCTGCGGCGGCTGTCCACCACCCCTGCCAGAATAAATTCAAACCCGGTACGCGCCGAAAGCGTTACCTGCTCGCGGGCGAACAGCTCCAGCCAGCGGGAACCGATATTCCCTTTCCCGAACAGTACCAGGCCGATGCGTTTTTCCGCGCGGAACAGGGAGGTGTGCAGACCCTGAATCAGGCTTTCGGTTGGCCCCTTGCGCAGAACGGCAACCAGGCTGATGCCCTCTTCCGACTGCCAGGTGAACTCCACCGGCTGCCCTTTCAGCTGCTGCCAGAAGCGGTGGCAGTGCAGCGGGTTACGGGTGACGCCCGCGCCCACCATTGCCACCAGCGCCAGTCCCTGACGCAGGCGAAGCTCGCCCGGCAGTCCCGCTTCATCCAGAATCTTCAGGGCGCTGTCCACCACTTCAGCGGTATAGCAGAACTGCAACAGCTGGCGATCGTTATGCACGCCAACGGCCAGCGGACGCACCTGGGCACGTTTCAGGATGGTGTCGATATCTTTGTGCGCCAGTTTGAAATCCTGGCCCGCAGGCACCTGGAACTCAATCAGGCAGATGTCATCGTGGCTGGTGACAATGCGCGCGCCCGTACCGGATGCCAGCACGCGCTCGATGCGAGTGGAACCCTGATCCGGCGTGTAGCTACAGCGTAGTTGCAGGTCGATGTCGCTGCCGGAAACCGGCTGTAGCGTGCGCGCGTGCAGCACTGGTGCCGCCAGACGCGCCAGCTCGCTCGCTTCGTCGAGACGCAGCAGCGGCAGCAGGCAGGCATCTTTTACTTTGCGCGGGTCCGCGCTGTAGACACCGGCCACGTCGCTCCAGATGGTGACGCGGGACACGCCCGCCAGGGCGCCAATCTGCGTTGCCGAGTAGTCAGAGCCGTTACGGCCCAGCAGTACGGTTTCACCTGCGTTGCTGCGACTGATAAAGCCGGTCACCACAATACGTTTACCCGGATGTTGCACCAGCAGCTGTTGCAGCAGCGGGTAGGACAACCCTTCGTCCACCTGCGGCTGTGCGGCGCGTTCGGCACGCAGGAAATCACGCGCGTCGAGCCAGGCGGCTTCCACGCCAAGATGTTGCAGCACGGCGGCCATCAGGCGCGCAGACCACACTTCACCATGGCCAACCACTTCCGCATACACCGCATCGGTAATGCCGCTGTCCAGCAGAGCTGCCAGACGCTCAAGGTCGTGAGTAAAGGCGCTTATCAGTCCGTCCGCCACGTCCGCAGGCAGCAAACCGGCAATCAGTTCACTCTGGTAACGACGTAAGGACTGTTGCACCTGATGCGCAGAGAGGCGATCGGTCTGGCTCAGTTTCAGCCAGCTAATCAGCTGGTTGGTGGTGCTGCCCGCCGCAGAGACAACCATCATGTCCCCCGGCTGTGAATACTCGGTCATGATCCCTGCGACACGCAGATAACATTTCACATCAGCAAGACTACTACCACCAAACTTGTGCAGCTGACGACCCTTCGCCCCTGCCTGCGCTATCACACTCATGATTACCCCTTGGCTGCGACCCGGAAGCCATTTTCCAGATCGGCAATTAAATCTTCAGAATCTTCAATACCGGTCGAGATACGCAGCAGCGTCTCGGAAATCCCGGCGGCGGCACGTGCTTCGGGTGCCATACCTGCGTGCGTCATGGTTGCGGCGTGGGAGATCAAGCTTTCAACTCCCCCTAAGGATTCCGCCAGCGTAAACAATGACAACCCGCTCAGGAAGCGACGCAGCGTTTGCTCGTCACCGTCCAGTTCAAAACTTAACATCGCGCCAAATCCTTTCTGTTGGCGCGCGGCAATCTCGTGCCCCTGGTTTTCCGGCAGCGACGGGTGATAAAGCTTCTTCACCAGCGGCTGGGTTTTCAGGAAATCCACGATCGCCTGGGCATTACGCTGCGCCACGTCCATACGCGGTGACAGGGTGCGGATACCACGCAGCAGCAAATAGCTGTCGAACGCGCCCGCGGTGACGCCAATGTTATTGGCCCACCATGCCAGTTCAGTGACAACATCAGGATCTTTGGCAATCACCACACCCGCTACCACGTCAGAATGGCCGTTCAGATATTTCGTGCATGAATGCAACACCAGATCGGCACCCAGTGCCAGTGGGTTCTGAAGGGCCGGACTGAGGAACGTATTATCCACTACACTTATCGCTCCCGCATCCCTTGCGAGCTGACAAATTTTCGCAATATCGACTACGCGCAACAATGGATTGCTTGGACTTTCCACCAGAACCAGCTTCGGCTGTTCGGCTAACGCCTGTTTCAGCGCCTGTTCGTCGTTTTGATCGATAAACAACACGCGGTAGCAGCCACGTTTCGCCAGGCTATCAAACAGACGATAGCTGCCGCCGTAGCAGTCGTGCGGCGCCACCAGCAGATCGCCAGGTTTCAGGAACACCGTGGTCACCAGATGAATGGCAGACATGCCGGTATTGGTTAATACCGCACCTGCGCCGCCTTCCAGTTCCGCCAGCGCGCGCTGGGTGACGTCACGCGTAGGATTGCCGCGACGCGAGTAGTCATGCGCGCGAGGTTCATTAAATCCGGTGAAATTATAGGTGCTGGAGAGATGAATTGGCGGGACAACGCAGCCGTACTGCTCGTCATCATTCAATCCGCTACGCACTGCGATGGTGGCCTGTTTACGCGTCATGGTGAGGCTTCCTGGCGAATGAGGTGAAAAGTCAGGCACCAGAGTAAACATTGAAAGTATGGACGTCAATACATCTGGACATCTAAACTTCTTTGCGTATAGATTGAGCAATGCGCAAATAGCCGTTAAAATTATATGCTTTAGGACACGCTACAGCGGCAATATCCGTGCCTCGGTATCGTCTCTACGGTAAACTACGAAAGATTACGGTTCAAAACTGATGGTTACCGGTTTTGCACCTTTAGATTAATGACTGAGAGGATTAAAGGTATCTCATGGCTGAATGGAGCGGCGAATATATCAGCCCATACGCTGAGCACGGTAAGAAGAGTGAGCAAGTCAAGAAAATCACGGTGTCCATTCCTCTGAAGGTGTTGAAGATCCTCACCGATGAACGTACGCGTCGTCAGGTGAACAACCTGCGTCACGCCACCAATAGCGAACTGCTGTGCGAAGCGTTCCTGCATGCGTTTACCGGCCAACCGTTGCCGAACGATGACGATCTGCGCAAAGAGCGCAGTGACGAAATTCCAGAAGAGGCGAAGGTGATCATGCGTGAACTGGGTATCGACCCGGATACGTGGGAATACTGATAAGCGGATACAAAAAAGGCACCTTGCGGTGCCTTTTTTTCGGGAAACTTATTTAGCGCCCGGGATGCTGAAACGCTTGTTGAAGCGGTCAACACGGCCACCGGTTGCAACATCACGCTGCTTACCAGTGTAGAACGGGTGGCATTTGCCGCACACGTCCAGGTTCAGATCGTGACCCACGGTAGAGCGGATCTGGATAGAGTTACCGCAAGAGCAGTTTGCAGTAATCATTTCGTATTTCGGGTGAATATCTTTTTTCATGGGAGAACCTCAGTTAAGGCCGCGTCGCTCTTCCAGCCCTAACGCCAGACACCACGCGATGTTGAATGTAAGTTCTTTGGCGTAAAGTACACCAAAGGCGGCGAATCATACAGAATTTAACCAACGTATGCAAACTGATCCGCACGCCGCTTTCACTAATGTGTATACTAACGCGCCACTTTTCAAGTCAGGAAGATTCGATGCCCGTCGCTCACGTTGCCCTGCCCGTTCCGCTTCCCCGCACCTTTGACTACCTGCTGCCCGACAGCATGAGCGCCAAAGCGGGCTGTCGCGTGACCGTGCCGTTCGGTAAACAGCAGCGCGTGGGGATCGTCGTCTCCATCAGCGATAAAAGCGAGCTGCCGCTTACCGAGCTGAAATCGATCGTTGAAGTGCTGGACGATGAACCTGTTTACTCTCAAAGCACCTGGCGACTGCTGTTGTGGGCGGCAGATTATTATCACCATCCTATTGGCGACGTATTGTTCCACGCCCTGCCGATTATGCTGCGTCAGGGTAAGCGCGCCAGCCATGCGCCAATGTGGTACTGGTTTGCCACCGAGCAGGGTCAGGCGGTCGACATTAACAGCCTGAAGCGCTCGCAAAAACAACAGCAGGCGTTGGCCGCGCTACGCCAGGGGAAAATCTGGCGCCATCAGGTCGACGAGCTCGAGGTGAGCGAAACCGCGTTGCAGGCATTAAGGAAGAAAGGGCTGAGCGAGCTGGCCAGCGAAGCACCTGCCCTTCACGACTGGCGCGACGGCTTTTCCGTCTCGGGCGATCGCCTGCGTCTGAATACCGAGCAGGCCACCGCCGTGGGCGCGATTCACAGCGCCGCCGATCGTTTCTCCGCCTGGCTGCTGGCGGGCGTCACCGGCTCCGGTAAAACCGAAGTGTATCTGAGCGTACTGGAAAACGTGCTCGCACAGGGCAAACAGGCGCTGGTAATGGTGCCGGAAATCGGCCTGACGCCGCAAACCATCGCCCGTTTCCGTGAACGCTTTAATGCGCCCGTTGAGGTTCTGCACTCCGGCCTGAACGACAGCGAGCGCCTCAGCGCCTGGCTGAAAGCGAAAAACGGCGAAGCGGCGATTGTGATTGGCACCCGTTCCTCACTCTTTACGCCGTTTAAAAATCTCGGCGTTATCGTGATCGATGAAGAGCATGACAGCTCCTATAAACAGCAGGAAGGCTGGCGCTATCACGCCCGCGACTTAGCCGTGTACCGCGCCCACAGCGAGCAAATCCCCATTATTCTGGGGTCCGCCACCCCCGCGCTTGAAACGCTGCACAACGTTCGCCAGCGTAAATACCACATGCTGCGCCTGACGCGCCGCGCGGGAAATGCCCGTCCGGCCATTCAGCATGTGCTGGATCTGAAAGGCCAGCAGGTGCAGGCCGGGTTAGCGCCTGCGCTGACTAACCGCATGCGCCAACATTTGCAGGCGGGCAACCAGGTGATCCTGTTCCTGAACCGCCGCGGCTTCGCGCCTGCGTTGCTGTGCCACGACTGCGGCTGGATTGCCGAGTGCCCGCGCTGCGATCACTACTACACCTTCCACCAGGCTCAGCGCCATTTACGCTGCCACCACTGCGACAGCCAGCGTCCGGTACCCCGTCAGTGCCCGTCCTGCGGCTCAACGCACATCGTGCCGGTGGGTCTGGGGACGGAGCAGCTCGAACAGGCGCTGGCGCCGTTCTTCCCTGATGTGCCCATTTCGCGTATCGACAGGGACACCACCAGCCGCAAAGGGGCACTGGAGCAGCAGCTGGCGGAAGTGCATCGCGGCGGCGCGCGCATACTGATTGGCACTCAAATGCTGGCGAAAGGGCATCACTTCCCGGACGTGACGCTGGTCGCCCTGCTGGACGTCGACGGCGCGCTGTTCTCCGCGGATTTTCGCTCCGCCGAGCGTTTCGCACAGCTTTATACCCAGGTTGCTGGTCGCGCCGGTCGAGCGGGTAAGCAGGGCGAAGTAGTGCTGCAAACGCACCATCCTGAGCACCCGCTGCTGCAAACGCTGCTGCACAAAGGCTATGACGCCTTCGCGGACCAGGCGCTGGCCGAACGTCAGACGATGCAGCTTCCTCCGTGGACCAGCCACGTCATCATCCGTGCGGAAGATCATAACAACCAGCAGGCGCCGCTATTCCTGCAACAGCTGAGAAATCTCCTGCAGGCCAGCCCACTGGTGGATAATCAGCTGTGGATTTTAGGCCCGGTACCCGCGCTCGCCCCGAAACGCGGCGGCCGTTTCCGCTGGCAACTCTTACTTCAGCACCCTTCGCGTATCCGTTTACAGCAGATCGTCAGCGGCACGCTGGCGCTGATTAATACCCTGCCGGAAGCGCGAAAAGTGAAGTGGGTTCTGGACGTCGATCCGATTGAAGGCTGAAGACGGATCGAAAAATTTAATGCGCCTCACACTTTTTATGAAAATTCTGTAACCGATTCCATTAACTATCTGTAAAAATGGTGCGGTCCGCAGTTCGGTGTTCAGGCGAGGAGAAGACGTTGAAGTCCAGGAAAGAGGTTGCCTCGGCGACCATGAAAGACGTTGCCGAGAAAGCACAAGTCTCAACAGCAACCGTGTCCCGCGCATTGATGAACCCTGACAAAGTCTCCCAGGCGACCCGAAACCGGGTTGAAAAGGCGGCGCTTGAGGTCGGTTATTTCCCGCAAGCCATGGGGCGCAACGTTAAACGCAACGAATCCCGCACCATCCTGGTGATCGTGCCGGACATCTGCGATCCCTTCTTCAGCGAAATCATCCGCGGCATTGAGGTCACGGCCGCCGCCCAGGGCTATCTGGTGCTGATTGGTGATTGTGCCCACCAGAACCAGCAGGAAAAAACGTTCATCGACCTGATCATCACCAAGCAGATTGATGGCATGCTGCTGCTTGGCTCACGCCTGCCGTTTGATGCCAGCATTGAAGAACAGCGCAATTTACCGCCAATGGTCATGGCGAACGAATTCGCGCCGGAGCTGGAGCTGCCGACCGTTCATATCGATAACCTCACCGCCGCGTTCAACGCCGTGAACTATCTTCAGGAGCTGGGGCATAAGCGTATCGGTTGTATTGCCGGACCAGAAGAGATGCCGCTGTGTCATTACCGGTTGCAGGGCTACGTTCAGGCGCTTCGCCGTACCGGGGCTGTTGTCGATCCGCACTACATTGCGCGCGGTGATTTCACCTTTGAAGCGGGCGGGCAGGCGCTGGAAAAATTGCTTGCCTTGCCAGAACCACCTACCGCGGTCTTCTGCCACAGCGACGTGATGGCGCTGGGGGCGTTATCCTACGCCAAACGTCACGGCCTGCGCGTGCCAAAGGACCTGTCGATAATCGGTTTTGATAATATTTCGCTTTCGGAGTTTTGCGATCCGCCGCTTTCGACTGTTTCGCAGCCGCGGTATGACATTGGCCGGGAAGCGATGCTGCTTTTGCTGGATCAGCTGCACGGTCAAACAGTTAGCAGTGGGTCACGACTACTGGATTGTGAGCTGATTGTGCGCGGCTCTACCCAGGCATTAACTTAAAGTAAATACCTTTCGACACCCTTATCTGGTCAAAGCCCCGTCGCTTAAGTAACATGGCGGGCTGACGAACGAATAAATACAGCGAAACGATAGTGGCACAACGAGATTATGTACGTCGCGGCCAGCCGGCACCTTCGCGACGCAAAAAGAGTAGTTCAAAAAGCAAGCAACGTAGCCTGTCTGCTGTCTCCCCAGCCATGGTCGCCATTGCTGCGGCTGTGCTGGTGGCCTTTATTGGCGGCCTCTACTTCATTACGCATCATAAAAAAGAAGAGTCTGAAGCCCTTCAGGGTAACAAGGTCGTCGGCAACGGCCTTCCTCCGAAGCCTGAAGAGCGCTGGCGCTACATTAAAGAGCTGGAAAGCCGCCAGCCTGGCGTACGTGCGCCTACCGAGCCTTCTGCCGGGGGTGAAGTGAAGAATGCCGATCAGCTGACGGACGAACAGCGCCAGTTGCTCGCTCAGATGCAGGCGGACATGCGCCAGCAGCCTACGCAGTTGAACGAAGTACCGTGGAACGAACAAACCCCGGCGCAGCGTCAGCAAACGTTGCAGCGCCAGCGTCAGGCACAGCAGCAAACGCAACAGCAGCAGTGGACGCAGACGCAGCCGGTACAACAGCCGCGTACACAACCGCAGCAGCAGACGCGTACCGTACAAACGCAGCCTGTTCAGCAGCAGCCGAAAGCCCAGCCGCAGAAGCAAACAGCACAGCCGTATCAGGATCTGTTGCAGACGCCTGCACATACCACTGCGCAACAGCCAAAAACGCAGCAGGCTGCGCCGGTCACTAAAGAGACCGAGGCACCAAAGCAGACGGCTGAGAAAAAAGATGAACGCCGCTGGATGGTTCAGTGCGGTTCGTTTAAAGGCGCCGAACAGGCAGAAACGGTGCGAGCTCAGCTGGCATTTGAAGGATTTGACTCACGCATTACCACCAATAACGGCTGGAATCGCGTGGTGATTGGACCGGTCAAAGGCAAAGAAAACGCAGACGGCACCATTTCCCGTTTGAAAGTGGCTGGCCACACAAACTGCATTCGACTCGCCTCCGGGGGTTGAAACCCCCAAAATCCCCCCCATCTATCATTTAATTCAGCCCTGAGCACAGGCTCAGGGCTTCTGTTTCCCGAATCTGTAACCAGGGGGTCTGCTCGTGACAACAATAGTAAGTGTACGCCGTAACGGCCAGGTGGTAATTGCCGGTGATGGCCAGGCCACGCTGGGTAATACCGTCATGAAAGGCAACGTGAAGAAAGTACGTCGTCTTTATAACGACAAAGTGATCGCCGGTTTCGCAGGCGGCACGGCTGATGCCTTCACGCTGTTTGAACTGTTTGAACGCAAACTGGAAATGCATCAGGGTCATCTGGTGAAAGCCGCCGTTGAGCTGGCAAAAGACTGGCGTACCGACCGCATGCTGCGCAAGCTCGAAGCACTGCTGGCCGTGGCTGACGAAAACGCCTCGCTGATCATCACCGGTAACGGCGACGTGGTTCAGCCTGAAAACGACCTGATTGCCATCGGCTCTGGCGGCCCGTACGCCCAGGCCGCAGCCCGTGCGCTGTTGGAAAATACCGACATGAACGCGCGCGATATCGCGGTGAAAGCGTTGGATATTGCAGGTGATATCTGCATCTATACCAACCACAATCACACCATCGAAGAATTGACCTCCAAAGCGTAAGGATCGCCCATGTCTGAAATGACCCCACGCGAAATTGTCAGCGAACTGAACAAACACATTATCGGCCAGGACAACGCCAAGCGCTCCGTGGCTATCGCACTACGTAACCGCTGGCGTCGCATGCAGCTCGACGAAGAGCTCCGCCACGAAGTGACACCAAAAAATATTCTGATGATCGGCCCGACCGGGGTGGGTAAAACCGAAATCGCTCGTCGTCTGGCCAAACTGGCTAACGCGCCGTTCATCAAAGTTGAAGCCACCAAGTTCACCGAAGTGGGCTATGTGGGTAAAGAAGTGGACTCCATCATCCGCGACCTGACCGATTCAGCGATTAAGATGGTGCGTGTCCAGGCGATTGAGAAAAACCGCTATCGCGCCGAAGAGATGGCCGAAGAGCGTATTCTCGACGTGCTGATCCCACCGGCAAAAAATAACTGGGGACAGGCTGAACAGCAGCCTGAACCTTCTGCTGCGCGTCAGGCATTCCGCAAAAAACTGCGCGAAGGCGAGCTGGACGACAAAGAGATTGAGATCGATCTCGCTGCCGCGCCAATGGGCGTTGAAATCATGGCCCCTCCGGGCATGGAAGAGATGACCAGCCAGTTGCAGTCCATGTTCCAGAACCTGGGCGGGCAGAAACAGAAAGCACGTAAGCTGAAAATCAAAGACGCGATGAAGCTGCTGATTGAAGAAGAAGCCGCGAAGCTGGTTAACCCGGAAGAGCTGAAACAGGACGCTATCGACGCGGTTGAGCAGCACGGTATCGTGTTTATCGACGAAATCGACAAAATCTGTAAGCGCGGCGGCAACAGCTCCGGCCCGGATGTTTCCCGCGAAGGCGTTCAGCGCGACCTGCTGCCGCTGGTGGAAGGTTGCACCGTCTCTACCAAGCACGGCATGGTGAAAACTGACCACATTCTGTTTATCGCGTCAGGTGCGTTTCAGGTTGCCAGCCCATCCGATCTCATTCCGGAACTGCAGGGTCGTCTGCCAATCCGCGTTGAGCTGCAGGCGCTGACCACTGAAGATTTCGAACGTATCCTGACTGAGCCAAACGCTTCTGTGACCGTACAGTACAAAGCGTTGATGGCGACCGAAGGCGTGAATATCGAGTTCACCGACGATGGGATCAAACGCATCGCTCAGGCCGCATGGCAGGTCAACGAAACCACCGAAAACATCGGTGCGCGTCGTCTGCACACCGTGCTGGAACGCCTGGTGGAAGATATCTCTTACGATGCGAGCGACCTTAACGGTCAAACAATTACCATTGACGCAGAGTATGTGGGCAAACACCTGGATGCGTTAGTGGCAGATGAAGATCTGAGCCGTTTTATTCTATAATCGCGTTCAATGCATTTTCATCACTGTTGATGGGGGCTATGGCCCCCATTTTTATTGGCTAAATAACTATGACTGATATCAGCCGTACGCAGGCGTGGCTCGAAAGTCTGCGTCCAAAAACGCTTCCTCTGGCTTTTGCCGCCATTATCGTCGGTACCGCACTTGCCTGGTGGCAGGGGCATTTCGATCCCCTGGTGGCTGGTCTGGCGCTTGTCACCGCCGGGCTACTGCAAATCCTCTCTAATCTCGCCAATGATTACGGCGATGCGGTAAAAGGCAGCGATAAACCTGATCGTATCGGGCCGCTGCGCGGGATGCAAAAAGGGGTAATTACCCAGGCACAGATGAAGCGGGCGCTGATTATCACCGTGGTGTTGATTTGCCTGTCCGGCCTGGCGCTGGTGACGGTCGCCTCGAAAACCACCAGCGATTTCATTGGCTTCCTGGTGCTGGGCTTGCTCGCCATTATTGCAGCAATTACCTATACCGTCGGGACGCGTCCTTACGGGTATATTGGTCTGGGCGACATCTCCGTACTGGTGTTCTTCGGCTGGCTGAGCGTCATGGGAAGCTGGTACTTGCAGGCGCATACGGTGATCCCCGCCCTGTTCCTGCCCGCGACCGCCTGCGGTCTGCTGGCGACGGCGGTGCTGAATATCAATAACCTGCGCGACATCGACAGCGACCGTGAGAACGGTAAGAACACGCTGGCCGTGCGTCTGGGCCCGGTGAATGCCCGCCGCTATCACGCCTGCCTGCTCATCGGCGCGCTGGTCTGCCTGGCGCTGTTCAATCTGATCTCTCTGCACAGCCTGTGGGGCTGGCTGTTTGTACTCGCCGCACCGCTGCTGTTTAAGCAGGCCCGCTATGTCATGCGTGAACTGAGCCCGGCTGCCATGCCGCCGATGCTGGAGCGCACGGTAAAAGGCGCATTGCTGACTAACCTGCTGTTCGTCATCGGGATTGTCTTAAGCCAGACGCTGAGTTAGCTGACAAATATCAATTAACAATTGATGATTTTGCCAACAAGGCATTTCGCACGATATACTGAACACATTCGCAGCAACAGAGCGTTAAACCTATGAAATACGATACCTCCGAGCTTTGTGACATCTACCAGGAAGATGTCAACGTCGTTGAACCCCTGTTCTCCAACTTTGGCGGACGGTCGTCGTTTGGCGGACAAATCATCACGGTGAAATGTTTCGAGGACAACGGGTTGCTGTACGATCTGCTCGAAGAGAACGGCCGTGGCCGCGTTCTGGTGGTCGACGGCGGCGGTTCCGTGCGCCGTGCATTAATTGATGCTGAACTGGCGGGAATTGCCGTCCAGAACGAGTGGGAAGGCATTGTGGTGTACGGCTCCGTGCGTCAGGTGGACGATCTCGAAGACCTGGATATCGGGATTCAGGCCATCGCGGCCATACCGGTAGGCGCAGCGGGCGACGGCATCGGCGAAAGCGACGTGCGCGTCAATTTCGGCGGCGTGACCTTCTTCTCGGGCGACCACCTTTATGCTGACAATACCGGCATTATCCTTTCCGAGGATGCGCTGGACATTGAGTAGTTAATCGATAAGCGAGATGCATAAAAAAACCGCCAACAGCAATGTGGCGGTTTTTTTGTCCCTCGGGATTCGCGGTCCGTTGGGTGATATTGCAACCTTTAACCAGGATTTTTATCTTACCCTGATTCATTCCTCAGGTAACCCCTGTCGACCCTTTATGAATTCCTAATTATGTGTGGAAACCTTAACTCCGCAGCTGTTGCTCATTATGATGCTGTGTCCCTTTCCGCCATCTCGCAAATGGGCATCGGTCCAGGGAAAGGTGTATTCACCACCGTAAAGCAACCTTTAACCGGGCTTGTGTCCACCGACTTATCACCGGTGGTGAACGGTGGAGCGGTGAGCAGCAGGGACCGCATAATGAAACGCTATTTATGTATCGCGTTCATTGTCGCCAGCGTACTCGTTGTAAAGAGCGATGAACCTGTTGGGTTTGTTGCTTTTGCTACGACAGCGCAGGACAAGTAGCGTTAAGGCCGCCTCTGGCGGCCTTTTTTATGGTTGAAATCCGTGAGCAATAACCATAAAAAAGCCGGGTGGCGGCTTCGCCTTACCCGGCCTACTCAATTCATTCCCAAAGGAAATCAGACTTCTTCCATACGTCCCAGCAGTGCCTGCAGGCGATCCTGCCAGCCGTTCTGCTGTTCGCGGAGCTGGTTGTTTTCGCGCTCCAGTTCTTCACGGCTGTGCTGAGCATTCTGAACTTCCTGGGACAGGGAGTTGTTTTTCTCTTTCAGCTCTTCAATTTCCATCTGCAGCAGGGTGATGGTGTCGATCGCCTGCTGTACTTTCGATTCCAGTTTCTCAAACACTTCTAAAGACATGATGCTACCTCTCCTGAATTGCAAGGCGACGCTTTAACGTAAACGCGCACGACATATACCGTCGATTGTATGGAGCGCGGCGCTCTGTGTCCAGCGACACACCGCGCAGATCGCGGTTTGCAACACTTTTAGGTCTGGTCCTGGTGCGTTCGCGGCATATACCCCTAAATTGTTAACTCTTTAGTTAATGAAATGATTCAGCTCACATTATACCGCTGATGCAAAAACGCGCTTTATGGCGCGAAAACGCTCATTTTATTGACACAGACCACACATTTTGATTTCGATATTTCTCGTTTGTGCTCGTTAACGATAAATTAACACTATGTCTACAGGGCATCGTGGCTGTCACGGGCGGTCACGCAAACAATAAACATTACTCTTTTGCAGGATTCCGATTATGAGTCAGACATCAACCTTAAAAGGCCAGTGCATTGCCGAGTTCCTGGGTACCGGGTTGTTGATATTCTTCGGAGTAGGCTGTGTCGCTGCACTGAAAGTGGCGGGTGCCAGTTTTGGTCAGTGGGAAATCAGTATTATCTGGGGTTTGGGCGTGGCGATGGCCATCTACCTGACCGCAGGGGTTTCCGGCGCACATCTTAACCCGGCGGTGACCATCGCGTTGTGGCTATTCGCGTGCTTTGACGGACGCAAAGTTGTCCCTTTCATCATTTCACAATTTGCCGGCGCCTTTTGCGCAGCGGCGTTAGTTTACGGGCTTTATTACAATCTTTTCACCGACTTCGAACAGACGCATCATATGGTGCGTGGCAGTGTCGAAAGCCTGGATCTGGCAGGCATTTTCTCAACGTATCCGAATCCGCATATTAATTTTGTGCAGGCGTTCGCAGTTGAAATGGTGATTACCGCTATTCTGATGGGCGTCATTATGGCGCTGGGCGACGACGGAAACGGCATTCCGCGCGGCCCGCTGGCACCACTTTTGATTGGCCTTCTGATTGCGGTAATTGGCGCATCCATGGGTCCGCTGACCGGCTTTGCGATGAATCCGGCGCGTGACCTGGGTCCAAAAACCTTCGCCTTCTTTGCAGGATGGGGCGATGTCGCCTTTACCGGCGGCAAAGACATTCCTTACTTCCTGGTACCGCTGTTCGGGCCAATCGTAGGGGCAGCGCTGGGCGCATTCGGCTATCGCAAATTAATTGGTCGCCACTTACCGTGCGACACCTGTGTGGAAGAGGAAAAAGAGTCGACTTCCACCACACAACAAAAAGCTTCGCTGTAATCTGACTACGGGACACATACCATGACCGAAAAAAAATATATCGTTGCGCTCGACCAGGGCACTACCAGCTCCCGCGCTGTCGTAATGGATCATGACGCGAACATTGTCAGCGTGTCTCAACGCGAATTTGAGCAAATCTATCCGCGTCCAGGCTGGGTTGAACACGACCCGATGGAGATCTGGGCATCACAAAGCTCCACGCTGGTGGAAGTGCTGGCGAAAGCCGACATCAGTTCTGACGAGATTGCCGCTATCGGTATCACCAACCAGCGTGAAACCACCGTTGTCTGGGAGCGCGAAACCGGTAAGCCCATCTACAACGCCATTGTCTGGCAGTGCCGCCGCACCTCAGAGATCTGCGAAAAACTGAAGCGCGACGGAATGGAAGAGTACGTGCGCAGTACAACCGGTCTGGTCATTGACCCCTATTTCTCCGGCACCAAAGTGAAGTGGATCCTCGACCACGTGGAAGGTTCACGCGAGCGTGCACGACGCGGCGAGCTGCTGTTTGGCACCGTCGATACCTGGCTTATCTGGAAGATGACTCAGGGACGCGTTCACGTCACCGACTACACCAACGCCTCGCGCACCATGCTGTTCAACATCAACACTCTGGAGTGGGATGACAAGATGCTGGACGCGCTGGACATTCCGCGTGCGATGCTGCCAGACGTGCGCAAATCTTCAGAAGTATACGGCCAGACCAACATCGGCGGTAAAGGCGGCACCCGTATTCCTATCGCCGGTATTGCCGGTGACCAGCAGGCGGCGCTGTTCGGCCAGCTGTGCGTCAAGGAAGGGATGGCGAAGAACACTTACGGCACCGGCTGCTTTATGCTCATGAACACCGGCGAGAAAGCGGTGAAATCAGAAAACGGTCTGCTGACCACCATCGCCTGCGGCCCACGCGGTGAAGTGAACTATGCCCTGGAAGGGGCGGTATTCATGGCGGGTGCCTCCATTCAGTGGCTGCGCGACGAGATGAAGCTGATCAGCGATGCGTTTGACTCCGAATACTTCGCGACCAAAGTGAAAGACACCAACGGCGTATACGTGGTGCCAGCGTTTACCGGTCTGGGCGCACCGTACTGGGATCCGTACGCCCGCGGCGCGATTTTCGGCCTGACGCGCGGTGTGAACTCAAACCACATTATTCGTGCGACCCTGGAATCCATCGCCTACCAGACGCGCGACGTGCTGGAAGCGATGCAGGCGGACTCCGGCATTCGTCTGCACGCCTTGCGCGTGGACGGCGGTGCGGTAGCCAATAACTTCCTGATGCAGTTCCAGTCCGACATTCTGGGTACCCGCGTTGAACGTCCTGAGGTGCGAGAAGTAACGGCGCTGGGCGCGGCGTATCTGGCAGGTCTGGCGGTTGGCTTCTGGCAAAACCTTGACGAGCTTCAGGAAAAAGCGGTGATCGAACGCGAATTCCGTCCAGGCATCGAAACCACCGAGCGCAACTACCGCTACAGCGGCTGGAAGAAAGCGGTGAAACGTGCCCTGGCATGGGAAGAGCACGACGAGTAAGACAGACTCACCCCTCACCCTAACCCTCTCCCCTTTGGGGAGAGGGCCGGGGTGAGGGGCTCAGACCGCACCACCCCTCCCCCTCCCCACTCTGTGATAAACTTCGTGCAATTCCTTATGATTGTACGAGTACCTCATGAAACGTGAACTTGCTATCGAGTTTTCCCGCGTCACCGAAGCTGCCGCCCTCGCAGGCTACAAGTGGTTGGGCCGTGGCGACAAAAATACCGCAGACGGCGCAGCCGTCCACGCCATGCGCATTGTGCTTAATCAGGTCAATATCGATGGCACTATCGTCATTGGCGAAGGCGAAATCGACGAAGCCCCGATGCTCTACATCGGTGAAAAAGTCGGGACGGGCAAAGGCGATGCGGTGGATATCGCGGTCGACCCGATCGAAGGCACGCGCATGACGGCGATGGGCCAGGCCAACGCGCTGGCGGTGCTGGCGGTGGGCGATAAGGGCTGCTTCCTCAACGCGCCAGATATGTACATGGAAAAACTGATTGTCGGTCCTGGTGCTAAAGGCGCTATCGACCTTAGCCTGCCGCTGGATGCCAACCTGCGCAATATCGCAGCGGCGCTGGGTAAACCGCTCAACGAACTCACCGTGACCATCCTGGCGAAACCGCGCCACGACGCCACCATCGCTTATCTGCAAGCACTCGGCGTGCGCGTATTTGCCATTCCTGATGGCGACGTTGCCGCCTCTATTCTGACCTGCATGCCGGACAGCGAGGTCGACGTGCTTTACGGCATCGGCGGCGCGCCGGAAGGTGTGGTCTCTGCGGCAGTGATCCGCGCGCTGGACGGCGATATGCAGGCGCGTCTGCTGCCACGCCATGAGGTCAAAGGCGACAGCGACGAGAACCTTCGCATTGGTGAAGACGAACTGGCGCGCTGTGCGGCGATGGGCATCGAGGCCTATAAAGTGCTCGCGCTGAACGAGATGGCTCGCAGCGATAACGTGGTCTTCTCCGCAACCGGCATCACCAAAGGCGATCTGCTGGATGGCATCACCCGCAAGGGAAACATGGCCACCACTGAAACCCTGCTGATCCGCGGCAAATCCCGCACCATTCGCCGCATTCAGTCCATTCATTATCTCGACCGCAAAGACCCGGACGTACAGACGTACATTCTGTAAAACCGTTTGATCGATAGAGCTTTCCGGCCCGAATGGGCTGGAAATGTTTCCCACAAGTACGGAAGATAGAAGAGAGAAACAGCACAGGAGAAGATCATGGCGGACTGGGTAACAGGTAAAGTCACAAAGGTACAGTTCTGGACCGATGCGCTATTTAGCCTCACGCTGCACGCTCCCGTTCATCCGTTTACCGCCGGGCAGTTTGCCAAGCTCGGGCTGGATATCGACGGTGAACGCGTACAGCGCGCCTACTCATACGTTAACGCGCCTGATAACCCGGATCTCGAGTTCTATCTGGTCACCGTCCCGGACGGTAAGCTCAGCCCGCGCCTCGCCGCGCTGAAACCGGGCGATGAGGTGCAGATTGTCTCCGACGCGGCGGGGTTCTTCGTGCTGGATGAAATCCCCGACTGTGACACGCTCTGGATGCTGGCGACCGGCACGGCCATCGGCCCGTATCTCTCTATCCTGGAGTACGGCAAAGATCTGGAGCGCTTTAAGAATATCGTGCTGGTTCACGCCGCGCGCTACGCCGCAGACCTGAGCTATTTGCCGCAGATGCAGGCGCTGGAACAGCGATATGGCGGGAAGTTAAAAATTCAGACGGTGGTCAGCCGCGAAACCGCAGCTGGCTCGTTAACCGGCCGCGTTCCGGCGTTGATTGAAAGCGGCGCGCTGGAAGAGGCGGTGGGTTTACCGATGAATACCGAAACCAGCCACGTGATGCTGTGCGGTAACCCGCAGATGGTGCGCGATACGCAGCAACTGCTGAAGGATACCCGGCAGATGACGAAACACCTTCGCCGCCGACCGGGCCATATGACCGCCGAACACTACTGGTGATCAGCGGTACTTCACCTCAAGGGTATCTTTTCCGTATTTGTTCTCGCTCTGGGTGCCGATAAACGCGCCCAGTTCGACAACCATCATCACAAAGATAACCGTCGGCAGCAGTCTGCCCACCACCCACGGGAGGATGGAGGGCAGCATTGACCAGTTCCCCGCCACCAGCATCCACGCCAGAATAATCAGAAAAGCCCAAGCGCCGGAGCGACCGCGATCGTGCAGACGTTTCACCACCACGGCAGCGGTTGGCCACAGTAAACAGACCAGCGCAAAAGCCGCAGTTTGCGTGCTCAGCCAGGCGTTATAGGCAACAAAAAACAGAAGCAGCATGGCGACAACCCACGCTGCCATCCAGATCCAGAAGTCACGGCGTCCAATACGCCCTTTGAATGAAAACAACCACTGCTGTATGGTCATGTAAGGTTCCTTATTATTGTTTAGCCCGCATTTTACCCTGGAGTTGTGACCTTTTGACAAGCCGACCAGATATCGTTTTAATCATGGGCAATGACGGCCAGGGGCAAAGTTGATGAAAAGTTCGGCACACTCTCTTTATTTGTGTTTAGCGATGCTGAGCGCCAGTTTTTCTCTGCACGCCGCGGAACCGGCTTCCCCGGTCACCGCCCCCTACCTTCTGGCGGGCGCCCCCTCTTTCGATCAATCTATCAGCCAGTTCCGCGAAGCCTTCAATAAAGAAAACCCCTCGCTTGCGCTGGGGGAGTTCCGTGCGATTGACGGTGCCCGCGATACGCCAACCCTGACCCGCGCTGCCAGCAAAATTAACGAGAATCTATATGCTTCCACTGCCCTTGAGCGCGGAACGTTAAAAATCAAAAGTATGCAGATCACCTGGCTGCCGATTCAGGGCCCAGAGCAGAAAGCAGCGAAAGCGGAAGCGCTGGAGTATATGAGTGCTATTTTGCGCGCCTTTACTCCCACCTTCACGAAAGCGCAAAGCCAGCAAAAGCTGCAAAAACTGCTTACCGCCGGGAAAAACAAACGCTATTACGCCGATACGGAAGGTGCCGTTCGCTATGTCGTCGCAGATAACGGCGAAAAGGGGCTGACCTTCGCGGTTGAACCGATTAAGCTGGCCCTATCAGACGCACTCGAGGGGGCGAATTAATGACAAAAAGCAAAGCCTTTCGAGGGAAAATCTCTATACTGATTCACAGACCATGCTGCCCTTAAGGGCGGCCATATTCCTTAATTCGCTTATTGAGCGTGGAGAATTGAAATGCGACATCCTTTAGTGATGGGTAACTGGAAACTGAACGGCAGCCGCCACATGGTAAACGAACTGGTTGCTAACCTGCGTAAAGAGCTGGCTGGCGTGACCGGCTGCGCGGTTGCTATCGCTCCGCCGGATATGTACCTGGATCTGGCTAAACGTGCCGCTGACGGCAGCCACATCATTCTGGGCGCGCAGAACGTTGACGTTAACCTGTCTGGCGCGTTTACCGGTGAAACCTCCGCTGAAATGCTGAAAGACATCGGCGCGAAATACATCATCATCGGCCACTCTGAGCGTCGCACCTACCACAAAGAATCTGACGAGTTCATCGCGAAGAAATTCGCTGTGCTGAAAGAGCAGGGTCTGATCCCGGTTCTGTGCATCGGTGAAACCGAAGCAGAAAACGAAGCGGGTAAAACCGAAGAAGTGTGCGCACGTCAGATCGACGCTGTGCTGAAAACCCAGGGCGCGGCAGCGTTCGAAGGCGCGGTTATCGCTTACGAGCCAGTCTGGGCGATCGGTACCGGCAAATCTGCAACTCCAGCGCAGGCACAGGCGGTGCACAAGTTCATCCGTGACCACATTGCAAAAGCAGACGCGAAAGTGGCTGAGCAGGTCATCATCCAGTACGGCGGTTCCGTTAACGCATCAAACGCAGCTGAGCTGTTCACCCAGCCAGACATCGATGGCGCGCTGGTTGGCGGCGCATCCCTGAAAGCAGACGCTTTCGCGGTGATCGTTAAAGCGGCAGAAGCGGCTAAGCAGGCGTAATTGCCTTTGGGGCGGGTGGCGCTTCGCTAACCCGCCCTACAAAACCACTACAAACGTCCTAATACGCTAAACCACAAATAATCCAGCGGCAGCAGTACCAGATACGTCGCAATCGCCAGCGCCAGGCAGAGCAGCATCCCCGCCTTCGCAGGCACTTTCCCTAAGCCCATCGCCACCACAATCGGCGACGCCTGATACGGCAGCAGCGGCGTGGAATACCCCAGCACCTGAATCATGATCACCGACAGCAGCGGGAAGCCGGTCGCGTCGGAGAAGCTCTGCGCCAGCGTGGTGTACAGCGCCGGAACGCCGTTGGCGGTCATAATGAAGTTGAGCGCCGTGGTGATCCCCGTCAGCGCCAGGAAGCTGGTAAACGGGCGGTCTGCATCCAGCGGCATGATATGGAGCAACGCCTCGCCTACGGCCGTACCGATACCGGTCTGCGTCACCGTAATGGCCAGCCCGAGTATACCCGCGACGTAAATACAGGTGCGCATATTCACCCCCGCCGAGAACTCCTCGCCGGTGATAAATCCGATGCGCGGCAGCATAACGATGACCGAGGCCGCCAGCCCTGTCCACGCTGGGCCCACGCCATGCCAGCTCTCCGTTACCCACATCGTCAACACCACCGCCAGCAGCCAGGCGAGTCGTTTTTCGTCACGCCCCATCGGTTCAGACGGCGTCAGATCCTTCGCTGGTTTCGGGCTACCGGGGAACAGCCAGCAGATCAGGCCAATCAGAATCAGGCCTTTGAGAATACCCAGCACCGGCGTGTGCAGCAGCAGATACGGGACATAGTTGAGGTGGATACCGTATGAGCCTTCCGCCGCGCCGCTCATCACAAGGTTTGGCACGTTAGCGGGCAAAATAGTGGCCGAGAGCTGGAAGGTGCCAAACCCGACCGCCAGCGCCAGGCCAAACCAGGCCCGCGAGCCATCAGGAATGCCGGCCCGCTTCGCCATCGCGGCGACAATCGGCATCAGCAGCGCAATACGTCCCATGTTCGACGGCATCACGAATGCCAGGGCATAGCTCAGCAGCACAACGCTTGCCACCATCAGCACCCAGGAGTCGGTAAGCTTTGCCGACAGCGCCCGGGCGGCCCTGTCCGCCAGGCCGGTTTTCCGAATCGCCACGCCCAGCACAAAGCCGCTGAACACCAGCCAGAAGGCAGACGAGGCGAAGCCGCCAAAGATCACTTCCGGCGGGGCGATTCTGGCGGTCATCGCCGCCGTAAAGAACAGCAGCGCGGTGATAAATTCCGGCAACAGCGACGTCGCCCACAGCACGATGGTGACGCCGACGATCAGCGAGGGAAGCAGCAGAGGATGCGTTAACCAGAGCGACATACCTGTCTCCTGTAGAATTTTTCAGCAAGTCTACGGCGACAGGCAGGGCGAGTAAACGCTATTTATGGTGGGGTCACTTCAGGATATCGCATTGATGATCCTGCAATTCCTCAGCCGACGCGCGGTTAAAGGTCAGCAGGTTACGCTCCGTCGCCAGCAGTACAAACGAGCCGTCCGACTGCTGCGCCATCGCCAGCGCGAAGCGTCCCATATGGTCGCGCGCTTCCGGCAGCTCTTCCGCCAGCATCATAAACGGGCTGCGCTGCACCAGTTCGTTCTCCGTCACCCGACGGGCAAGGTACTCATGCCCTTCCAGCCCGCCCGGAAGCGGTAGCCACTGGGTGCTGATTTGCCCCTGCGCCGCGTTCAGCTTCTCGCGCACGTCCGGGCGCAGGCAGGAGATGTGGATATGGAAATGGTTTTGCGTGCGCCCGGTCGGGGAGTTGATGGTCAGAGAAACAGCGCTGTCAGACACGTCGGCTCCCCGTTTCATGCTCATAAAATGACGAGACTGCCATGCCAGCCAGAAGAAATTCGGCGTCTGAGGCTCAGTCAGCAGCGGGCTTTCGGTGCCGTTAATACGGTACGTGGGCATCAGCAGGTATTGCAGCGGCCCGTTGCGGTCTTTGAACACCACGTAGCCAGCATCTGGCTTCACCTGCGCACACGGCGCCGGGTTACGGTTTTGCAGCTGGTTGGGCACACACTGGTCGAGAACGATATGACGCAACGCATTCGGATTACCCGCTTTCATCCAGTACACGCCGCCTGCGGCAAGGGCGATAACGATCAGAATCAGTAAGATAATTTTTTTCACAACGCGTTCCCTGTTTTCAATAGAGGCAAAAGAGTAACGCAAAATGATGACCAAATAAAAAACCCGGTGGATTTCTCACACCGGGTTACCGTGTCGTTCTTTGTAAAACGCTTAGCGCTTGCTGATCTGGTCGAAGGTGCCGCCGTTAGAGAAGTGCTCTTTTTGCGCTTTGGTCCAGCCGCCAAAAACATCATCGATAGTGAACAGCTTCAGTTTCGGGAAGGCGTTTTCGTATTTCTTCGCGACGGCCTCATCGCGCGGGCGGTAGAAGTTTTTCGCCGCAATTTCCTGCCCTTCCGGTGAGTAGAGGTACTTCAGGTAGGCTTCCGCCACCGCTTTGGTGCCCTTCTTATCAACAACCTTATCGACGACGGAGACGGTCGGCTCAGCCAGGATGGATTCGCTCGGGGTCACGATCTCGAATTTGTCTTTACCCAGCTCGTTGGTCGCCAGCAGGGCTTCGTTTTCCCAGGCAATCAGCACGTCGCCGATGCCGCGCTCGACGAAGGTGTTAGTTGCGCCGCGCGCGCCGGAGTCCAGCACTTCGACATTTTTAAACAGCGCTTTCACGAATTCCTGCGCTTTAGCCTGGTCACCGTTGTTGTGGTGCAGGGCGTAGCCCCAGGCCGCCAGGTAGTTCCAGCGTGCGCCGCCGGAGCTTTTCGGGTTCGGCGTGATGACAGACACGCCCGGCTTAATCAGGTCGTTCCAGTCTTTAATCTGTTTCGGGTTGCCTTTGCGCACCAGGAAGACAATGGTCGAGGTGTATGGCGCAGAGTTGTCCGGCAGGCGCTTGATCCAGTTTTTGTCGATACGGCCACGCTCCGCGATCGCGTCTACGTCATAAGCCAGCGCCAGGGTAACCACATCGGCTTCAATGCCGTTGATCACCGATGTCGCCTGCTTACCTGAACCGCCGTGAGACTGGCGAACCACCACGTTATCGCCGGTTTCCTGTTTCCAGTGCGCCGCAAAAGCTTTGTTGTACTGGTCGTACAGTTCACGCGTCGGATCGTACGACACGTTCAGTAACTGAATGTCCTTTGCCAGAACGCTGGTCGATGCCAGCAATAATGTTAACCCCACGCCCCATTTATTCATCGCCCGGCTCTCTTGTGTAGTGTTTTGATGAATGCAGCGTGCCAGAAAGCTAACCGATGATTAAAGAATAAAAAAAGATTGGCTATAACGTGGAGAAATAAAAAAAGGATGGGCACAAAAAAGCCGGGTGGCGGCTACGCCTTACCCGGCCTACGATCCGTGCTTTTGTAGGCCCGGTAAGCGCAGTGTATGACCGGATACATAGGTAACAGATCAGACCGGGAACATAGGTAACACTTTTCAGTCTATCCGGAGCACACTCTGGGTTTTTCGGTCGTAGTACGCAAGCGTTATTCCATTAAAGATGATGGCC
>NZ_PQTC01000024.1:0-45651 GCF_003850715.1 Enterobacter sp. 301B
CGCGATCAACAACCTGTTTGACTGCTTCAGTTTTAAACTCTTCGGGATAACGCTTACCGCTCATGGGCACCTCTCTTTAAGCCATCTTAAATGACTCTGAGGTGTCTGTTAAACCCGTGGCGATTCAGTTGCCAGATCGTAATAGCCCTGAGTTGAAAAACGATAGGTTGCCAGCGTCAGATTGGTACCCGTCCGGGGGATGAATTTTGAATAGCTGAGTCTGTAGCTCTGTCCGGATGACGTTTTATGGCTATACTCCTGACCGTTCGGGTTGCTCGCGAAAGAAGCGTGCGACTGGGTGATATCCAGAGAAATCGCCCCGGCCTGCGTTCCTAATGCCATACCTGCCTGAGCAGCATAATAACCGTCGCTTTGTTGCCAGCCAGTATAGCCCGTCAGGTAATTTGACAGTCCGTGCTGCCAGGTTGCCTCATAAAACTCTGGTTTATCTCTAAGGTTGAGCTGGCGTAATTTACCCGCCGTAAAGGAAAAGCGGTACGACCCCGGTCTAATGAGCTGGGGCATCGCGGTATATGGGACCAGAAAAAAGTTTTCATTGCCATCTGCCTCCCGGACGGTCACTGTCAGGTCACCACCAAATCCTGTCGGATAAAGATCGTTAATGACGAATTCACCCGGGGATACGGTAGTTTCGTAAATAATGGCGCTGTTCTGGCGTACAATGACTTTCGCATTCGTTCTGGCCATCCCCCTGATTTCAGGTGCATAACCCCGCAGCGAAGCCGGATACATGCGCTCATCACTGGCAATTTGCATACCGGAAAAGGGCAGTGAGTCAAAAACCCTGCCTGTAGTATTAGACTGGCCGACAAGTAAGCGGCCTTTAATGAACGGAATATCCCGCTGCGCATACGAGTTCAGAGACTGATAATCCTTTTTCCCGTCATCTGACCAGGAATAAGAGCCATTATGACGGAAATACCATGCTCCGAGATTGAAACCGGTATTCAGCGAGGCAAACAACGATTTATAATCGTAATGACTGGACTGACTTGTCCAGGCGTTAAGGCCATAGCTGAGAAATGCAGCAGGTATACCGCTATCCCAGAGCTCCGGGTTCACGAAACCACGCGCAGAACGATGGACATATTTTTGCGGCAACGTAATATCCAGTACCTGCTCTCCGGCATCGAACTCGACCCTGGCATTGGGGATGCGAGATAAGATCTCGGTGCAGCCATCAGCATTTGGCAGTCGCACTGTGTCGGTCTCATTGATTCTTTCCCAGGCCAGAGGGATCGCTTTCAGTAATTCAGGCGTTATACAGACATAACCAGAGTTATCCGCCCGGGTTTTAATCTCGATATTTTCATTCCCTACTTCACTCCCATTTACCCGAATAGAGGCATAATATTTCCCGGGTAAAAGAAAACCGCGCTTTGAAAAGCGGCTGATATCGACGGGTTGATTGTTTTGTAACATCAGTACATCACTGATAAATTCAACGTCCCCGGTCCCGGGGTCAGGTATCACTTCTGACAGAGGATTCTCAGGCTGCGCTCCTGTGTGTTCCATTGCTTCAGTTGAATGCGATATACTGCAAAAACCCGCAACAGCTGCTGCAAGAAAGCTCTTGCGGAAATATTTATTATGGTTTTTCACGTTATATTCCCTGTCAAACAGACGTTATTGAACAGCAGCAGATTTCGCAGTGACTGCGCCATAATCATTGACGGCGTCAAAGTGAATCGTTTGTCCATGCCTTACCTGCAACGGAAACGACTCAGCATCAAAAGGTGCTATCATTTTCCCTTCGGTCTTTTTTCCATTCGCTTTTACGCCAGAAATAGATACATTCCAGGGCGTTTTATTGATGGCCTGTAATTTCCCGTCTACGGTTTTCCATTCGAGCTTATCCGGAGCTTCAATGGATTTCCCCTGAAGCGCCTGCGGCCGATAAAAAAGTTTTATCCGGGTACGAAAAGCGATTTGTAAAAAATTATCATCTTTCTTTGCACTGTTACGTGCTGGCACTTCAAGCACGTTAAGCCAGAATACTGACTCTTTATCTGAAGGCAGGTGTTTTCCGGTAAAACTGATCTGTAGTGTCTGACCTTTGCCGGGATCAACACGGTTTATCGGGGGCGTCACAATAAAGGGGGCAGTGCTGGTATCCGGAGATTTACTCATAACTCCATCATCAACCCAGCTCTGGATAAGTACGGGGGATTTACCATTATTATTAAGTTTCACACTGACAGAGCGCTCGCCCTGAGAGTAAATCACCCGGGTACCGGTAATAACAATACTGGCTTTCACGGGCGCGCTAAGCAGCACCAGAAAAAGTATGCATAGTGTCTGAATAAAAAAAAAGGTATGCTTCCGCTGCATAGGCATAAATCCACCCTCTCTGAAAGGGGGCCGAAGCCCCCTGATTAATAAAGTACGTTGAATTACATGTACTGAATGGAGTAAACCACCTGGCTGATAACTGTCCCGGCAGTGGTTGCAGCATCAGCAAAATACTCAACTGAATAAGGCAGATTTGCACTGCCGGATGAAACATCAACATAAGTTGTGTTGGCAGCCTGATTGCCGTTACCCGCCACAATGACACCTCCAGTAGCAGAGGACTCATCACGCAGCTGCAGGCTGACGCCGGTTGCCGTTCCGGTCTTATTCAGCAGATGTCCGCTGGCTAAATCCACGGTCGGACCTGCTTCAAAGAACGCGGAGGCGTTTTGCAGAGTGCCCTGGCAATTAGTCAGGGCAATATTAAATCCCGTACGCCCCGCGGTCTGGCCTGCAGTAGTCAACTGGTTGGTACCAACGGTAGGCAGAATAACCGTTGCATCTGCACCCTGTGTATCAACGACGGCATCACAGGTAGTGGCAGTCAGTTGACCATTAAAGGTAATGGTTCCTGTCGATGCAGCATTCGCAGAATTTACAGTTGCACCCAGAACAGCAAACAGCGTTAACGCAATAGCACTTTTTTTCATGTCTATATCCTTAGATCATATTTATACACGATAGAGTTGTAATAAGGAGATGTGAAAACATCCTTATCAAACCCCTTACTTAGAATGGTGAAAATCACCAGGCACTACAAAAAAACATAAAGCGTTGAGTTATTAATTTTCAGTATTAAGCACTTCATCTGTTCAAACAAATGAATTTTGGCAATAAACAAACAGAGGTAAACCATGGGACAGCGGTTATAGCATCCCTGTTCTAATTTCACTTAATGCTTTCACTACAAAATGAGCTTCCCCATCACCATTAACCAACATTTTCTGATAAGCAGAACGTTTATAATGACTAATTTTCTTAACCCCAGTTTTATACTTAAAGGAACTAAACTGGGCACCGGTTAAGTTAAAATAGTTGAAAATCACCTGTTCCTCTTTTTGAGTAAGAGATATGCCAGGCATAAAACTTACCCTCTCGTACTTCTTAATTACATCTAACATCCGCGTTGATGAAAGGCATCTGTTGATTACCAGGGCGCCTTTATAACAAACCGCCATTTCTCTTTTACCAAGGGTTCTCAGAGAAAAGATAATATTAGTTCTAAAACGTGCAGCGAAATTTCTGATGAGATTCAAGTCATCCACTGCCAGTATAATGATGCTTTTTTCATTATGGACATCATAAGGAATACCATCAGAAAAACATTCCTGCTGGTTTTGATCTACATAATGACGAAAAACATTCAGATTATTTTCATTCTTTAATAAAAACCCCAACCCATTAAGGTAAAAATAATCATCGGAGATGATAAAAACTGTTTTTTTTACTGTCATGGTATCCGTCCTGTCAGCGGTAGTGTTTTATAAAATCACAAAAAGCAGCTACGGATAAAGGTCGTGAAAAAAAATACCCTTGCATATGTATGATGCCAGCCTTTTCCAGAGCTTCTTTTTGATGTTGATTTTCCACTCCTTCCGCAACAATATGCACCCCGCACAGAGAGGATACTTTTACGATGCCATCAATTAACTTCCGGTAAATTAGTTCAAAGTTCTCTTTTATCTGCGTAACCGAGCGATCCAGTTTTAGAATTGAAACATTACTTACGCCAAAAAATTTCATTGCAGCAGTGTTTATCCCAGCATCATCAATAGCGAACTTCACTCCGATAGAATTATAGAATGTGATTGCATTCAGAATATCACTGGTCGCATCAGTAATATTTCTTTCCACTATCTCAAGCAGGATCACCACGTCTGTTTTGAAATAACTCTTAAACCTCACCACCGCATTTCTGATAGTTTGAGAACTTATCTGACCACAGGTGATATTCAGAGAAAAAACAAAGCCCGATGGGATTTCGCCTGCGCCGTCATTTTTCCTTAACAGTTCTGCCGTTTTCAGTAAAAGCTCTCTTGCATAAAAATCTGCACGCTCAGGCACCTCAAGTTCTTCGATATGCAGCTGATTAAGTATGTATCCTTTTTTTGTTTTTACTCTACAGAGGATTTCTGCTCCCACGATACAGTTATCATAAGTATTAATAACAGGCTGAAGGAAAGGCGTAACATCCATTTCACAATTGTAAGAACATTTCTTTTCAAGTGTATCATTCATTATCAGCATGTTTCATACCCTTCTTTTATCTGTATCGCAGTGTTTATCCTTACTTTCGTTTGCTTCAGCGTGTCCGTCTGCAATGAAACAATCATAACTCTGACTTCTAATTTTTTATATAATATATTGCAAAATATATAAATATCAGACAATTCATCTGAGTATATATGTATTATTAATTTTTTTATTCTTTTATATAGAAATAAGGCTCATCATTGAGAGAGTTTTAAAAACCATCAGAATGTATATAAAACATTCATGTCGGAAGGAGAATTCTATATTTTGATATGATATTTATTGTAAATAACAAAACACTATCATATTCGCGTGACAGATATGTTTAATATGCTAAACTCAGCGCCAAAATCAGTTTCACTATTTCATACAGGTAAAAGTGCCGCAGGTAAGACCTGAAGGATAAGGACAGGTTATGCTCTATATTTTCAATGAGAATATTGTTTATGATGACGCTCAGTGTTCTTTAACTAACTGTAAGAGTTATGACTCGATCCTTCTTCCAGCAACGGCCTCAAGGTTGCTGTCTTTGTTTATCAGATATCAGGGGTCAACTTTAACCCGTGAAGAAATCCTCAATTGCGTATGGGATGAGTACGGTTATAAAGCGTCCAACAATACACTTACACAATATGTATCGTTGATTAGAAAAAATTTTCAGTTACTTGGTGAAACAGCCGATATCATCATCACTATTCCACGTACCGGTTTTGTGATGAACAAAGATGTAGAAGTGAAAATGATCGAACCCGGAGCAGAAAAACAAGACCTGTTGCTTCCGGATACCCGTTCATTCAGTGATGATTTTCTAGCTGACACGGTCGAACAGGGGATGTCTCTTACAGAGACTAATACAGATACAGGCACTGAAGAGGACAGTACGACTTCCATTACAAAAAACAGTAAAAGATTAGTATGGTTTCATGGCCTTAATGCATTGTCATTAATCATGTTCTTACTTATTTGTTATCATATTCAGCTTAAAACTAATGAGATGAAAGTATCCAGGGTATACCAGGTCGGTACGATTGACAGCTGCCCTGTATATATGTTTTTCAGAAGTGCGCATGAACTGCTTCCCGTGAGACTCACCTTAACTGAAAATATAGCCAGAGAATCAATACCCTGCCTCCCAGGAAGTTTTTATATCTCTCAGCAGGAAGACAGCCTGATTTTTGGTGAGACAGGCCGTTTATTCATTAGCAGATGCAGTTATCAGGCTGGCAACAAGAAAAAGTTATCCAGTTGCAAGAGCGTATATAGCCATGAATAAAAAATATAAATTATTAACAATTACTTTATTTGTGTTTTTCTCAGGCATCCTTGTCACTATCAGTAACATGACTAAAAGTGGCAATGTTAACTGCTCTGGAACCTTACAAATGAATTCACCGGGCGATCAAGAGTTTCTCTTTAATGGAACCATCAGTGTGGTGATACGACCGGGTACTGAAAGTATTATCAGTATCTTTGGTACTTCGGTATCAGCAAGACAGCCTTCCCCCATCAATACGCATCTCGTTAATCGGGATATAACATTCACGGTCCTGAGCAGAAACAAAAGCGATTTTTACCTGAGTGATATGAAGACAACAGCTCACCCCGGGGACAGCATGACCGAGACAGAGGCCTCTGGGCTGCTTTTCGATATGTTTGATCTGGAAAACAACAGGCTTACCGTTCGAAGATATCTCAATACCTTTGTTTTTGGCGATGTTCCTCTTCCTTTATTTATTTGTGTGAAAAAAAGATAAAATTTTATATCCCTTTAATCGGTTCAAAATGAAATAAGGTGATTTTCGGACGACCATCTTAACGTTGGTGATATGCACATCTCACGGCAGAGTTCAAACCAGAATCCGGTCAACTGGTCCTGCTCCATAACTTTGCGGTACGACATAACGTATGTCTGTGCTAAATACACTGTGCATATCTTGCCGTTATTCTCGACCTGTTCACAACAGAACGGATAACAAACCAGGCGGGGAGACAAACCAAAGCGATTAGGCGTTTAAATAGAACTTCAGATTGCAACCAAACGAATCCGAAAAGAGATGGCGGGAGAATTTGAAATGGTGCCGATAATAGGAGTCGAACCTACGACCTTCGCATTACGAATGCGCTGCTCTACCAACTGAGCTATATCGGCCCTGAGAGACCGGTTACGAGCGTAACCACGGGGCAAAAGAGTAGATCTAACCGGGTGATGCGTCAATGCCCTTTTGAATCAAACGGCTATTTTTGCATCACCCGAGATTATTTACGCACGAATGGTATCATCACCGAAGCCGATCCACTTGTAGGTGGTCAGCGCTTCCAGCCCCATCGGACCGCGGGCATGCAGCTTCTGAGTGCTCACAGCCACCTCCGCGCCAAGACCAAACTGGCCGCCGTCGGTGAAGCGCGTCGAGGCATTCACGTAAACCGCAGACGAATCCACTTCATTCACAAAACGATCGGCATTGCGCAGGGTGCGCGTCAGGATCGCGTCAGAATGCTGGGTTCCGTGTTCACGAATGTGCGCAATAGCGTCATCGAGATCCGCAACTACCTTCACGTTCAGATCCAGCGACAAATACTCATCGTCGTACTGCTCCGCGTTAACCGGAACGACCTTTGCCGGACCGTCTTTCAGCAGGGCGAGAGCCTTCTCGTCCGCATGCAGCGTAACGCCACTTTCCGCCATCTGCTTGCTCAGCGCTGGCAGGAAGGTACTGGCGATGCCCTGATGCACCAGCAGCGTTTCCACCGTATTACAGGTGCTTGGACGCTGAGTTTTAGCGTTGACGATAATCTTCAGTGCAGGTTCGATCTCCGCGGTGTCATCCACCACGATATGGCATACGCCGATACCGCCGGTAATGACCGGAATGGTGGAATGCTCACGGCACAGCTTGTGCAGGCCCGCGCCGCCGCGTGGGATGAGCATGTCGATGTGTTTGTCCATGCGCAGCATCTCGTTGACCAGCGCGCGGTCGGGGCTTTCAATCGCCTGCACGGCAGCCGCCGGTAAGCCGCACTCCTCCAGCGCCTGCTGAATGACGTTCACCGTCGCGGCGTTGGTGCGCCAGGTCTCTTTCCCGCCACGCAGGATAGCGGCGTTACCGGTTTTCAGGCACAGGGAGGCAACATCCACCGTCACGTTTGGACGCGCTTCGTAAATCACACCGATGACGCCGAGTGGCACACGACGACGCTCAAGGCGTAACCCGCTGTCGAGCACCCCACCGTCAATCACCTGCCCTACCGGGTCGGCGAGGTTGCACACCTGACGGACGTCGTCGGCGATACCTTTCAAACGCGCCGGGGTCAATGCCAGACGGTCGAGCATCGCTTCGCTCAAGCCGTTGCGACGCGCTTCCAGCAGATCCTGCTCGTTGGCGAGCAAAATTTCCTGCGACTGGGATTCCAGATAATCAGCGATTTTTTCCAGCACGCGGTTTTTCTCGCGGCTGGAAAGGAGCGCCAGTTTATACGAGGCGGCTTTCGCGGCTGCGCCCATTTGTTCCAGCATGTTCTGGCTCCTTAACGAATAATCATGTCGTCGCGATGCACGGCAACCGGGCCATATTCATAGCCCAGGATGGCGTCGATCTGCTGGGAATGGTGGCCAGCAATCCGACGCAGCGCGTCGCTGTTATAACGGCTTACGCCATGAGCGATGTCGCGACCTTCAAGGTTACGGATTCGGATCACTTCACCACGCGAGAAGTTGCCTGTCACGCTTTTAATTCCTTTTGGAAGCAACGAGCTTCCTCTTTCCAGAATAGCGGCGGTCGCGCCTTCATCCACGGTCAATTCACCAGCCGGGGGCGCGCCAAAGATCCAGCGTTTGCGGTTTTCCAGCGGGGACGCCTGGGCGTGGAAGCGTGTGCCCACAGAGATGCCTTCCATCACATCACCTATCACGCCCGGACGGCTGCCCGCGGCAATGATGGTGTCGATACCGGCCCGGCACGCCACGTCCGCGGCCTGGAGCTTGGTGCCCATACCGCCTGTCCCAAGACCAGAAACGCTGTCTCCCGCAATGGCACGCAGCGCATCGTCAATGCCGTGAACGTCTTTGATCAGTTCTGCCTGTGGATTGGAACGCGGGTCAGCGGTAAACAGCCCCTGCTGATCGGTCAGAAGCAGCAGCTTATCGGCCCCTGCCAGGATCGCCGCCAGCGCAGAGAGGTTATCGTTGTCGCCTACTTTGATTTCAGCGGTGGCAACAGCGTCGTTTTCGTTGATGACCGGAACGATATGGTTATCCAGCAGCGCGCGCAGCGTATCGCGGGCGTTCAGGAAACGTTCCCTGTCTTCCATATCCGCACGCGTCAGCAGCATCTGCCCGACGTGAATGCCATAAATGGAGAACAGTTGTTCCCAGAGCTGTATGAGTCGGCTTTGTCCTACGGCGGCCAGCAGCTGTTTGGAGGCGATCGTCGCGGGGAGTTCGGGGTAGCCCAGGTGTTCACGCCCGGCGGCAATCGCCCCGGAGGTCACAATCACAATACGATGCCCTGCGGCATGCAACTGAGCGCACTGACGTACAAGCTCAACGATATGGGCACGATTAAGGCGGCGTGATCCGCCTGTTAACACACTGGTACCGAGTTTTACCACCAGCGTCTGGCTGTCACTCATGATTCTCTGCCGTTCAACAATAAGGGAAAATGATGTCAGTCAGACGTTTTAACAGGTGTCAGCCCCGTTGCCAACTGCCTTAGCACATCACCCGTCACTTTGTTGCGCGGGATCAGGAAGCGTAGCGGCAGATTTTGACAATTTTATTACCGAAAAATTAAAACATACTTTTTTAGACATATTCTTACTTTGTCATAAAACGTTCACCCACTAACGATAAAACCCTTCCTGTTTTTCACGGGGTAATAAGTTGAATCTTATTGCTCAGCGAATATTAGCGCGTTTTTATAAAATCAGGATTGAAAATGAAAAAGAGCACTCTGGCATTAGTGGTAATGGGCGTAGTTGCATCCACATCTGTTCACGCAGCAGAAGTTTATAATAAAAACGGTAATAAACTGGACGTGTACGGCAAAGTAAAAGCAATGCACTACCTCAGTGATGATGACGCGAAGGATGGTGACCAGACTTACGTTCGTTTTGGCTTTAAGGGTGAAACGCAGATTAACGATCAGCTGACGGGCTACGGACGTTGGGAAGCAGAGTTCGCGGGTAACAAAGCAGAAAGCGACTCTTCTCAAAAAACGCGCCTGGCATTTGCGGGTATTAAACTGAAAGATTTTGGTTCTTTTGATTACGGTCGTAACCTGGGTGCGCTGTATGACGTCGCCGCATACACCGATATGTTCCCCGAGTTCGGCGGTGACGGCCTGGCGCAGACCGATAACTTCATGACGAAACGCGCTTCCGGTCTGGCCACATACCGTAATACCGATTTCTTTGGCATGGTTGACGGTCTTAATATGACCCTGCAATATCAGGGTAAAAATGAAAACCGCGACGTGAAGAAGCAAAACGGTGACGGCTTCGGTACCTCCCTGAGCTATGACTTCGGCGGCAGCGATTTCTCTGTGATTGGTGCGTATGCCAGCTCCGATCGCACCAATGAGCAAAACCTTCAGGCACGCGGCGAAGGTAAAAAAGCAGAAGGCTGGGCGACCGGTCTGAAATATGATGCCAACGATATATATCTGGCCACTCTCTATTCTGAAACCCGCAATATGGCCCCTATTTCCGGTGGCTTTGCAAATAAAGCGCAAAACTTCGAAGTGGTTGCGCAATATCAGTTTGACTTTGGTCTGCGCCCATCTCTGGGTTACGTGCAGTCTAAAGGCAAAGATATCGAAGGCATCGGCGATGAAGATATCGTGAAATACATCGATGTAGGTGCGACCTATTATTTCAACAAAAACATGTCTGCGTTTGTTGATTATAAAATCAACCAGATCGATGACGATAATAAACTGGGCGTAAGCAGCGATGATATCGTTGCGCTGGGCATGACCTACCAGTTCTGATGTTGTGGTAATAAAAAAACCGGCGCTGAGCCGGTTTTTTTGTGCCCGGTGACGCTGTGCTTACCGGACCTACGGAGTAATACGTTTTTAGGCCGGGTAAGGCGTAGCCGCCACCCGGCGCTGTGACATCATCAGGCTCTCAGTTTCACCGCTTCGCTGGAAAAATCGTCCGCAGGCTCCAGCTTCAGATCCAGTGTTGCCAGCAGGTCGCGAGCTCTGCCGTGAAATTCTTTTAGCGTATGCTCCAGGCGATCGATCACTTCCTGATCTTTGATGCTCGTCGCCTGCCAGTGCCCGTCTTTATTAAACAGGCCAAACTGATAGCTATAGGTAAAACGGTTTTCCTGTGCTTCCATTTCCATCCACCAGCCCCAGAACTCACGTTTTTCGGGTGCAGGCTTCACGTTGACGCAAACAGCCAGGCAGTCGAAAAAAAAGCGATTCTCTTCACACTGCTCTTCTCGAATATACGGGCCAAGAGCCATGAACTTCTTAATCAGTCTACTTTTCGGGTGTCCACTCGGTAACGTCATTGCGATCTCCTTTTGTGAAGCACTGTTTTACCAAACCAACGAAATTTAGCAAACTATTAACACAATCTCTGCGTGATCCAGCGTGTGATCTCTTTAAGCGCTTTGTCAAAATTCTGGTACACCGGGCTGAAGGGTACCTCCAGCAATTTGCCATCCGAAGATGACGAGGTGATTAAGCGTGACTCCTCTTCCGGGCTAAATGGATCGTTCTTCCAGAAACCGGACATCATCGGGGTTGGGCAACGGCGGCCCAGCAAGCCCTGCGTTTTTAATGAATACCGATTAAGTTCAATGCGCAACGCTTCATCTGAAGCATCATGCATGCCAAGTCGGCTCGCCAGCACGTCCAGATACATTTCAGGAACGCTACCCTGACGCGCAGGCTCGCTTAGCAGTGCATGCACTACCGGACCAAGACAGGCGACGGCCTTCAGGCGGGAAGATTCAAGGTAGGCCAGCCGTACCGCGACGTTAGCGCCAAAGCGGAAGCCAAACGCACCTACCCGGGTATGGTCAACCCAGGGGATATTCTCCAGCGCTTTTAATGCATGCTGGTGCAGCAGGCTGGAATCTTGCGTAAGTTTCCATTTGGATGAAAAACCAATTGATGGCATATCGAGCGTCAGCATGGCGATCCCGTTTGGGGCAAAGTAGCGCTCATACAGGCTGTAATAATCAATTTGTAACGAATCCAGGCCGCCGCACATCAGAACCGTCGGGAACGGGCCTTCCCCCTCCGGCATATGCAGGAATCCAGTCACCGGGCTACCGCCGGGAATGGCGAACTCAATTTCACGCATCCGGCCAGGCAGCCGCTGGGCGGCCTCTTCATAAGCCCGGTTTGCCAGCGCCTGGGCCTGCTCCGCCAGTTCGTCTCCTTTCAGATGCGGGTATGCAGCGATGCTGTAAAGGTTTGCCGCATGCAGCCAGTGTTTGCCGCTGAGAGTGGCATCTTCTTCCTGGCCCGCTTTTTGCTGCCAGAGCATGGCCTGCTTTGACCATTCGTAGATCCAGTTCCCGCCACGGTAGCCCACCACCGTGTCGTAGAGATCGCTGTCGGTGCGCTCAGACTCGCTCATCACGATACGCGCCTGCACGTCGAGGATTTCGCGCGGGTCGATACCGCGCCAGATCCACATCAGGCGATTAATCATGCGGTACCAGTGGGGCACGTTTTTACCATCTAACGCTGACTGTACAGCAGGCATGGTCCCCGGATTAAACCGACGCACCAGCGTCGAGGTTTCAGGGTGCTTGAAACGGGGTTTGAAAAGAGTTTCGGTGAGATTCGCCTGCGCCATTGCGTTGCCTCCATGGATACATCACTTGGAGACCATTGTAACGCGTGGCAGGCCAAAAAGAACAACGCCCGGCATAACCGGGCGTGTAAAGTTACGTACTGAAATTAACGGCCAGAAATAGGCGGTACGAAGACCACGCCCATATCCCAAGGCTGTTCAATCCAGGTATCCTGAGGGATATCAATGACGTAATCATCAACCAGGGGACGACCCGCTGGTTTCGCGAAGATAGTGACGAAGTGCGCTTTTGGATACATTTCGCGGATAGCCACAGCGGTACCGCCGGTGTCCACCAGATCGTCGATAACGATAAAGCCTTCACCGTCGCCTTCCGCGCGCTTCAGCACTTTCAGCTCACGCTGGTTATCGTGGTCATAGCTGGAGATACATACGGTATCGACATGACGAATACCCAGCTCACGTGCCAGCAGCGCCCCCGGTACCAAACCGCCACGGCTGACGGCAATAATGCCTTTCCACTGTTCGGAAGGCATCAGACGCGCAGCCAGTTTGCGTGCGTGAATCTGCAACATGTCCCAGGTGACGACGTATTTTTCGCTCATGTGAAGTGTCCCAGCCTGTTTATATACGGCTTAAAAAAATGAGGGTGAACCAGGTTGCGCGAGATTATAGAGATCTGACGCACTAAAAACCAGTGTTACGCGCCATGAGCCTGAGTTTTTACATGCTTAATGCTACCAGCCACGGGAGAAAGTGGTATTCTCAGATGCATCTCGCAAGCCCGTCTTGTGGTAACGATTAACCTGCTAACCCAGTGACCTGCAACATTGTTTTGCAGCGCAACGACAAGGAGACCTATCGTGTCTGAACTGTCTCAATTATCTCCACAGCCGCTGTGGGATATTTTTGCCAAAATCTGCTCCATTCCGCACCCTTCCTATCACGAAGAACAGCTTGCCGAACATATTATGGGCTGGGCAAAGGAAAAAGGTCTGCACGCTGAGCGCGACCAGGTTGGCAATATTCTCATCCGCAAACCTGCCACCGCAGGTATGGAAAACCGTAAGCCAGTGGTATTGCAGGCGCACCTGGACATGGTTCCGCAGAAAAACAACGACACCGTTCACGACTTCACAAAAGACCCGATTCAGCCGTACATCGACGGTGAGTGGGTGAAGGCGCGCGGCACGACCCTGGGCGCAGATAACGGTATTGGTATGGCTTCCGCGCTGGCCGTGCTGGCTGACGACAGCGTTGAACACGGTCCGCTGGAAGTGCTGCTGACCATGACTGAAGAAGCGGGCATGGATGGCGCGTTCGGTCTCCAGGCAAACTGGCTGCAAGCGGACATTCTGATCAACACCGACTCCGAAGAAGAAGGTGAGATCTACATGGGCTGCGCGGGCGGGATCGATTTCATCTCTACCCTGCAGCTGTCCCGCGAAGCGATCCCTGCTGGATTCGAGACCTTTAAGCTGACGCTGAAAGGGCTGAAAGGCGGTCACTCCGGCGGCGATATCCACCTGGGCCTGGGCAACGCCAACAAACTGCTGGCGCGTTTCCTGGCGGGCCATGCCGCTGAACTGGATCTGCGTCTGGTGGACTTCAACGGCGGCACTCTGCGTAACGCGATCCCTCGCGAAGCCTTCGCGACCGTGGCGGTGCCTGCGGCGAAAGCGGATGAGCTGAAAAACCTCTCCAGCCTGTATCTGGATATCCTGAAAAACGAGCTGTCTGAGAAAGAGAAAAACCTGACGGTGGTACTGGAGTCCGTTACAACGGATAAAGCCGCGCTGACCGCACAGTCTCGTGACACGTTCGTCCAGTTGCTGAACGCAACGCCAAACGGCGTGATCCGCAATTCTGACGTCGCAAAAGGCGTGGTTGAAACCTCCCTGAACGTGGGCGTAGTGACCATGGGCGACGACAGCGCAGAGATCATTTGCCTGATCCGTTCCCTGATCGACAGCGGTAAAGAGTACGTTGTGAGCATGCTGGAATCTCTGGGTACCCTGGCGGGCGCGAAAACGTCTGCAAAAGGCAGCTACCCTGGCTGGCAGCCGGATGCAAGTTCTCCGGTCATGGCACTGGTGCGTGAAACCTATCAGAGACTGTTCAACAGCACCCCGAACATTCAGGTTATTCACGCGGGTCTGGAATGTGGTCTGTTCAAGAAACCGTATCCGGATATGGACATGGTCTCCATCGGGCCGACCATTACGGGGCCGCACTCCCCGGATGAGCAGGTTCACATTGAAAGCGTCGGTCACTACTGGACGCTGCTGACTGAGCTGCTGAAAGCAATCCCTGTTAAGTAATAAGCCGTTTGATGCCCGGTGGCGCTTCGCTTACCGGGCCTACGATTAGCCTAATCTACAGTCCCAGCACCAGCTGACGCTCCAGCTGCGGATCCAGCAAGGTGACGTGCAGCCCCACCAGCCTTACCCCTCGTCCGCCCCGCCGCTCTTCCCATGCCTTTTTTGCGGTCGCAATAAGATCCTCTTTGTTGAGGCGTGGCCAGACGTGCTCCTGCGTCGTCTGCTGAAAATCGTTAAATTTCAGTTTGATGCCCTGCCGGGCAATAAGCAGATCTGGTTTGACCTTCAGTAAGCGTCGTTCAAGCTCAGGATAGAGTTGTTCCGTAATAATGGTTTCACACTCTGTCCAGTCATGGATATCTTCGCTCAGCGTGCGTTCAACGCCGACCGATTTACGCAGCCGTTCGTTGTTCACATCCCGGTCATCAATGCCCTGACTGCGTTCCCACAGTACGCGGCCAAACTTACCAAAACGCTTAAGCAGCAGCGCCAGATCGCTGCGCTGAACGTCTTCACAGGTGCGTAGCCCCATACTTTCCAGCTTTGCGGCGGAGACTTTGCCCACGCCGGGGATTTTGCTGAGCGGCAGCGTCTTTAAAAACGCCGGAACCTCTTCCGGGGTGATGACGTACTGGCCGTTGGGCTTATTTAAATCGGAGGCGATTTTGGCGAGAAATTTTATCGGCGCGACGCCTGCCGATGCCGTCAGGTTCAGCTCGTTAAAAATAGTCTGGCGGATCTCCTGCGCCATCAGGGTGGCGGAGCCGTGGCAGTGCACGCTGTGGGTGACATCCAGATAGGCTTCATCCAGCGATAACGGTTCAATCAGAGAGGTGTAGCGGGAGAAGATCTCCCGAATGTGGCTCGATGCTTCTTTATAGGCATCAAAACGTCCGGGCAAAAGAGTGAGATGCGGGCACAGTTTCAGCGCCATCGCTGTCGGCATGGCGCTGCGCACACCGTATTTGCGAGCAGGATAGTTGGCGGTGCTGATGACACCGCGCTGAACCCGGCTGCCGCCAATGGCGATGGGAATATCCCGCAGCGCCGGGTTGTCACGCATCTCCACTGCGGCAAAAAAGCAGTCCATATCGACATGGATTATTTTGCGCATAGTAAGCCCTCACTCATTACTGGATAAGTATACAGTAAACAAATGAGGGTTGAGAAGTATGCGTGGGAATTGTCGGGTGGCGGCGTTGCCTTACCCGACATACAAAACTAAATAATGCGTTGCTGCTCGCGAGCCATCCGTTTTTTTCGCGCATCGCACGGTTCCGGACAATCGCACACTTTTTCCATTCCGATGGAAGATATACCTCCACAGCTGCCCTGGATGCTTTTACGCTTGATGATCCAGCCTAAGGACATCCCGAATATCACCAGTACAAACACCGCAAAGGTCGCCAGAAAGGTCAGCATAATCAACCTCCGAAATCATCGAGCATGATGTTCTCATCTTCCACGCCAAGATCTTTTAGCATCTTAATCACGGCAGCGTTCATCATTGGCGGGCCACACATATAAAACTCGCAATCTTCCGGTGCCGGGTGCTGTTTGAGGTAATTTTCATACAGCACGTTGTGGATGAAGCCCGTATAACCTGTCCAGTTATCTTCCGGCTGCGGATCGGATAACGCCACATGGAAGGTAAAGTTAGGGTTATCACGCGCCAGTTGTTCAAACTCATCGTCATAGAACATTTCGCGCAGTGAACGCGCCCCGTACCAGAAGCTGATCTTGCGCTTGCTGCCAAGGCGTTTGAGCTGGTCAAAGATATGCGAACGCATCGGCGCCATACCCGCACCGCCGCCGATAAAGACCATTTCCGCGTCGGTGTCTTTGGCAAAGAATTCGCCGAACGGGCCGGAAATCGTCACTTTGTCGCCAGGCTTGAGGGACCAGATATAGGACGACATGACGCCAGGGGGTGCATCAGGCACATTCGGCGGCGGCGTGGCGATACGCACGTTGAGCATAATAATGCCCTTCTCTTCCGGATAGTTAGCCATGGAATAAGCGCGAAGCGCGGGCTCTTTTACTTCGGAAACAAAGCGGAAGAGGTTAAATTTATCCCAGTCGGCCCGGTACTCCTCGGGCACGTCGAAGTCAGCATACGCCACGGTGTGTGCCGGACAATCAATCTGAATATACCCACCCGCACGGAACGGGACGCTCTCCCCTTCAGGAACGCGCAGCTTGAGCTCTTTAATGAACGTGGCTTTATTATCGTTAGAGATAACTTCGCACTCCCATTTTTTCACGCCGAAGATCTCCTCCGGCAGCTCAATCTTCATGTTCTGGCGCACAGCGACCTGACACGCCAGACGGCAGCCCTCTTTAGCTTCACGCTTCGTGATATGCGACAGTTCTGTTGGCAGAATATCACCGCCTCCCTCTTTCACCGTCACACGGCACTGTCCACAGGAGCCACCGCCGCCACAGGCAGACGAGACAAAAATCCCGTTGCCGGAGAGCGTATTAAGCAGCTTATCCCCTGCCGGGGTACGGATCTGATTCTGCGGATCGTCATTGATATCAATGATCACATCCCCGGAATTCACCAGCTTCGCACGCGCTGCCAGGATCAGCCCTGACAGCACCAGTACTATCAGCGTGAACATCACCACGCCAAGAATAATTTCCATCTTTTAGCCCTTATAGCTGCACACCGGAGAAGGACATAAAGCCCAACGCCATCAGGCCGGTGGTGATAAAGGTGATCCCTAAGCCACGAAGCCCCGCAGGTACGTTGGCATATTTCATTTTTTCACGGATCCCCGCCATGGTAACAATCGCCAGCATCCAGCCGATACCGGAACCGAAACCATACACAACCGATTCACTGAAGTTGTAATCGCGCTGAACCATAAATGAGACGCCGCCGAAAATGGCGCAGTTCACCGCGATTAGCGGCAGGAAGATCCCCAGTGCGTTGTACAGCGACGGGAAGTATTTATCGAGGATCATCTCCAGGATCTGAACAAGCGCCGCAATCACCCCGATAAAGGTGATGAAGTTCAGGAAGCTAAGATCAACGCCCTCCACCAGCGCGCCATCGCGAAGCACGAAGTTGAACACCAGGTTGTTAATCGGAACGGAAAGCCCCAGCACAACAGTGACCGCCACACCCAGACCGAATGCCGTCGATACCTTCTTAGAAACAGCAAGGAACGTACACATGCCCAGGAAGAAAGCGAGCGCCATGTTTTCAACAAACACCGCGCGCACAAATAAACTCAGGTAATGAGCCATCGTCGGTTACTCCTTTTCCTGCTGTTCAGGCTTCAGCGTACGAATCAGCCAGATCAGCAAACCGATAATGAAAAATGCGCTTGGTGCCAGCAGGAACAAACCGTTCGGCAGATACCAGCCGCCGTTCTGTACCGTATCCAGCACCGGAATGCCAAACAGTTTGCCGCTGCCAATAAGTTCGCGCAGGAAACCAACCGTCAACAGGATCACACCGTAACCCAGCCCGTTGCCGATACCGTCCATAAAGCTCGCCAGTGGCGGCATTTTCATCGCATAGGCTTCAGCGCGCCCCATCACGATACAGTTGGTGATAATCAGGCCGACAAACACCGAAAGCTGCTTCGAGGTTTCATAAGCGAAGGCGCGCAGAAGCTGATCAACCACGATCACCAGCGAGGCGATGATCGCCATCTGGACAATGATCCTCACGCTGTTGGGTATGTGGTGGCGGATCATTGAGATAAACATGCTGGAAAACGCTGTCACCAGCGTTACCGCCAGCGTCATGACCACCGCCGTTTCCAGCTTGGTGGTTACCGCCAGAGCCGAGCATACACCCAGCACCTGAAGCGTTATCGGGTTATTGGCTAAAAGTGGGCCAATCAGCACCTTTTTAACTTCTTTCAGTTCACCCGTATCAGCCATTGTTCAGCGCTCCTTCACGTACATTCTTCAGGAAGGGACCAAAGCCCAGTTCACCCATCCAGAAATCAAAGCTGTGCTGCACCCCATTAGAAGTGAGCGTGGCGCCGGAAAGGCCATCAACGGCAAATTCATCACCGGGACGCGCTCCTCCTTTCACCACCTTCAGCGCAGGCTGGCCGTTGTCATCGAGCACTTTTTTACCGACAAACTGTGCCCGCCAGTTAGGGTTCTCAACTTCGCCCCCCAGCCCTGGTGTTTCGCCCTGATCGTAATATGTAATGCCTTTGACCGTACGGCCATCGGTATCCAGCGCCACAAAGGCGTACATCATTGACCATAAACCGTTGCCATAGATGGGCAACACGATTTCCTGGATGCGCTTTTGCTCGTCGCGGACGAGGTAAATCTCCGCGACATTGCTGCGGCGCTTAATGCCTGCCGGATCCTGCGAGGCGTCAAGCATGGTGCTCATCTGCGGATCTTTTAGCGCCAGCGCCTGGTTATATTTCGCCGGGTCTTTATCCATTAACTCCCCGGTTTTTAAATCCACCAGCCGTGCGGTAATGCGTTCGGCAAACACCGCTGCGACGTCATCCTTCGTCATGCCTTCCTGCATCAGCCCGGCAACGGCAAGGATGTTACGCTGTTTATCCAGCGCACGTTGCTCCTGCTGTAGCGGTTTCAACCCAACGGCAGAACCGGCCACGACAATGGAACAGACCAGACACAGTACCAGCACCACCAGCAGCGTTTTGCTGATACTGTCGTTATTTTTGATCTCAGCCACGCGCCTTCCTCCGCTTAATGTTGGCGCGCACGACCAGATAGTCGAACAGCGGCGCAAACAGATTGGCAAACAGAATGGCCAACATCATCCCTTCCGGATAGGCCGGGTTGACCACGCGAATCAGTACACACATCACCCCAATGAGCGCGCCGTAGCACCATTTTCCTCTGTCGGTAAACGAAGCCGAGACGGGATCGGTGGCCATGAACATCATGCCAAACGCAAAGCCTCCCAGCACGAGGTGCCAGTACCACGGCATGGAGAACATCGGGTTAGTGTCTGAACCAATGAAATTGAAAAGCGTGGCGGTGAGGACCATCCCAAGCATGACGCCAGCGACAATGCGCCAGGACGCCACGCGGCCAAAGAGGATGATGGCTCCGCCGATCAAAATCATCAGGGTAGACACTTCACCGATGGAGCCTGGAATATTGCCAATAAACGCATCAAACCAGGTGACAGGCTGTCCGGTTGCATTGTTAACCAGCGTTTCGCCGCCGCCAGCCGCCCACTGTGAAAGTGGCGTCGCGCCGGAGAATCCGTCTGCTGCCGTCCACACCAGGTCGCCCGAGATTTGCGCCGGATAAGCAAAGAACAGGAACGCGCGCCCTGCCAGTGCCGGGTTGAGGAAGTTGCGTCCGGTCCCGCCGAAGATCTCCTTGGCAATCACTACGCCAAAGCTGATCCCCATCGCCGCCTGCCAGAGCGGCAGCGTTGGCGGAACAATCAGCGCAAACAGAATAGAGGTAACAAAGAAGCCCTCGTTGATCTCATGTTTGCGAATAATAGCGAACAGAACCTCCCAGAAACCGCCCACAATAAAGACAGTCATATAGATGGGGAGGAAGAAGACAGCGCCCAGCGTCATCATGCTGATCCAGCCTGCATCTGCCGCAAAGCTCACCCCCAGCGACTGCGCCAGACGATAGTGCCAGTCAGACTGAATCACCTGCGCCAGCTGCTCTGCATCGTACATATGGTGCAGCGCCGGAATAGTCTGCAACCCAACGTTATACATCCCCCAGAACATGGCCGGGAAGACCGCAAACCAGACCAGAATCATCATTCGCTTGAGGTCGATGGCGTCGCGAACGTGCGCCGCGCCTTTCGTCACCAGACCCGGGGTGTAGAAAATGGTCGTTGTCGCTTCATACAGCGGGTAGTACTTTTTGAGCTTCCCTTCGGTAAAGTGCGGCTCAATTTTTTCAAAGAGGTGTTTTAAGCCCATGGTTATCCTTCCTGCTCAATGCGGGTTAACACCTCGCGCAATACGGGTCCATATTCGTATTTACCTGGACACACATAGGTACACAGCGCCAGATCTTCCTCGTCCAGCTCCAGACAGCCCAGCGCTTGGGCACCGTCGGTATCGCCGGCCAGCAGATCGCGCAGCAGCACAGTGGGCAGAATATCCAGCGGCATCACGCGTTCGTAGTTGCCAATCGGGACCATGGCGCGCTCACCGCCGTTGGTGCTGGTGGAGAAGTTAAACAGCTTACGACGCAAAAAGTGGCCGAGCGTGGTACGGGTTACCGAGTATTTTTCTGCGCCAGGCAGCACCCAGCCGAACAGCTCTTTCTCGCGCCCTTCAAGCACCACGCTCACCTGAAGATGGAAACGACCCAGCCAGGCCATCGGGCCTGTCGCGTGTCTGCCGCTCAGCACCGAACCGGAAATAATGCGGTTTTCACCTTCTTTCGTTTCGCCAGCCAACAGCGCCGTCAGGTCTGCCCCAAGCAGCGTGCGAACCAGACGCGGTTGGGTTGCCTGAGGGCCGCCGATGGCAATAATGCGTTCTGCGCACAGCTCACCCGTGGTGAAGAGCTTACCGATAGCGATCACGTCCTGATAATTAAGATGCCAGACCTGTTTCGTCAGGCTTACCGGCTCCAGGAAATGAATATGCGTTCCCACCAGTCCGGCCGGATGCGGGCCGGCAAATTCATTAAAGGCGACCTGCCCTTGAGGATGCCCGCCCAGCTTACCGCCGCTGGCCTGGCAGACATGAACTTTGCCCGGCGTCAGGCGCGTTAACACGGTGAGGCCGGCATCGAAAGCTTTGCGTTCCGCCAGGATAAGAGGCTGCGGATCCGCGCTGAGCGGGTTGGTGTCGATGGCCGTAACGAAGATAGCGGCTGGCACAGTGCCAGGTACGGGCGTTTTGCTATAGGGACGCGTGCGAAGCGCCGTCCACAGTCCTGACTCCAGCAGTTGCGTCTGCACCGCGTCGTGGCTGAGGGTAGCGAGATCGGCGGCGTCAAAACGCGCAAACTCGCGTTTCTCATCGCCTTCAATTTGAATAACTACCGATTGCAGAACGCGACGCTCACCACGATGGATGGCGGCAACGGTGCCGCTGGCAGGGGCTGTAAACATAACGCCAGGATTTTTTTTATCCTCGAAGAGTGCCTGGCCTTTTATTACACGATCGCCTTCCTGTACAAGCATCGCGGGGCGCATGCCCACGTAATCATCACCCACAATAGCGACATGATGAATACTGGCGCCGGTCGTTACGTGCTGTTCAGGCACGCCAGAGATTGGCAGATCGAGTCCTTTTCTGATTCTAAACATGTGGTTAGCAGGTATCCATGAACAACAATCCAGAGAGGCCGGAGTGTACCATTTTCGGCCCTGCCAAGGGCAGTAAATCCGCCGTCTGGCGCGCCGAAATGCGAGCTATTGCGCAAAGTTCCTGGAGTCAGGACGATATGAATGGGTTATAAAGTAAAACTAATTTGTAAACGCAAAGGTTGGCTCTTGCGAAAATCTCCATCGGTGCTAATGTGAGCGCTCCTGTCCAGATTAGTCTGATTTCGGGTGTCTTTTGCCGTTCTGGCAAGTTGGTCATTGTTTTATCAAGGAACCAGTAGTATGCGTAAAATCGCATTGTTCATTGCGATGCTTCTGATACCGTGCATGTCGTTTGCCGGGCTGCTTGGCAGTAATAGTTCAACGACGCCGGTCAGCAAAGAGTATAAACAGCAGTTGATGGGATCCCCTGTTTATATTCAAATCTTCAAGGAAGAGCGCACACTCGATCTGTTTGTCAAAATGGGCGAGACGTATCAACTGCTCGATAGCTACAAAATCTGTAACTATTCTGGCGGACTGGGGCCGAAACAGCGCCAGGGTGACTTCAAAAGTCCGGAAGGGTTTTACAACGTTCAGCGTAACCAGCTAAAACCGGACAGCCGCTTCTATAAAGCGATTAACATCGGTTTCCCCAATGCCTTCGACCGTGCGCACGGTTACGAAGGGAAATACCTGATGATCCACGGCGCCTGCGTGTCTGTCGGCTGTTATGCGATGACGGATTCCGGCATTGATGAAATCTTCCAGTTTGTCACGGGCGCACTGGTCTTCGGCCAGCCGAATGTTCAGGTCAGCATCTATCCGTTCCGTATGACGGATGCCAACATGGCGCGCCATAAGTACTCTGTTTACACAGATTTCTGGAAACAGCTAAAACCGGGTTATGACTACTTCGAGCAGACCCATAAGCCGCCGGTGGTGTCCATCGTCAATGGCCGTTACGTGGTGAGTAAACCGCTCAGCCATGAAGTGGTTCAGCCTCAGCTGGCGTCAAATTACGCGGTCCCCGAGACAAAATAGCGCCCACTCGCCTGGCATGATCTTTTGCCAGGTTTCATTGCCCGTCAGCGGCTGCGTTGCAATGACAGTGACCACATCGTTCGGTGTGGTCTCCTTCTGAAAATCAATTTCCACATCCTGATCGAGCAGCGTGGCGACGCCAAACGGCGCACGTCGGGTGATCCAGAACAGATTCGTCGAGCAGAATGCCATCACGTAGCGTCCGTCAGACAGCAGCATATTAAACACGCCCTTCTCGCGTAACTCAGACGCCAGTGACGCTATGTACTTAAATACTGCGGTCATGTTGCCGGGCGTACGGGGGTAGCGCTCGGTCAGCTTGTGCAGCAGCCAGCAAAATGCTTTTTCGCTGTCCGTTTCACCGACAGGACGAAAATTGCCGGTTTCCAGTGATTTATAGCCCGAGAGCTGCCCGTTGTGCGCATAGGTCCAGTTACGTCCCCACAGTTCACGGGTAAACGGATGGGTATTTTCCAGCGCCACTTCGCCGCGATTGGCCTGGCGGATATGGGCGATCACCGAACAGGATTTAATAGGATAGTCCTGCACCAGTCTGGCAATGGGTGAGTTAAAGCTGGGCTGTGGATCTTTAAACGTGCGACATCCTTTGCCTTCGTAGAAGGTAATGCCCCAGCCGTCTTTATGCGGCCCGGTTCCTCCACCGCGCTGAACCAGCCCGGTGAAACTAAAGCAGATATCGGTTGGCACATTGGCGCTCATCCCGAGCAGTTCGCACATAGAACACCTCCACAACAGCGGGGGGCACCGGCGCCCCCCAGCGAAGTCTTACTTAACCATCTCTTTTTCGATCAGTTGGATCAGGATGTGGATCACTTTGATGTGAATTTCCTGAACGCGATCCGCATAACCGAAGTGTGGTACACGGATTTCAATGTCCGCTGTACCGTCCATCTTACCGCCATCTTTCCCGGTCAGGGTGATCACTTTCATGCCCTTCTCACGCGCGGCGGCGATCGCTTTGATCACGTTAGCGGAGTTACCGGACGTGGAGATCCCCAGCAGCACGTCGCCTTCACGGCCTACGGCTTCAACGTAGCGGGAAAAGATATGGTCGTAACCGAAGTCGTTGCCTACACAGGAGATGTGGCTCACGTCGGAAATCGCAATCGCCGGGTAGCCCGGACGGTTTTCGCGATAGCGTCCGGTCAGCTCTTCGGCGAAGTGCATGGCGTCACAGTGGGAACCGCCGTTACCGCAGGAGAGCACTTTACCGCCGGCTTTGAAACTGTCGGCAAGCAGGACCGCCGCGCGCTGAATAGCGTGAATATTGGCATCATCTTTCAGAAAATTCGCCAGCGTTTCCGCCGCTTCGTTCAGTTCGTTACGAATAAGATCCTGGTACATGAGGATAATCCTTCAGTATTGATGAAATAACACAGTGGAGTGTACCGGATAGCAGTAAAAGCGAGAAGCTAAAGCCATGCGAATCGTCCGGCGTTTTGATTTTTTGTGCCGACTAAAACGCGAACAATGTGAACCAGGTTGTAATTATTTTGTAAACACATTGCTAAAGGAAATGACATCAACTACAACCATATCATCACAAGTGGTCAGACCTCCTACAAGCAAGGGAGCTTTTCTTTATGATGATTTTGAGCATTTTCGCAACCGTTGTGCTGCTCGGGGTGTTGTTCTATCACCGTGTCAGTTTATTCCTGAGTAGCCTGATTCTTCTGGCCTGGACGGCTGCACTTGGCGTCGCTGGCCTGTGGAATATCTGGGTACTTGTTCCCCTGGCAATCATTTTGCTGCCGTTTAACCTGACGCCGATGCGTAAGTCGATGATCTCCGCGCCGGTGTTCAAGGGATTCCGTAAAGTGATGCCGCCGATGTCGCGCACGGAGAAAGAAGCGATTGATGCGGGCACGACCTGGTGGGAAGGCGATCTGTTCCAGGGCAACCCGGACTGGAAAAAGCTGCACAACTACCCGCAGCCGCGTCTGACCGCCGAAGAACAAGCCTTTATTGACGGCCCGGTGGAAGAAGCCTGCCGCATGGCGAACGATTTTGCCATCACTCACGAAATGGCCGACCTGCCGCCTGAGCTGTGGGCATATCTGAAAGAGCATCGCTTCTTCGCGATGATCATTAAGAAAGAGTACGGCGGTCTGGAATTCTCCGCTTACGCTCAGGCTCGCGTCCTGCAAAAACTGGCGGGTGTTTCCGGGATCCTGGCGATCACCGTTGGCGTGCCAAACTCCTTAGGCCCGGGCGAGCTGTTACAGCATTACGGTACGGAAGAGCAGAAAGATCACTATCTGCCGCGTCTGGCGCGTGGTCAGGAAATTCCGTGCTTCGCGCTGACCAGCCCGGAAGCCGGTTCTGATGCCGGTGCGATCCCGGATACTGGCGTGGTCTGCATGGGCGAATGGCAGGGCGAACAGGTGCTGGGCATGCGCCTGACCTGGAACAAACGTTATATCACCCTGGCGCCTATCGCCACCGTACTCGGTCTGGCGTTCAAACTTTCTGACCCGGAAAAATTGCTGGGCGGTGAAGAAGATCTGGGCATTACCTGTGCGCTGATCCCAACCTCGACCCCGGGGGTTGAAATTGGTCGTCGTCATTTCCCGCTGAACGTACCGTTCCAGAACGGCCCGACTCGCGGTCAGGATATCTTTGTGCCGATTGACTACATCATCGGTGGACCGAAAATGGCCGGTCAGGGCTGGCGTATGCTGGTGGAATGTCTGTCGGTGGGCCGCGGCATTACCCTGCCGTCGAACTCTACCGGCGGTCTGAAATCGGTGGCGATGGGGATTGGGGCTTACGCGCATATCCGCCGTCAGTTCAAAATCTCCATCGGCAAGATGGAAGGTATCGAAGAGCCGCTGGCGCGTATTGCGGGCAATGCCTACGTGATGGACGCCGCAGCCTCGCTGATTACCTACGGTATTATGCTGGGCGAGAAACCCGCCGTGCTGTCGGCAATTGTGAAGTACCACTGTACCCACCGTGCACAGCAGTCAATTATTGATGCAATGGATATCGCAGGCGGTAAAGGCATTATGCTTGGCGAAGGCAACTTCCTGGCACGCGGCTATCAGGGCGCACCGATTGCCATCACCGTGGAAGGGGCAAACATCCTGACCCGTAGCATGATGATCTTCGGCCAGGGGGCGATTCGTTGCCATCCGTACGTGCTGGAAGAGATGGCCGCCGCGCAGAATAACGACGTGGATGCCTTCGACAAGCTGCTGTTCAAACATATCGGCCACGTTGGCAGCAATGAAGTTCGCAGCTTCTGGCTCGGCCTGACGCGGGGGCTGACCAGCGCGACGCCGACCCGCGATGCAACCAAACGTTATTACCAACACCTGAACCGTCTGAGCGCTAACCTGGCGCTGCTGTCTGACGTCTCCATGGCCGTTCTGGGCGGAAGCCTGAAGCGTCGCGAACGCATCTCCGCCCGTCTGGGTGATGTGCTGAGCCAGATCTTCCTGGCCTCTGCGGTGCTGAAACGCTACGACGATGAAGGCCGTCAGGAAGCGGATCTGCCGCTGGTGCACTGGGGCGTGCAGGATGCGATGTATCAGGCGGAACAGGCGATTGACGACCTGCTGGCAAACTTCCCGAACCGCTTCGTGGCGGGCGCCCTGCGCGCGGTGATCTTCCCGACCGGTCGTCACCATCTGGCACCGTCTGACAAGCTGGATCATAAAGTGGCGAAGATCCTCCAGGTACCAAGCGCAACCCGTTCCCGTATTGGCCGTGGTCAATACCTGGAACCTACCCCGCATAACCCGGTAGGTTTGCTGGAAGAAGCGCTGCTTGACGTGATGGCCGCCGACCCGATTCACCAGAAGATCTGCAAACAGCTGGGCAAAAACCTGCCGTTTACACGACTGGATGAGCTGGCAAAACAGGCGCTGGCGGGTGGCATCATCGACAACAGCGAAGCTGCGATTCTGGTGAAAGCCGAAGAGAGCCGTCTGCGCAGTATTAACGTGGATGATTTCGAACCAGAAGAGCTGGCGACTCAGCCGGTAAAGCTGCCAGAGAAGCACCGTAAACCTGAAGCGGCATAAGGTATTTTGCTCTCACAAACCCCGCCCCGCGCGGGGTTTTTTATTGCCACATTTTCTGGTAATGACGTGCTACAGTGTCAAAAAGTGTTTATTAAGGAGCCTGTATCGTGCCTGGTTTAAAGATTTCTGTTTTGCAGCAACCTTTAGTGTGGATGGACGGCCCCGCCAACCTTCGCCATTTTGATCGCCAGCTGGAAGAGATTACCGGACGCGATGTGATTGTCCTGCCGGAGATGTTCACCACAGGTTTCGCGATGGAGGCAGCAAAACAGTCCATGCCGCAGGACGAGGTGGTGGCCTGGATGCACGCCAGGGCGCAGGAAACAAACGCGCTGATTGCCGGCAGCGTCGCGCTCCAGACCGGGCGCGGACCGGTCAATCGCTTCCTGCTGGTCGAGCCGGAAGGAAACGTCCATTTCTACGATAAGCGCCACCTGTTCCGCATGGCGGATGAACATCAACATTATGAAGCCGGAAACGAACGCGTGGTATTTGAATGGCGCGGCTGGCGTATTCTGCCGCTAGTCTGCTATGACCTGCGCTTCCCGGTGTGGTCGCGCAACCGCAACGATTATGACCTGGCGTTGTACGTCGCCAACTGGCCCGCCCCACGCTCCCTGCACTGGCAGGCTTTACTGACCGCGCGCGCGATTGAAAATCAGGCTTATGTCGTTGGCTGTAACCGTGTAGGAACGGACGGCAACGGGCATCACTATCGCGGTGACAGCCGGGTGATCAGTCCGCAGGGTGAGATTATTGCCACCGCCGAGCCGCATCAGGCGACACGAATTGACGCTGAGATCTCGTTAACGGCGTTAAAGGAGTATCGGGAGAAGTTTCCGGCCTGGCAGGATGCAGATCCATTTAGCATTGGATAAGAAAAAGCCGGGTGGCGGCTGCGCCTTACCCGGCCTACAAATCAGCTCACCAACGCCTGCCCGTCTTTGCGGCTCTCCGTCGCAGCCACGTAGTGCCCTTCCGGCATACGGTAAATCACCTGCGCGCCGCCAAAATTGTAATCCTGAAGCGGATCTTCCACCACTATCTGGTGTCCGCGCTCGCGCAGCGCCGCGATGGTATTGCGATCGAAGGTCGATTCAACAACCACTTCCCTGCCCTGCACCACGCGCCAGCGCGGGGCGTCAATCGCCGCTTGCGGGTTTTGCCCGTGCAGCATAATGCGCAGCGCCATCTGCATGTGCCCCTGCGCCTGCATCGGGCCGCCCATCACGCCGAAGGACATCAGCGGTTTGCCGTTACCGTCCATCGCAAAGCCCGGAATGATGGTGTGGAAAGGACGCTTGCTGCCCGCCAGCGCGTTCGGGTGTTTGGGATCGAGTACAAAGCCGCAGCCGCGGTTTTGCAGGCTGATCCCCGTATCCGGCACCACGATCCCTGAACCGAAGCCCATAAAATTGGACTGGATAAAGGAGATCATCATCCCGCTGGAATCCGCTGCGCTGAGGTAAACCGTCCCACTTTGCGTCGGCGATCCGTACACAAAATCAGAGGCTTTATCGTGGTTGATAAGCGCGGCGCGCGACTTCAGATAATGGTCGCTCAGCAGCGCTTTGGCGGCAAACTCCATATGCTCTTCATCCGCAACGTAGCGATCGAGATCCGCCAGCGCCAGCTTCATTGCCTCTATAGAGAGGTGCAGCCCCTGCACGGAATCCGGGTGATGTTTCTCGATGCCGCACTGCTCCAGAATGCCGAGCGCAATCAGGGTGGCGATCCCCTGACCGTTTGGCGGCAATTCCTGCACCGAACCGCCCGCGAAGTCGCGCGATAGCAGTTCCACCCAGTCCACACGGTGATTCGCCAGGTCTGCTTCGGTCAGGTGTGCACCATGTGCTTTGGCGAAGGCGGCAATTTTCTGCGCCAGTTCGCCACGGTAAAACGCGTCGCCGTTGGTTTTGGCGATCAGCTCCAGTGAGTTCGCCTGCGCCGGGTTACGGAAGATCTCCCCCACGCGCGGCGCGCAGCCTTCCGGCGCAAAGCAGGCACTAAACCCGGGCTGATCTTTCAGCTTGTTGTAGCCGCGCTGCCAGAGATGGCCGATCAGCGGCGAGACCGGGAAACCGTTGCGCGCGTAATCAATGGCTGGCTGCGCGAGCGTGGTCAGCGGCAGCGTGCCAAAACGTTCAGCCAGCGCCACCCAGCCCGACACCGCACCCGGCACGGTCACCGCGTCCCAGCCGATTTCCGGTACGGCGGTTTTTCCGGCAAACAGATCCGCATGCCAGCTGGCTGGCGAACGACCGGACGCATTCAGACCGTGAAGTTTTTCACCGTCCCAGACAATGGCAAAAGCATCGCTGCCGATGCCGTTGCCGGTCGGCTCGACAACGGTCAGCGCCATGGCGGTCGCAACCGCCGCATCAACGGCATTTCCGCCCAGCTGTAGCATCTTCATTCCCGCCTGTGCCGCCAGCGGCTGCGAGGTAGCAACGGCGTTATGGCCCATCATCGGCGGGCGTCGTGAATCGTAACCGGTTGTAAAATCGAGCGCTTTGGTCATCATGACTCCTTAGTCGTGGCGCGGATCGAGCGCATCGCGCAGCCCGTCGCCGAGTAAATTAAAGCCCTGAACGGCAAGGAAAATCGCCACGCCGGGGAAAACCGACATCCACGGCGCCTGTTCGAGAAACCCTTTTGCGGTGTTGAGCATGGAGCCCCAGGATGGGTTCGGCGGCTGTTGGCCTAACCCTAAAAACGAAAGGCTGGCTTCGGCGATAATCGCCGAGGCAATGGCCAGCGTGGCCTGCACCAGGATAGGTGACATCACGTTGGGCAGAACGTATTTAATGATGACCCAGCGGTCCGGCAGGCCAATCGCCCGCGCGCCGTCGATGTACTCTTCGTTGCGAATGGCGATCACCTGGCCGCGCGTCAGGCGGGCGAAGATCGGCATTGCCGAGAGTCCAATAGCGATCATGGCATTCGTCAGGCTTGGGCCTAAGAATGCCCCCAGCGCGATCGCCATGATCAGGAATGGACAGGCCAGCAGTGCCTCAATAAAGCGGGAGATCACCCCGTCCCACATCTTCTGGAAATAACCCGCCACCAGCCCCAGCGGCACGCCGATGACAACCGCGATCGCCACCGACATACAGCCCGCCATCAGCGAGGTTCTCGCCCCCCAGATAATGCGGGACAAGATATCGCGCCCCAGCTCGTCGGTGCCGAACCAGTACATCGCCGATGGCGCTTTGCGCACCGCGAGGAAGTTAGCTTTGACCGGGTCAAATGGCGCGATCCACGGCGCCAGCAGCGCCACCAGCACAAAAAAGCCCACCACAATCGCGCCAATCACCGCACTTTTATTAGCGAGGAATTTTTTCAGCACCCGGTTTTGCGCGCGCGGTAGCGCGGGCGCCACGGTTTGCGTCGTCAGTTCCGCCATGGTTAACCTCGCATTTTCGGGTTGATAAGGACGTAGAGCACGTCAGCCAGCAGGTTGAGCATCAGGAAACCGATCGCCACGATCAGCACTACGCCCTGCACCACCGCGTAGTCGCGGTTGAACACCGAGTCGACGATCATTTTGCCGAAGCCCGGAATGGTGAACACCTGCTCGGTCAGCACCGCCCCGCCCAGCAGCTCGCCGAACAGCAACGTGGTGAGGGTGATCACCGGCACCAGCGCATTGCGAAAGGCGTGCTTCAGGATCACCGCTTTCGGCAGCAGCCCCTTAGCGCGCGCGGTGCGGATGTAATCCGCTTTCAGCACCGCAATCATCGACGCGCGGGTATGGCGCATCAGCGTCGCCGCCAGGCCGGTTCCGAGCACGGACGCGGGCAGCAGCAATGTCCGCAGGTTCTGGATCGGATCTTCACTGAACGGCACATAACCGGACGCAGGCAACCATTGCAGGTTTACTGAAAAGACCAGAATCAGCAGGATCCCCAGCCAGAAGTGCGGTATTGAGATCCCCGAGATCGCCACAAAGTTCGCCCCGTGATCGACCCAGCTGTTTTTGTTCACCGCCGCGAGGATCCCCATGCTGATACCAAACACCAGCGCGATAATCATCGCCAGCAGCGACAGTTCCAGCGTGACCGGCAGCTTGCTGGCAATCAGTTGCGTGACCGGCTCATGAGTGCGTAAGGAGACACCCAGATCGCCTTGCAGCGCCCGCGTCAGCCAGTTGAAATACTGCACGGGGATCGGCTCGTCCAGATTCAGCTCAGCACGCAGCTGGGCGATCACCGCCGGATCGCGCTCCTCCCCGGCCATGGCAATCAGCGGATCGCCAGGCAGCAGCTTTTGCAGGCCGAACACCATCATGCTCACCAGCAGCAGAGTGGGTATAGCCAGCAGCAGACGTTTGCAAATCAGTTCCAGCATGGGTTCTCCTCAGGAGGTTTATTTCGCCAGCGTTAAGCCAGCCAGACGCACAATGCCGTCCGGGTACGCTTTAAAGCCCTGCACGCGCTTGTTCAGGCCAAAAATGCGCGGTTCGAAGTAAAGGTATGCAATCGGCATATCGGTCTGAAGCTGCTTCACAACCTTGTCATACAGCGGCTGGCGGGCGGCCTGATCGGTGCTCTGACGCGCCTGCGTTAGCCATTCATCCACCTGAGCATTGCTGTAGCGGCCGTCGTTGAGGGTGCCTTTGCTGTTGATAAAGCCGTAGATGCTGCCATCTGGATCCGGGCGACCCGACCAGCCGGAGAAGCTCAACTGGTAGTCACCGCTCTGCTGGCGATCCAGCAGCGTGGCGAACTCGGTCATTTGCAGGTTCAGGTTAAAGCCCGCCTCTGCCACCATCGCCTGCAATACCTGGCCCACCTGCTGCGAGGTTGGGTTGTTCGGCACCAGTAGATTGACGGTCAGCGGCGCGGTGACGCCTGCGGCTTTCAGCAGCGCTTTGGCTTTGTCGACGTCACGCGGGGGAACCGGAAGATTGACGTGATACGGGCTTACCGGCGAAAACGCCTGGTTTGCCGGAGTGTAAAGCCCTTCGAACACTACCTGGTTTAAAGCATCGCGATCGATGGCCTGGGAAAATGCTTCACGCACGCGGGCATCTTTGAAGGGATCGTTCGCCGGGACTTTGCCATTGTTAATATTGAAGGTGATGCCCTGGTATCCGAGGCCCGTCACCTTCGCCAGCGCCAGCTTGCTGTCGGCTTCGACGGTTTTGACGTCGCTGGCGGCAATGCCTTCGGTCAGGTCGAGATCGCCCGCGCGCAGGTTCGCCAGGCGCACGGAGGCATCCGGGATCGGCAGATAGATAATTTTATCGAAGTGGTAGGCGTCTTTGTTCCAGTAGTTGTCGAAGCGGGTCAGCACAATGCGGTCCTGCGACACGCGGCTGTCGAATTTATACGGGCCGGAACAGACCGGATGGGCGGCAAAATCGGCTTTTTTCGCGGCTTCCGGCGCCATCATTGCGCCTGCGCGATCGGTGAGCTGCATCAGAAGTGCGGCATCCGGCGTTTTCAGGTGCAGGGCTATCTGCATCGGGCCGGTGACCTCCACCGACTCAACGGAAGAGAGTTCACTTTTACGCAGAGAGCCTTTTAGCGTCAGGGCCCGGTCGAGGTTGTATTTCGCGGCGGCGGCATCGAATTTTTCACCGTCGTGGAAGGCCACGCCTTCACGGAGATCCAGGGTCAGCGTTTTGCCGTCATCGCTCCACGCCCAGGATTTCGCCAGTCCCGGCACCACCTTGAGGTGCTCGTCCACGTCCACCAGCCGGTCACACAGGGAGGCAAAGACGAAGCGGCCATAATAGGTACGCGCCAGATGCGGGTCCAGCATGTCCGGATCTGCACCCAGGCCGATTCGCAGCACGCTTTCAGAATGGGCGGGCAGCGCCGCACCAAGCAACATAACACTTCCCAGTACGGTCAAAAGAGAATTACGCATTGTCATTATCATGAGTTCCTTGAAGGAAGGGAGGAGTGAGTAGCCGCGTGTTCAAACAGCGCGCGGCGGCGCAAAAATGCGGCGGATGGCGGTGCGATCTGTATAACGCTGCGATCGCGATTAATCTCCTGCCAGCGGTGGCAGGCGACCTGACGTCCGCCGTCGATTACCTGATGAATCGGCTCAACCTGACGACATTCATCGCTAACATAGGGGCAACGGGTGTGGAAACGGCAGCCGGAGGGCGGATTAGCCGGGTTCGGTAAATCACCCTGCAACAGCGGCGCATCCCGCGCTACGCCTGGCTGCATTTGCGGCGCAGAGGCAATTAATGCCTGGGTATAAGGATGCAGCGGCGCGTCGAAGATATCGTCGACGGTGGCCAGCTCGACGATTTGCCCAAGATACATCACCGCCACGCGGTCGCTCATATGACGGATAACCGCCAGACCGTGGGCGACGATCACCATCGTTAGCCCCAACTGGTGCTTCAGGCTTTCCAGTAAATTGACCACCTGTGCCTGGACGGAAACATCCAGTGCGGAAACCGGTTCATCGCCCAGCAGCAGCTTTGGGCCTGACGCCAGCGCGCGCGCAATGCCGATACGCTGACGCTGCCCGCCGGAAAATTCGTGCGGATAACGTCCGGCCCAGGCCGCGGGCAAGCCGACCGTCCTGAGCAGCTCGGCGACGTGGTACTGGCGATCCGCTTTTTTCATGTTCTGGTGCAGCCACAGCGGCTCACCGACAATCTGTTCTACCGTCATGCGCGGGTTCAGCGAGGCGAAGGGATCCTGAAAGATGATCTGTAGCTCACGCCGGAGCTGGTTCAGACGTGCGCCTGAGGCGTGGGTGATCTCCTCACCCTGATAAAATACGCGCCCTTCGCTGGCGCCCAGCAGGCGCAGCAGCAGCCGGCCGAGGGTGGATTTCCCGGAACCTGATTCGCCGACAATAGCCAGCGTTTCGCCTGGCAGCACCGACAGTGAAACGCGGTCAACAGCCGTGACAAAGCGGGCCGGCGTAAACAGTTTTTTCGGGCCGGGGAAAAGCTTGCTCAGATCCCGGGCTTCAAGAATGGGCGTGGTCATGCAATTTCTCCCAGGGCAATGTGTTGTTCCAGCGGCACGCGGAAGCAGGCAACCTGATGACCCGTGCCGAGCATAGTGAGCGGTGGTTTTTCAGCATGACAGCGCGTCTGCGCGAAGGGACATCGGGTGGCAAAGCGGCAGCCTTGAGGCATGGATTCCGGCAGCGGGACCGATCCGGGAATGGTGGAAAGCTGGCCCTTGCGTACGCCAAGGGAGGGGATCGAGCCCATCAGGCCAATTGTGTACGGGTGCTGCGGGTCGGCAAATATCGCCTCGACGCTTCCCTGCTCTACTACCTGGCCGGCATACATCACCGCCACCTGCTGTGCCACTTCGGCCACCACGCCTAAATCGTGGGTGATCATCAGCACCGCCGTGCCCGTTTCTTCTTTTAAGGTATTGAGCAGAGCGAGAATTTGCGCCTGAATGGTCACGTCCAGAGCGGTAGTGGGTTCGTCAGCGATCAGTAATTTGGGATGGTTTATCAGCGCCATCGCAATCATCACGCGCTGGCGCATACCGCCGGAAAGCTGATGCGGGTAAACCTTAAGGCGCATCTCTGCGGCCGGGATCTGCACCTTCTCCAGGATCTGTAGCGCAACCGTCATCGCCTCAGCCCGGGAGATCGTTTGATGGCGCATCACCGCTTCACTGAGCTGATCGCCAAGCGTGAAAGCCGGGTTGAGCGAGGTCATGGGCTCCTGGAATATCATCGCCAGCTCGCTGCCGCGCAGATTGGCATACTCGCGCGGCGAGAGCTTGCGCAGATCGTGGCGGCGGAAGTGCATCTCCCCACTGACGATCCTGGCGCTGGCAGGCAATAACCCCATCAGCGCCAGGGAAGTGATGCTTTTACCGCAGCCGGACTCGCCCACCAGCGCCAGCGTCTCTCCCGCCCTGACCGTCAGCGAGATGTCTTCGAGCACGCTTACCGGCGAGCCCGCGAATTTAACGTTGAGGTTTTGCAGCCGCAGTACGGGCATGGAGTCCTTAAAGGGTATCGTCGTCATAGCGTGGAATCGTCCTCAAGGTGGATAGCCTGAATCAGGGCGGTTTGCAGGCTGAGCAGGTGTTCGCGCATGGCGGCGGCTGCTTCATTAGGCTGGCGATGAATAATCGCTGACATGATTTTGTGATGGTGGTCGTTATAGTTGTCGACACGTTCGGGGGTGCGGGCAAGCTCGCGTAAATACTGCCAGCCGGGCTCCCGGCGGACGGCATCTATCGCATCGAAAAGCCCTAGCATGAGGCGGTTGCCGGCTGCTTCCGCAATGGCGCGATGAAAGGCGCTATCCCACAGTTCGTTAAGATCGCGGTCATCCGGGCTGACCTTGTCAATGCGTTCCAGCATGCGCTGCATGAGCGCGAGGTTTTCCCTGGTGGCACGCAGTGCCGCAAGTCGGGCTAACCCGGGTTCGAGCTGTAGTCGAGCTTCCATGACTTCCAGCAGGTTGGTTTGCTGAACCAATCCCTGAAGCGCCAACGGCTCAACAGGGGCAGCCGGACCAATGAAGGTACCTTTGCCCTGCTTGCGCCAGATCCGCCCTTCTTCTTCCAGCACGTCCAGCGCGCGACGCACTTCGCGTCGTCCTACGCCGAGTGTTTCCGATAGCTCACGTTCAGTGGGCAGCGGAGTGCCTGGTGTTGACTCGTGCTGGTTGATAAGCCCGCGCAACTGGTCAAGCGCGGTGCTGGAATTTGCTAAAACCCGTGAAGGTTTTTCCATATTGGTTCGCTCGCTTTCATCATGACTTTATTTTTATTAACGATAAGTTATTGATATGACGGACTACTTATCGTGCTAATGATTAAGCAATAAGCGAACCAATAGCGTATTGGTTCAGATCTTTTCTGAAAAATGATCGGTAACCGAATGATTTCTTATGAATTATTTTTACATAATTATTACATAACTAAGTGAGGTTCGGAGAGGGGATGGGCAAACAATGCACAAAAGCAGTGCAAATAACGCACTAAAACCGTGCAAATGTTAATAAATTGCACTGATTATATTAACTTTTTGTTAACGAAAATAAGAAGAGAGATAAGCGAGTGTAGGAAGTATAAAACGACGAAAGCCTGAATCATTTCTGATTCAGGCTTTCTGAATAGTGGCGGAACGGACGGGACTCGAACCCGCGACCCCCTGCGTGACAGGCAGGTATTCTAACCGACTGAACTACCGCTCCACTGTTCCCGTTTGGGGAACGAGGCGAATATTACGGTTTGCCTCTGAACTCGTCAACGCTTTTTCTCAGGTTTTGAATCGTTTGCTGCAAAAATCACCCAAACGGCGATTTAACAAACGTTTCCGCCTTTTTTCATCCACGCCACAGACAGCTTCCGCCCTTCTTCTGCACTAAATCGAGGCGAGATTCGTGGTTCATTAGCTCTTCATCACTGGCTAAAACAACCCGCAGGCGATTCGCCTGACGCACGACCCGCTGAATACCGCCTTCGTCCCGCGTCTGCTGGGATTCATTTTCCATACTGAATTTTATCGATGTTTGCCCGCCGGTCATGGTCAGGTAAACATCGGCCAGGATCTGGGCATCGAGCAATGCGCCGTGCAGGGTTCGCTTGGTGTTGTCTATCTCATAGCGAGAGCACAGGGCATCAAGGCTGTTACGCTTGCCGGGAAACATCTTCCTTGCCAGCGCCAGGCTATCCGTAACTTTACAGAACGTATTGGTCTTAGGAATATCGCGGTTGAGCTTGCTGAACTCATAGTCCATAAAGCCGATATCGAACGATGCGTTATGAATGACAAGTTCTGCACCTCTGATGTAGTCGAGAAATTCATCCGCGACATCGGCGAAGGTGGGCTTATCCAGCAAAAACTCATCGGCAATCCCGTGAACGCCGAACGCTTCCGGATCAACCAGCCGATCGGGTTTGAGGTAAACGTGGAAGTTGTTGCCCGTAAGACGACGGTTCACTACTTCAACGGCACCAATCTCAATGATTTTGTGCCCTTCGTAGTGGGCGCCAATCTGGTTCATACCGGTAGTTTCGGTATCAAGAACAATCTGGCGAGTAATTGCAGTGCTCATAGCGGTCATTTATGTCAGACTTATCGTTTTACTGAACGTTTCAAATACAGGAAGTCTACCAGAGATGCGTAAACAGGTAGAAATTTTCACCGATGGATCTTGTCTCGGTAACCCAGGGCCCGGCGGCTATGGCGCCATTATGCGCTATCGCCAGCATGAAAAAACATTTAGTGAAGGCTATTTCCTGACCACCAACAACCGCATGGAGTTGATGGCGGCCATCGTGGCGCTGGAAGCCTTAAAAGAACATTGTGACGTGGTGCTGAGTACCGACAGCCAGTATGTTCGCCAGGGCATTACCCAATGGATCCACAACTGGAAAAAGCGCGGCTGGAAAACGGCAGAGAAAAAACCCGTCAAGAATGTCGATCTCTGGAAGCGTCTTGATGCCGCCCTCGGTCAGCACGAAATCAAATGGGAGTGGGTAAAGGGGCACGCCGGTCACCCTGAAAACGAACGCTGTGACGAGCTGGCTCGCGCGGCGGCATCAAACCCAACCCATGAGGATGCAGGTTATCAACCTGAATCCTGATCACGGTTTTTTGTACTGCCGCGTGGCACCCACGGTCTGGCGGATCCGCGTTTTTGATTTGCTTTGCTTCATTGGGTTGAGCGTAAGTGGGATCGTCCTTTTACGCGCGACAATAAATTGCATGCAGCCCAGCGCGGGTAAATGGGTACTTAATAAGACCCCGCCTTTACGCGTCCAGGGGATGACCTGAAAACCCCCGTAGCTCAGCACTTCGAAATTTAACAGTGAAAGCCAGTCCAGCTGGCGCATCATGGTAAACATCCGGCTGTTATATGGCGGCTTGCGGCGCAGAACGGGCGTCAGTTTACGTAGCCCGATCAGACTCAGCGGATTAAAACCGCTCAGGATCAGCCAGCCGTCATCAATCAAAACGCGGTCGGCTTCCCGCAGCAGACGATGGGGATCGCTGCACCAGGGCAGCGTGTGAGCGAGCAGACAGGCATCAATGGATTTTTCCGCAAAAGGCAAATGCAGCGGATCAGCCTTCACCTGAACCGGGGAGCCATTAAGCGATACGCTAACCTGATGCGAGATAGCGCAGCTTTCGGTATTGATTTCTGCGCTCAGATTGCCAATCTTAAGCAGGTGAAAACCATACATTTTCGCGAGCCAGGGTTTAAGCTGAAGTTCTAAGGCCTCGCGATAATATTCACCCCAGGGCAACTCTGCCCAACGTTCCGGTGGTGCGACAGTCTGAGGTATCCTTGCCGGTTTCATCAAAACACCCGCCACGCTATAAGAGGTAATGCATGAATCTTATCAGTATTTCCGCCTTTCAGGACAATTACATCTGGGTTTTAGTCGATGACGATCGCAGATGCATCATTGTTGATCCCGGCGAATCCGTACCGATCCTGCACGCGATAGAAGAAAACGACTGGCAGCCTGAAGCGATCCTCCTTACCCATCACCATCACGATCATGTCGGCGGTGCTCCCGATCTCCTTGCGCGCTATCCCCATATTCCCGTCTACGGACCAGCAGAGACACAGGATAAGGGTACGACGCAAGTTATCGAAGAAGGCGAAAGTATCTTCATCCTCGGGTGCGAGTTTTCCGTATTTGCTACGCCAGGTCACACTTCCGGTCATCTCTGTTTCTACAGCAAACCTTATCTTTTTTGTGGCGACACGCTGTTTTCCGGCGGCTGTGGAAGGCTGTTTGAAGGCACGCCAGAACAGATGTATCAATCTTTACAAAAAATTAATGCGCTGCCAGCCGACACCGTAATTTGTTGCGCACATGAGTATACATTAGGGAATATGAAGTTTGCTGCAAGCGTACTACCAGAGGATCGGGCGATTCAGGATTATTACCAGAAAGTGAAGGAGTTACGTGCAAAAAACCAAAAAACACTCCCCGTAATTCTGAAAAATGAGCGACAAATAAATTTATTTTTAAGAACAAATGACGTTGATTTAATTAATAAAATTAATCAAGAAACAAATTTGTTACAACCTGAAGCGCGATTTGCATGGTTAAGGTCAAAGAAAGATAACTTCAGATAATTGCGGGTTGCCTTTTCAAAATTTCGCCGTTATCATCGCTCGTCTTTTAAGCAACTATTGACACACACATGAAGGCAAAAGCGATATTACTCGCCTCTGTCCTGCTTGTAGGTTGCCAGTCACAAAACGGCAGCAACGTACAACAGCACGCACAGAGCCTTTCTGCGGCTGGTCAAGGGGAAGCAGGGAAGTTTACGAGTCAGGCGCGATGGTTGGACGATGGGACATCCTTCGCGCAGGAACAAGACTTGTGGGCCTCTATTGGCGACGAGCTAAAGATGGGAATTCCGGAAAACAGCCGGATTCGCGAACAGAAACAGAAGTATTTGAGAAATAAGAGCTATCTCCACGATGTAACATTACGGGCAGAGCCGTATATGTACTGGATAGCAGGGCAAGTTAAGAAACGTAACATGCCTATGGAACTGGTACTACTACCCATAGTGGAGAGCGCTTTTGACCCGCACGCGACGTCTGGCGCCAATGCAGCAGGCATCTGGCAGATCATTCCGAGCACAGGGCGAAATTATGGTTTAAAGCAGACCCGCAACTACGATGCGCGTCGTGATGTTGTCGCTTCAACGACAGCCGCTCTCGACATGATGCAACGTCTGAACAAGATGTTTGACGGCGACTGGTTATTGACTGTCGCGGCGTATAACAGTGGTGAAGGTCGTGTACTGAAGGCAATGAAAGCGAATAAAGCGCGTGGAAAATCCACAGACTTCTGGTCGCTCTCACTGCCACAGGAAACAAAGATTTACGTACCGAAAATGCTGGCACTGAGTGACATTCTCAAGAACAGCAAACGTTACGGTGTACAACTGCCAACACCAGACGAAAGTCGTGCACTGGCGCGTGTCCGCCTCAGCAGCCCTGTTGATATTCAACAGGTTGCTGATATGACGGGTATGTCGGTAAGTAAGCTTAAAACCTTTAATGCAGGTGTTAAAGGCTCCACGCTGGGTGCAAGCGGCCCGCGCTATGTGATGGTTCCGCAGAAACACGCGGAGCAGTTACGTGAGTCTTTAGCTTCGGGTGAAATTGCAGCCGTTCAGTCTACGCTGATTGCTGATACGTCGCCTGTAAGCAGCCGCAGCTATAAGGTGCGTTCAGGTGATACGCTTTCAGGTATTGCATCACGTCTTGGCGTGAATACGAAAGATCTCCAGCAGTGGAATAATCTGCGCGGATCCGGTCTGAAAGTGGGTCAAACGCTGACCGTAGGTGCAGGTAGCAGCGCACAGCGTCTCGCTAAAAACAGCGATAGCATTACCTATCGCGTACGTAAAGGCGACTCGCTGTCCAGTATTGCTAAGCGTCACGGCGTAAACATCAAAGATGTGATGCGCTGGAACAACGATACTGACAACCTGCAACCTGGCGACCAGCTGACGTTGTTTGTGAAAAACAGCGCTACGCCAGATTCCTGATAGTACGATCGCTTATTAAAAAGGCACCGATTCCCCTCGGTGCCTTTTTTGTTTATCCCGCTTTTTGCGCTTCAGCCATAATGGTGTCGCTGGTAAACGATCCATCGTCATGCAATTCAAAGTACGCCTTGACGTCAGCAGAGGCACTCTCCTGATACAATCGGATCGCCTGAGTTAATGCCTCCGGTGTGCGCATCCGTGCAATCCATGACGTGAACTCCAGCGGCAAACGGTCGGTTATCAATGAGCGTGAAATCAAGCCAGCTTCGGTGATAAACGTAAGCCACTCTCCACTGGAGTAGTTTTGCACGTGCGAGGTATCACGCAGCGCTTCAACCGTCTGGAGCCAGATATTCCGTACCGGATGCCCGGGAGACATCACGTCCATGATGATGAATATTCCGCCCGGTTTGAGCACGCGTTTCACTTCCCGTAATGCCTGCCCCACATCATGCCAGTGGTGTGCAGAGTAACGGCTAATCACAGCCTCAAAGGATGCATCCTCAAAGGGTAAAGATTCAGCGTAGCCCTGTCGCGTCGTGACGTTATTCAGCCCTTTCGCTTTCGCCGCTTCAGCAACCACATCCAGCATCTGGCTCGATAAGTCATACGCCGTCACCTGAGCAACCTGCTGTGCGGCGGTAAAACTGGCGTGCCCCGCTCCGCAGCCTAAGTCCAGCACGTGCGCGTCAGGAAACGCGGCGAGCCGTTCGCCGAGACGTACCAGATCGCGGCCAGAGGCATGTACGGCACTGCTCAGGTAGGCACTTGCCTGAGAACCAAACTGTTTTTCGACGTTGTCATGATGGGAGTGTGTTGTTGTCATGTTGCTGTCCTTTTATGGGTTAAAAAATAAAGGGCAGCACCCGCACAGGCCTGCCCCACGGCAGACCTGACGCACCATTATTTATCAGGTTTGCCGGGACTGAATTCGACTAGTAGAGGATTATGATCGGAGGCGCGCGTCACCAGAACGGAGGCGTCGTGCACGCTTAAACCCCGATAGAAGACAAAATCGAGAGGACGACCAAACGCTTTCTTGCGCTGGTCATCGTTAAAACGAACTTCACGCAGCGACATTTCACGCGCGAAGCGGTACAACGCGTTCATACGCGGACGGCTCCAGGCATTGAAGTCCCCGGCCATAATGATCGGCCCACTGTGATGAGCAATCTGATCGCCGATGGGAAGTAACTGCTTACTGTACACATCAACACCCAGGCTGAAGTTCACCGCATGAATGTTTACCACCATCAGCAGACGGGTGTCGGGCAACGGATAGACCGTGACCAGCGCTGATTTTGCCAGACGCAGGATCGGCTCACGTTCACGCAGCGGGCAGCAATAGACCGGATGTGCGGCTGAAAGGGTCATCACCCCGGAAGGATGCTGTGGCAGAACAAAGGCAGGCACCTGATCGGCTGCAAGATAGTTCGTCGTTGCAAACCTGACCAGTTCAGGCGTGGTTTGCGCCTCCTGTAACAGAACCAGATGCGCATCTTTACCAAAATTTTGAAGTACGGATAACCACTCCGCACGCTGTTGCTTAAAGATGTTCCACACCAGTACGCGAATTTTTTCGTCACTGCTTAATGGAGTGCCCGCTGGTAATGCCTGGCTAAGGCTCGCAAACGACCCCGGAGGCAAGATCCTCTCCGCAGGCATTCCGGCAACATAACGCATGGCATAGGTATTTTTTCGCACTTTTGGAAACGGCCTCTGTAACATGAACCAGCCCGGAAAACGGACTGGTTCTAATGTTATAGGGATTTTAGGTCACACTTTCAACGCAATTACTGAGAAACCGCTTTCCAGTTTTGTAAGCAAGCACTTACTGATACTTATCCAAGTGCGACGCGAGCGGGTTTATCAAGCCGTCCACTGAGACCAATAAGGAGGAAAGCGATAAGCACAATTACCGCACCAATCCATGGCGTTTGGGTTAATCCAACATGTTCAACCACCAGCCCACCGATAACCGAACCGAGTGCGATACCGATATTAAATGCGGCGATATTCAGCCCAGATGCGACATCCACCGCATTAGGCGTATAACGTTCGGCTTTCTGCACAACATATACCTGCAATCCCGGCACATTACCAAAAGCGAATATCCCCATAACCAACACCGTTACCAGCGCGGCGTATTGCATCGATGCGGTGAACTGGAAAATCATCAGCAGGGCAACCAGGGCGGCGAAGATGAATTTCAGCGCCGGTACCGCACCATGCTTATCCGCAAGCTTGCCGCCCCAGATATTGCCGATTGCGACGGAGATACCGTAGCCCAGTAAAATCCAGCTCACCGCGCCCGGAGAAAAACCAGCCAGTTCCTGCATCATCGGTGCAAGGAAGGTGAACGCAGTGAACACACCTCCATAACCCAGGGCCGTAACGGCATAGATCAGCAGCAGGCGCGGGTGTGTCAGAACCTTAACCTGATCGCTCAGGCTGACGCTCGCGCGCCCCGGAATACTGGAGGGCACCAGCAGCAGGCTGGCTACCAGAGCAATCACGCCCAACAGCGATACCGCGAGGAAGGTTTCACGCCAGCCAAAATGTTGTCCGATAAACGTTCCTAACGGCACGCCGGTGACCAGCGCGACGGTTAAGCCACCAAACATAATCGCAATGGCTGACGCCGCTTTCTCTTTTGGCACCAGGCTGGTTGCAATCGTGGAACCGATGGAGAAGAAGACACCGTGCGCGAGGCCTGTCAGCAGGCGGGCAATGACCAGCGTGGAGTAATCCGGTGACTGCCACGCCAGAATATTGCCAGCGGTGAAGAGCACCATCAGGGCAACTAACAGTTGTTTACGTGGAAAGCGTCCAGTCAGTGCGGTCAGCACAGGCGCCCCAACAGCGACGCCTAACGCGTAAATAGATACCAGCAGCCCGGCAGAAGGCAGCGAGATAGCGAGTTGTTCAGCAATGGTAGGAACAAGTCCTACAATAACAAATTCGGTCGTGCCAATTGCGAAGGCACTGATCGTCAGGGCAAGAAGCGCCAGTGGCATAAAATACTCCGTCTCTTCAGGATTAAGATGACAGGCAGTATGCGCCAGTGTTTAAATAACAAAAATGGTTAGAATCTCAATAGAATTTTGCAGGTGATGCAATAATGAAAGCCACATCGGAAGAACTGACTGTCTTCGTTGCCGTTGTTGAAAGCGGCAGCTTCAGCCGTGCTGCCGAACAGCTCGGACAGGCGAACTCCGCCATCAGCCGCTCGGTGAAAAAGCTGGAGATGAAGCTCGGGGTGAGTCTGCTCAACAGAACAACGCGGCAGCTCAGCCTGACGGAAGAAGGTGAACGTTATTTTCGACGCGTGCAGTCCGTTTTGCAGGAGATAGCGGCAGCAGAAACGGAAATCATGGAATCACGCAGCACGCCGCGTGGGCTGCTGCGCATAGATGCGGCGACGCCGGTCGTGCTGCATTTCCTGATGCCGTTGATTAAACCCTTCCGCGAACGCTACCCGGAGATGACCCTGTCTCTGGTCTCCTCTGAGACGTTCATTAACCTGATTGAGCGTAAAGTTGACGTGGCGATCCGCGCGGGAACCCTGACGGATTCAAGTTTACGCGCTCGCCCTCTGTTCACCAGCTACCGCAAAATTATCGCGTCACCGCAATATATTGCAGAGCATGGCAAACCTGAGACCGTTGAGGAGCTGAAGCAGCACCTGTGCCTGGGCTTTACGGAGCCTGTCTCGCTGAACACCTGGCCCGTGGCCTGTCATGACGGACAACTTCATGAGATCACCTGCGGACTTTCGTCTAATAGCGGGGAAACGCTGAAACAGCTATGTCTTGAAGGAAACGGGATCGCCTGTTTATCAGACTATATGATTGATAAGGAAATAGCCGCGGGCCAGCTAGTTGAGCTAATGGCTGACAAACGCTTACCTGTAGAGATGCCTTTTAGCGCGGTGTATTACAGTGACAGAGCAGTAAGTACGCGCATACGCGCATTTATCGACTTCCTTAGTGAGCATATAAAAACAGCTCCCGGAGGAGCTGTATGAGGGTTTAAAGGCACAGAGGGAGGGTTTTAATTAATCCCAGTTAGGTGCTAACCCTTCGGGGCTGACCAGACGATCGTTGCATTCCAGTGCAGCGATCGCTTTTTTATCTTCATCATCGAGCTGGAGATCCCACGCTAACAGGTTACTTGCCAGGTTTTCACGTTTGGTTGAAGACGGGATCACGGCATATCCTTCACCTATCGCCCATGCCAGGATCACCTGTGCAGCTGTTGCATTGTGTTTTTCAGCGATGCGCGCAATCACTTCATCTTTCAGGGCCTTACCATATGCCAGCGTCATGTACGAGGTGATGTGAATGCCATGCTGTTTCGCCCAGTCCACAACTTTGCGGTTTTGCAGGTAAGGAGAGAGTTCAATCTGGTTAGTAGCAATATTCTCTTTACCCACTGCGGCAATGGCTTTTTCCATCAATGGGATAGTGAAATTCGAGATACCAATTTCACGCGTCAAGCCCTGCTCTTTTGCTTCCAGCAGCGCCTGCATGAACTCTTCTACGGAGACGGCATCGCCAGGTGATGGCCAGTGGATCAGCGTCAGATCAACATAGTCAGTACGCAGCTTTTTCAGACTTTCCTTCAGGCTTGGGATCAGCTTGTCTTTGCTGAGGTTCTCAATCCAGATTTTGGTGGTGATGAAAAGCTCATGGCGCGGTACGCCGCTCTCCTCGATAGCCTGACCTACGGCAGCTTCGTTGTCATAAATCTGCGCCGTATCAATAGCGCGATAGCCCAACTCGAGTGCGGTTTTAACAGATGCGATAACAACGTCGTCCTTCAGGCGAAAAGTGCCCAGACCCAGTGCAGGGATAGTCATATCATTCCTCAATCGTTATGTTCGTAAACTGAGGAGGATTATCGCTGTGGTTGTTATATCGAAAAAGATCGTAAAATGCAGAGGATTTTTGCTAATTTCGCAATAGTAAAACGACAGATAAGAAAAAAGCCCTGAGCGTTAGCTCAGGGCTTTTAATAAGTGGCGGAACGGACGGGACTCGAACCCGCGACCCCCTGCGTGACAGGCAGGTATTCTAACCGACTGAACTACCGCTCCACCGAATACTTCTGTAACCACCGGATTAATGCACCGGCTTAC
>NZ_PQTC01000025.1:0-43857 GCF_003850715.1 Enterobacter sp. 301B
CGCGATCAACAACCTGTTTGACTGCTTCAGTTTTAAACTCTTCGGGATAACGCTTACCGCTCATGGGCACCTCTCTTTAAGCCATCTTAAATGACTCTGAGGTGTCTGTTAAACCCGTGGCGATTCAGTTTTCTATTCTGAAGAAGACTTTTGGCCTTTAAATACAACACTTTATGTTGTTGATTTTAAGGGGAACGATCCGTTATTTGTGTACTATCTTCTTCAAACAATATCATATGCAGACTATACAGATAAAGCCGCAGTACCAGGGATAAACAGGAATCATCTGCATAAAGCCAAAGTTAAAGTACCTATTTCTCTGGAGATACAACAAAAAGTGGCTGCCCAGCTATATCAATTAGAGAAAAGAGTCACGCTTGGCAAGCAAATCAACCAAACCCTGGAACAAATGTCCCAAACCGTGTTTAAATCTTGGTTTGTGGATTTCGACCCGGTGATTGATAACGCGCTGGATGCGGGAAACCCAATCCCGGAAGCGCTGCAATCTCGCGCCGAAATGCGTCAAAAAGTACGCAAAAGTGCAGATTTCAAACCACTTCCGGCGGATATTCGTGCACTATTCCCGGCTGAATTTGAAGAAGCAGAGTCGGGCTGGGTTCCTATGGGGTGGAAAGATGGATCACTTCCTGATATAGCTTTTATAAATCCCACGTCATGGGGAACCAAGAATCAGCCTAATTATGTTAATTATGTAGATCTTTCTAATGCAAAAGATGGAATAATCAGCTCCATTGATAAAATATCATTTAAAGAAGCGCCAAGCCGAGCAAGAAGAATATTAAAAAAAGACGATCTAATCTTTGGTCTTGTTAGACCTGCAAATAGATCGTTTGCATATGTACATATTGATGGTTTAACTGGTAGTACTGGTTTCGCTGTGATCAGAGCGAAAAATACAATTTATAAAAATTTCATTTATTATTTTGTTACCTACGACAAAAACGTTGAAGAACTGGCAAGAATTGCAGATGGCGGCGCATATCCGGCAATTAAGCCTGATGATATATGCTCTTTACCTTTAATAATCCCATCAGAGGAGATCGTTCAGAGGTTTGATGAGTTAACAAGCAATTTTAGATACCTGATGAATAATTCATTAGTTCAAAACGAATTTCTAACCGCCCTCCGCGACACTCTGCTCCCCAAACTCATCTCCGGCGAGCTGCCCCTGGAGGATCTCCCCGACCTCATCAAACAAACAGAAGCCGCATAACGCATTTTTGCCCCTGTAAAATCAGGGGCTTTCTGGTAAGGTTTTCTCTTATTACAGGAATCCTTACCAGAAAACCAGCCAGGGCCGGAGCGGGATATGCATCTCTCATTCAGTGAAGCGAAGTTAGAACAGGCAATAATTGGACTGTTACAGGAGCAGGGCTACCAGCACCTGACAGGTGACAATGTGCCGCGTTCCAGCCACGATCAGGTGATTATTGAAGACGATCTTCGTCACTATCTCGCTGCTCGCTATCAGGTCGACGGTATTACGGAAGATGAAATCCAGCGGCTGATTAAACAATTGACCACCCTGCCCGCTTCCGATCTCTACGAAAGCAATAAGATCTTTTGCACCTGGCTGGCCAATGGCTTCCTGTTTAAACGCGACGATCGTCAGCAGAAAGATCTCTATATCGAACTGCTCGATACACGGCACCTATCCGCCGCGCTGCGTGAGCTATTCGATAGCGAAGACGTACCGATGCAACAGGCTGCTGAAACGCCAGCAAGCTATCTTATCCAGCCGTTGAACCGCATTAAGATCGTTAATCAGCTGACCATCACCGGCAAAGAAAACCAGCCGCGCATTCCGGATGCCATCCTGTATATCAACGGCCTACCGTTAGTGGTGTTTGAATTTAAAAGCGCGGTGCGAGAGCAGGAAGTCAATATTGGTGATGCGTATAAGCAGCTATGCACCCGCTATCGTCGCGATATTCCGCAGCTGTTTATCTATAACGCGCTGTGCATCATCAGCGATGGCGTGAATAACCGCATGGGCAACCTGTTCGCGCCGTATGAGTATTTCTACTCCTGGCGCAAAGTCACTGGTAATGAAAACCGAGAGCAGGATGGCATTCCTTCCCTACACTCAATGATTCAGGGACTATTTCACCCGGTACGCCTGCTGGATGTGATTAAAAACTTTATCTGCTTCCCGGATAAAGCCAAACACGAAGTGAAAATCTGCTGCCGCTATCCGCAGTACTATGCCGCGCGCAAGCTCTACTACAGCATTGAGCGAGCGCGTAAACCTTACGGTAACGGTAAAGGCGGCACCTACTTTGGCGCCACGGGCTGCGGTAAGAGCTACACCATGCAGTTCTTAACACGTCTCCTGATGAAAAGCGTCGAGTTTGCCAGCCCGACCATCGTGCTGATCACTGACCGTACCGATTTGGACGATCAGCTCTCCACGCAGATGTGTAATGCCAAAAATTATATCGGTGACGATACCGTGGAGCCAGTCACCAGCCGCGACGATCTGCGAGAAAAGCTTGCCGGTCGTAATAGCGGCGGCGTCTTCCTGACCACCATCCATAAATTTACTGAAGACACCGAATTGCTCTCCGAGCGAAACAACGTCATTTGTATCTCTGACGAAGCGCACCGCAGCCAGGTCAATCTGGATCAGAAAGTGATCGTCGATAAAGAGAGCGGCAAGGTACGCAAGACCTGGGGGTTCGCCAAATATCTGCACGACTCGCTGCCAGCGGCCACCTATGTCGGTTTCACCGGGACGCCTGTAGACGCTACGCTGGATGTCTTCGGCGCGGTAGTGGACAGCTACACCATGACCGAATCCGTTCAGGATGAGATCACGGTACGCATCGTCTATGAAGGCCGTGCTGCAAAAGTGATCCTGGATGCCAGCAAGCTGGAAGAGGTAGAGAAATATTACGAAGAGTGCGCTAACGCGGGCACCAATGAGTGGCAAATCGATGAAAGTAAAAAAGCCAGCGCTACCATGAACGCGATCCTCGGTGATGAGGATCGCCTGAAGGCGCTGGCGGAAGATTTTGCCAAACACTATGAAAAACGCGTCGCTGAAGGCTCAACGGTGAAAGGTAAGGCAATGTTTGTCTGCGCCAGCCGGGAAATTGCCTGGGATTTGTATCGTCAGTTAAAAGACTGTCGTCCGGCGTGGTTTGAGGTCAAACAGGCCCCTGAAGGGGTTGTGCTTACCGAGCAGGAGCAGAAAGAGCTGCCACCGTCCGAAATGGTCAAGATGGTGATGACGCGAGGTAAAGACGATGACGCCAAACTGTACGACCTGCTGGGCAGCAAAGAGTATCGTAAAGAACTGGATAAACAGTTCAAAAATGCAAAGTCGAATTTCAAAATCGCTATTGTGGTCGATATGTGGCTCACCGGTTTCGACGTCCCGGAACTGGACACTATCTATATCGATAAGCCGCTGCAAAAACATAACCTTATCCAGACCATATCCCGTGTTAACCGCAAGCTGGAAGGAAAAAGCAAAGGCCTGGTGGTGGACTATATCGGCATCAAGCGCCAGATGAACCAGGCACTGGCGATGTATTCCCGCATTGATGCCACCAACTTTGAGGACATTCAGCAGTCGGTCATTGAGGTAAAGAATCATCTCGACCTTCTGTCGCAAGTTTTCCACGATTTCGACAGCCGCGCTTACTTCACAGGAGAGCCTCAGGCTCAGCTGGCATGTTTGAATCTGGCGGCAGAATTTGTCTTGCGTACCCAGAAAATTGAACGTCGATTTATGGGGCTAGTGAAGCGCCTGAAGGCAGCCTACGATGTCTGCTGCGGCAGCGAGGCGCTATCGCAGCCAGAGCGAGATCGTATCCATTTCTATCTTGCCGTGCGTTCCATCGTCTTTAAGCTGACCAAGGGTGATGCTCCTGACGTTACCCAGATGAACGCCCGTGTGCGAGAGATGATTTCTGACGCATTAAAGGCAGATGGCGTGGAAGAGCTATTTTTCCTGGGCGATAAGAAAGCGGAATCGATCGATATTTTCGACGAGGATTATCTGGCGCGTATTAATAAGATCAAGCTGCCCGCAACAAAGATCCAGCTTCTGCAGAAACTGCTTGAGAAAGCCATCAGCGACTTTAAAAAAATTAACCAGCTTCAGGGGATCAACTTCACCCGTCGCTTCCAGTCCATCATGGATAAATATAACGAGCGCCGGGAAGACGACGTGCTGAATGGTGAAGAGTTTGATCACTTCAGTCAGGAAATGACTGACATTATCTATGATATTAAAACCGAAATGGGCACTTATGCAGATTTGGGGATTGATATCGAAGAGAAAGCGTTTTATGACATCCTGGCACACATGCGTGACAAGTATCAGTTTACTTACGAAGACGACAGGATGCTGGCGCTGGCAAAAGAGATGAAAGCAGTCGTTGATAACACGTCGAAGTATCCAGACTGGAGCAAACGTGATGATATCAAAGCCAAACTAAAAGTTGAGTTGATTCTTTTACTGCATAAACATAAGTTCCCTCCTGTAGCAAACGACGAGGTCTATCTGGGCGTACTGATGCAGGCAGAGAATTTTAAAGAAAATATGGGATCGATAAAAATGTAATATGTCAAATGATTTTGGCAAAGTCTGTTCTTCCAGTGCAAAAAGAATTATAAGGAGCATATTATGGCCGAAGGATTAAAAATGTTTTACGCGCGTGATGAGCGCAATGTACACTCCCGCATTCCTGTAGAAGATATTAAAGAGAGTAATAGAGAGGGGCTGATATGTGAGTTCTGCCCCGCTAAAATCAGCTGGGTCAAGGCGCACAAACGTAACGGCAAGAACATTTCAGCGTTTTTACGTTTACAGAAAAATGAGGAACATGCATTCAATTGCAAAAACAGCGTCAAATCAGCGATTACTTCGCTTGTAGCCCATTCACAAAATATTGAAGACGGAAAACTTCTCCTCGAAGCGCAAGATTCAGGTTTTATCTTCCGAATGAATGTCCTTATTGAAGCCAGTGCCGCTCTAAGAAAAGCCACTTTAAGATTGGAAGAAGAATCCGATCCGGAAGAGAAAGCACGCAAGCGAATTCGATATAAGAAAACAGAAAAGCATCTCGCTGATTACTTTAACACGGCTGCAGGCATTGCCAAAATCAGAGCAAAAATAGAGGAAAGCAGCGATAAGAAAACACTCTCTGACCTGGTAAAGATAGATTATAACGGCAAGAAAATTAGCTGGAATGACTTTTTCTATGATGAAGACCGTTATCCCATTCTTTTTAAAAAGGCCGCAAAAATCGCTCATCCTGTCGCAATTCTTATAACGGTTAAAAAAGCGCGAGAACACATTAATAATGAAAGGAATAATTTCTTCGCCCTCAAAGGAGAGGTATGCACACTGGAGCACGAGGATAAAAGCAAAGAGTTTTTCGCGCCAGGTTTAACTTGTAACGATGCTACCTTTTTTGAAAACCTCGAACCAAAAGACGAGATTATTGTTGTCGGTAAAGTACGCCCAACAACAAACCACTGGGGTGAAGGGAAAACCTATAAGAATTTGAACTTTACTATTTTTAACAAAAAACAAATCACACGGTTAACAGATTGAAATACATAAGTTATTACACTCTGGCAACGGGAAACCATTTGTCTCCCGTTGCCAGTTAATCAAGCCCCTAACCGATAATCCCAGTCATCCGAATGAATAACGTTACCGTCACGGTAATGCCAGGTAATCTTTTCATAACGAAGCAAAACAAGCTCAAGATGCCCCTGTTTTTCATGGTAAGTCTCTTTCACGTCATGCATTAATGAAAACACCGTGACGACCTTCACCGCTTCCAGCGTTATCGTGAAATAGATTTCTTCCTGACCGGCATCATTGATTCTGTACAGGTCGATAGTCGCTTTCCTGAGCGTACCGCCCGTGCTGAGTGCTTTATAGAGAAAAACGCTGGAGGCATCAATTTCTTTCTCAATAAGAAAGGGACGATGCTGGCGTTTGCTCAATGCTCTGCCGTTGTGCAGGTCAGAATTATAGCTTACGTTATGATAGAGACCCAAAACCTCAATCTGGTTTTCACGGCCTTTAACTTTCACGCTGCCTTTTATGCTATTGCCCGCATCGTCAGTTAATGACATATATCCCGGAATGGCCATTTACATATCCTTATCGAATGGAACAGAGTGTTCAACAGTGGCGATCATAACGGCGAGACATCTTTTACCCGGCGGGCTTTTTATTTTGAACATCTCCCTGATTGAATCCACAAAAAGCTTATTACTCTCAGCCTCCGTTTCGGGGAAATTCGCAAACGCGCAAATTTGTTCAACAGTGAGTAACGGTTTATTGTTATTTAAGATTGCCAGGACACCTTCAGGGTTATGTGGGATGGCTTCAGAAAGCGCCGCCTTTAAATCTTCAGCCGTACTGGCGTCCACTCCGGGTTCAAGGGCACTCGCCACGGCTAACCATGCCTGAGTTCCTTTACTTATCTCTGGTATGACATGATTCCACCATTCCGACTCACCCGTATCATTTGAATCCAGCTCCGCTACAACAGACATGGCGCCTTTGCCGTTTATCATCTGCAAGATCTGTTCAGGAGTGTGGTTTTTGGCAAATAAACCCATCGGTAAACACAAGAAGAATAGCGCAATAATATAATTCATTATCGCACCACCAGTATTGTATCACCCGATTCATAAATCATATGACGTTTGTCCTGACTGTTCATAATGATGCAACCTGCTGATGCAGAGCCTGGCGGCTGGCCTTTTTTATCACCATGAATTTGAAAATGATCTCTACCAAAGGTATTGGTCCCCGCTATAGGCTCAAGAATAATGGCCTCTGCACTTTTATGATTATTCCACCCGGCAATAAAATAAATACCTCTGGGAATGGGGCCTCTGTTTCGTTGACTTTCACACTCTGGCTTATCTTTCGATTCACCCGCACCGCTGTAGCAGTTAGCAACAAACTCACCATTATGGCTCAATACCCCCGTCGAAACTTTATAATCCCATGTCATCAATACCGTCTCCTTTCATAAATAGTCCTTTATCTTATGGCTAATAAGAGCGTTAAAATCACAACGATGGTCACAAAACATGACGTCCAAAATAAACAAGCACAAAAAATATAGAAAAATTAATAATAGATAATTTTGATGTATATAATTTTTATATAAAAGCCGTGTGTTCAGGCAGAGATTACGTCTCCCCCTTTCACCAGCTTTGCACTTTTGGTTCACTTGCCTCTATCCTTACCCCATGGAAAAAATAGCTGAACTCAAACGCGCCAAGCTTCTCGCGCTGTCGCTGCTGCTGATTGCCGCTGCGGCCTTTATCACTACCCTGTTCCTGCCGCAAACCTTCTGGGTACGCGGCGCAAAAGCTATTGCCGAGGCGGCGATGGTCGGCGCGCTGGCGGACTGGTTTGCCGTTGTCGCGCTGTTCCGCCGGGTGCCAATTCCCTTTATCTCGCGCCATACGGCGATTATCCCGCGCAATAAGGACCGCATCGGCGACAATCTTGGCCAGTTCGTGCAGGAAAAGTTTCTGGATACCCAGTCGCTGGTCGCATTAATTCGCCGCTACGAGCCGGCCCAGATGATTGGTGCCTGGTTCAGCAAGCCCGACAACGCCCAGCGCGTCGGGCTGCATCTGATGCAGGTGATGAGCGGTTTTCTTGAGCTGACTGACGACGGGCGCATTCAGCGCCTGCTCAAACGCGCGGTGCATAAGGCTATCGACAAGGTCGATTTAACCGAGACCAGCGCCGTCATGCTGGAAAGCATGACCAAAAACAACCGTCACCAGGTGCTGCTGGACGCCATCATCAACCGTCTGATAACCCTGATTCAGCGAGAGAGCACGCGGGAATTTATCTCTGACCAGATCGTCCACTGGCTGAAGACCGAGCATCCGCGCAAGGCGATGGTGCTGCCCACCGAGTGGCTGGGCGATCAGAGCGCAGAGATGGTGTCGAACGCGGTGAACACGCTGCTGGATGATATCAGCCACGACCGCACGCACCAGATCCGTCGGGCATTTGACCGCGCCACGCTGAAGTTTATCGACAACCTGAAAAACGACCCGGAGATGACGGCCAAAGCCGACAACATCAAGCACTATCTGAAGAATGATGAAGCATTTAACCGCTACCTGGGTGAAATGTGGGCTGACCTGCGCCAGTGGCTGAAAAATGACATGCAGAGCGACGATTCCCGCGTGAAGCAACGTATCGCCAACGCCGGGCTGTGGTTTGGTGAGACGCTGTCGAATGATGCCAGCCTGCGTGCGTCGTTGAACGAGCATCTGGAGCAGGCCGCGCACCGCGTCGCGCCGGATTTTGCGGCATTCCTGACGCGCCATATCAGCGACACGGTGAAAAGCTGGGACGCCAAAGATATGTCACGCCAGATAGAACTCAATATCGGTAAAGATCTTCAGTTCATTCGCGTAAACGGTACCCTGGTAGGCGGAACGATTGGCCTGATCCTGTTTTTACTTTCTCAGTTGCCCGCCGTGCTGGGGCATTAATCCGCTTTTGGCGGCGCGATAACGTAGCGCGTCGCCTCGAAGCGGTTCAGGATCAGGTGCACCAGAAAGACCATCGTCAGCGTGACCACCAGCGCGAAGGTAACGGAGGTGATGCGGTACAGATCGCTGAACACCAGATCGCTGTCCGGATGCATGTTTTGCCCGAACATAATGCCGATGGTGGTAATGCTGGAAAATCCCACCCCGGCCCCGACCTTCTCCATCACGTGCAGGCGCGCGCCAAATGCCAGCCCGAGGCCGATCAGCGGCATCATCAGCAGCATATGGCTGCTGTGATCGTACAGGATAAGCTGAACGACGAGGATATAGAGACAGCCCAGCACCACGCCGACCACGCGCCAGATAGAGCTCATCACCGCGCCGCGGTAGTGCATCGGGAACAGGATCAGAATGCCCGCCATCAGCGCCGAGAGCGAATCGCTTAAGTCGCTCATCTGAAATACCACGAAAATCAGCGTCGCCACGGTGCCGGAGAGCAGCGACTCGTGGCGCACGCGGGCATCGTCTTTCTCTATCAGCGGCGGCGGCTTACGTGGCTCCACGTCCGGCAGCAGGTAATTCATCAGCGCGCTCAGACACACCGCCATCACGCTCGCTTCAATGTAGGAGAACAAAAGCGTGTGCCAGTTGGTGGTGGGGTAGCTCATAAAGTTGAGCATTACGCTCTGGCACACCACGCCCATCGAACCGAACAGAAACAGCGGCCCCTTGCTCATAAAGCGAAAGCGCATCACGTACAGGGCAAAGACCACCAGCGTCATAATGACCGGCCATTGCGACAGAAAGCCGATGATGATCACCATTTCGACGCAGTTGAGCGATGCGCTGAAGATAAACTGCTTCGCCACGTGGCGGTTAAACACCGGCACCAGCGACAGCAGCATGATCGGGTAGACCACAAAAAACACGCCGTAGCTGGTGTTGTAGAAGCTCGAAATACTGAGCGCAATCATCCCGGCAAAGACAATGCGCAGGGTCTGGCGGAAGTCGTTTGCCGTGTAGACGATGTTGCCGTGCGGGGTAAATACCCGCGCCAGAGTGCTAATAGACATAGTGAAGCAGGCTCACCAGATGGATTTGCATCCCGGAGAAGAAGCGCGCAAAGGGCCCTTCGCTGTTGTAGAGCTGCACGGTGGCGCGCGCGCCGGTCGGCAGCGACTTCGGTAAGGCTTCGTCCAGCGCCACGTGAATGCGCATTCGCTGGGCATCGCGCACCCAGCGGTTAGAGGTTTCCGGTTCAGAAAGTTGACCGTTAACGGCTTCCTGACCGGCGAGGATCCCCGCGTCACTGCTGGTCACGTGGGCGCGGAAAACCCGTCCCGGAAAGGCGTCAAACACCACGGCGGCGTCGGTCCCCTGGTGGGTATGACGCAGGCTCTTCTCGCGGAAATCCGCCACAATATCCGTCTGCGTATTCACCAGCGCCAGCGCTGCCGAACCGGACGAGGCGTAAAAACCGGGGCTTAATTGCAGATTACTCACCGTGCCGTCCGCCTCGGCGTAGACCTTCGTCCAGCCAAGATTCAGCTCCGCTTCATCCAGCGCGTTACGGTATTTTTGCAGCGTCACGTTACGGTGTTCATTCCGCTCGCCGCGCTGAATGCGCAGGTTATGAATATTCGCCTGAATCGAGCTGACGGACTGCTCGCTGCTCTGCCAGGTAGTGCGGACCTTATCCAGATCCGCCTGCGACACGTTCTGCAGGGTGCTCAGTTTCTGGTAGCGGTCGAAAGTCACTTTGTCGTTACGCGCGGTCAGCACGGCGGTCTTTAGGCTGGCCTGCGCGGCGGCGATCTGCGCGTCCAGTTGTTCGTTGGAAAGGCGAGCTTGCTCAAGCGCGATCTGCGCCGCTTCCACTTTATTGCGAAACGGGGTGTCGTCGAGCTCAAACAGCAGATCGCCTTTCTTCACCAGGCTATTGTTGTGGACATGGACCGCCGCCACATAGCCGGAGACACGGGCAGACACCGGCGTCACCACGCGCATCACGGTGGAATCCGGCGTCAACGGGATCCAGATATCCGCGACGATAAAGTAGACAAACATCAGCAGGAAAGAGGCAATACTTACCCTTACCCAGCGGGCAAACTTTTGTTCAGGAGTCATTATTTTTCGGTCTTGTTATCTTCTTCGCGGATTGTCCGCAAATTGCAGGCGATTTGATTCAGGGTGGCGCTGAAAATGTCGAGATGTTCAGGCGCGATGTTTTGCGATACGCGCGTCTGAAGCGTCTCAATTACCTGGGTGAGCCTGTTAAGTACAGCTTTTCCCTCAGGCGTCAGCGTCAGAAGCCGGATGCGCTTGTCATACGGCGAGACGGTGCGCAGCAGGTAACCCTGTTTTTCCAGCTGTGTCAGGGTGCGCATTAGCGGCGGCAGTTCAATGCCCTGCACCTCCGCCAGCTCACTCACCGAGACGTTATCCCCGAGCTGATGCAGCTGCATCATCACCGTCCAGCTCGACTGGGTTAACCCGGTATCGAGAATGGCGTCGTCAATGACGGCACGCCACTGGCGCACGATCATCGCCATCCGCATGCCCATCGGCCTGCGGCTAAACAGTTCTTCTTCACTCATGGGGAAACCTCTCGTCACACGCGGTCACGATAATAGTTATCAGGGTAAGTATCAAGAAACGAGAAGTTAAAGCGCAGGAATTGCGAAATGAGATTATCCCTCTCCCTGTGGGCTGAGGGATCCCCAGTAATTTTTTTATGCAGAAGCAATAAAGTTGCTTTCTAAATGACTGAGGGCTGTCAGCGATGCCCTGGTCCGGCTGTAAATCGCTGAGGCGTTTGCCTTCCGGCCGGGGCGAGGCGCAGGGATGCGCCGAGAGGGCGGCTTTACAGGGACGTTGCCTCCGCCCGTACCCGATAAGCCGGAAGGAATAAGCCGAGGGCACCGCGAAGCGGCGATTTACCGCCGGGAGCCCGGGTCGCCAGGGTGGTGGCGACTGAGCCACCCTGGCACGTTCACCGGTCATGTCGTTACAGAGTAGCAAGGAACATAAAGTGAACGGAATGACCACCACCGCCGTATGTTCCCCTCACCCTAACCCTCTCCCCGGAGGGGCGAGGGGATTGCTCAGTGCTCGCATTAATTTGTGGGGAACCCTCAGCCCTGTGGGAGAAGGCCAGAGTGAGGGCACAGCCCGCAGCGGAGTTTAGCGGCTAAAATGTCTGGAGATGGCGCCCTGTCCTGAAGCCGTCACAACCACCTCCCTGTACCCCGCCACCCGCTGGATCCACCCTTTGCTTTCCAGATAAATAAGCAGCGCCGCGCCGGCTTCGCCTCCGAGATGAAACCGCCGCTCGCTCCAGTCCAGGCAGGCGCAGCACGCTTTTCGGCGCGAATGAGCGCTTAACGAAACGCCGAGCTTCAGAAATTGCTCCCGACCATACGGCGTGAGCGCTGAACCGTCTGCCTCCAGCCAGCCTGCTGCCTGCATGAAATCGTAGATCTGCACCGCCACCGCGCCTGCGAGATGGTCGTAGCAGGTCCGCGCCTCCCGCATGGCTTTCGGCGCGGTAGTTTCCGGCGGGGTAATGCGGCTCCACGAAAGCCCCATCATCTGTTCCACCAGCGCCGCCACGTCGTGCCCGGCAAGACGATAATAACGATGCCGCCCTTGCGACAGGCAGGTAATTAGCTGCCCTTCAACCAGCCGGGCAAGATGCCCGCTGGCGGTCGACGGCGCAACGTCTGCCGCCGCACTCAGTTCGGTGGCCGTCCACGCCCGCCCGTCCATTAGTGCACAGAGCATTTTCACGCGCGACGGATCGGCCATTGCAGCCGCTACAGCGGCAATGGATTTTTCCAGCATCGCGCTGTTATCAGAGGGTAAGCTCGTCTTTAACATTCGTCGCCCAGGGTGTGGTGATCTCAGCGGCCAGCTTATCATCATCCGTCAGCAGAATAAGGTGATTCGCGTGGTCGCTGTACTGAGTCAGGATAGACACGCCCTTTGCGGCCAGCGCCGCCGCTATCTCGCCCAGCTCGCCAGGACGCTCCTGCTTAAGCTTTCTGATCACCGGCTTTCGCAGCGCCTGCACGGTAAACCCGGCGTCGAGCAGCACACGGCGGGCTTTTTCCCCGTCCTCCACCAGGAAATGGGCATCCGTACCGAAAACGCCGCCCCCCTCCAGCCCCACGCCGTTGCGGCCTAACAGCTGTCCAAAGCGCGCCAGCTCGCCGGGCCTGTCGCTAAAAATCACGTGAACGTCATACATCCGCGTGCCCTCCCGTTTCGGAGCTGTACTCCCGCACCAGCTGCGCCACGCGAATACGGTAGAAAGAAAAAATCGACTCCCGGCCTTCGGCCTGCGCGGCCTGATGGAAGACATTCTGCTTCCAGCGGCGGACGGCCTCTTCATCCCGCCACCAGGAAAGGGACAGGATTTTGCCGTCGATGCTCAGGCTCTGAAAACGTTCTATATCAATAAAGCCGTCGATGTCCGCCAGCAAAGGCTTGAGTTCAGCGGCAAGCTGCAGATAGCGCGCCTGATGATGAGGCTCCGCTTTGGCTTCAAAAAGGACTGCGATCATGGGTGTCTCTCCGTAGTGAGGGTGTGGAGAGAATGCAGGAGGAAAAACCACAATGCTTCGGTATGGAGCGAAGTGTTTGCCGGATGGCGCTGCGCTTATCCGGCCTACGGGCTCATGTAGGCCCGGTAAGCGTAGCGCCACCGGGCAGGGTTTAACCCACCATCGACTTCGACTCCATAAACGCCCCAATCCCCCACTCGCCTGGATTACGGGCGCTGGTGGCGATGATCCGCGAGCGCGGAATTATTCCAGGTTAGCCTTGTTCAGACCGTAAGCCGCATCCAGCGCGCCCGGCTCCATGCGAGAGGTAATGCCCAGGCGGTTCCAGGCGTTGATCGCTACGATGGCGAAGTTCAGCTCTGAAATCTCGACATCCGAGAAGTACTCCGCCACGCTGCGGTACAGCGCATCGCTCACGCCATGTACGCCAATCTGGGTCAGCGCTTCGGTGAAGGCCAGCGCCGCTTTTTCACGGGCGCTAAACAGCGGGGACTCGCGCCAGGCCGCCAGATGGTACAGGCGCAGCTCGCGCTCACCGGCGATTTTAGCCTCTTTCGAGTGCATATCCAGACAGAAGGTGCAGCCGTTCAGCTGCGATACGCGAATGTCGATAAGGTGCTTAAGCGCCGGGTCGATGGAGGTTTTCGCCACCTCCATGCTCAGGGCAGAAAGCGCGTTGGCAAGTGCAGGTGTGGCTTTGTGGTGGTTTACGCGGGTGCTCATTGTCTTTCCTCTTTTTGTGCCGTTTTTTTCATGCGATAAGGCAAATCTACGCCGTTAATGACATAGTAAAAAGACACAAAAAGCGTGAAATGAGGTAGGACATGAAGCCGGGCTATCATGAGATTTATTCCCGTTATCGCGACAACATCACGCGCGGCGTGCTGAAGCCGGGCGATAAAGTGCCTGCCATCCGCGTGCTGGCGGAAGAGCTTAAGGTCGCGCGAAAAACCGTCGAGACGGCGTATGCCATTCTGACGGGCGAAGGGTATCTGGTAAGCCAGGGCGCGCGCGGGACGCGGGTGAACCCGGATCTTCTGCTGCCCGCGCAACACGCCCCCGCAGAACAAGCGACCGGCACGCTGCCGGCGTCGTTGATTAGCCAGCGCGAACGGGCCGGTTTTCTGCGCCCCGGCATTCCGGCGCTCGACAGCTTCCCCTATAAAAAATGGCTGCTGCTGGCGGGCCAGGCGACGCGCGCCATGCGTCAGGATGAAATGCTCAACCCGCCGGTGCTGGGCTGGTATCCGCTGCGCGAGGCGATTGCCCGCTATCTCAATATCTCGCGCGGGTTATCCTGCACCGCCGAACAGGTACTGATCACCAGCGGCTACAGCGGCAGCCTGCGCCTGATCCTCGACACGCTTGCCAGCCGCAGCGACAAGGTGGTGTTTGAGGATCCGGGCTATTTTATGGGCCAGCAGCTGCTCAAGCGGATCGTGCCCCGCCTGCACACCGTGCCGGTTGATCGCTGCGGCATCGATACGGACTACCTGCTCCGTCATCATCGCGACGCGCGTTTTGCCATCGTGACCCCGTCGCATCAGAGCCCGCTGGCGGTGACGCTCTCACTGCCGCGCAAGCAGCAGCTGCTCGACTGGGCGTCACAAAACGAGGCGTGGATTATCGAAGACGATTACGACGGGGAATTTCACTACACCCGCAAAGTGCTGCCGTCGATGAAAAGCCTCGACCAGCATGACAGGGTGATCTTTATGGGCACCTTCAGCAAAACCATCATGCCTTCACTGCGCATGGGCTACGTGGTGATGCCCGCCAGCACCGTCGGGACCTTTACCGACTGCGCGGACATTACCACCAGCGGCCAGCCGGTGCTGACGCAAAAAATCCTCACCGCATTTCTCAACGAAGGGCATTTTTTTCGTCATCTGAAAAAGATGCGCGCCCTGTATCAGATCCGCCGCGACTGGATGATTGCCGCCCTGCGTGAGGTCTATGGTGACCTGTTCTTCACCGAGCAAAACGACGGTGGAATGCATATTGTCGCGTTCCTCGCAAAGGGAAGCGCTGACCGGGAGATCGCCCGCTGCTGGCAGGAACAGCAACTACAGGTTAATGCGCTGTCGGAGTGGTATCGCGGGTCGGGCAAACGCTACGGGCTGGTGATGGGCTATAACAACGTGCGGTCATATCAGGAGGCGGTTGAGCTGCTGGAAAGGCCGAAACGGCAGACGCTTGCGCTGTTGAGTTGAAAACCGCCGGGTGGCGGCTGCGCCTTACCCGGCCTACGGGCTCGGAGTAGGCCGGGTAAGGCGTAGCCGCCACCCGGCGACGACGTGGCTTACACATCATATCGCGATAACCCAACGTCCTTGAGCTGCTCGTCGCTCATCTGGCTCAGAATGCGGCGGGTACGGTTGATGCGATACCAGTTACGCAGCGTTTTCGCTACCCAGACAAACGCGATAAACGGACGTTTTGAACGATTCTCGTAGAATTCCATGATGCTCTCCTCGCTGTGCCAGTGGGGTTATCATCATGGAAAACGGCCAGTACAATACAGATTCAAAAACTGCTTTTGTTTACCATACAGATCCGCTAAAACGGTATCTGCATGGCGTTTTACCCACCAGTCTGTACTGGTTTAATAATCTGTATGGTGAAAACAAAGGATACAGCATGACGCGCTATCAACATCTGGCCAACCTACTGGCGGAACGTATCGAACAAGGGCTGTATCGCAGCGGCGAACGTCTGCCGTCGGTACGCACGCTGAGCCAGGAACACGGCGTGAGTATCAGCACCATACAGCAGGCCTACCAGATCCTCGAAAATCTCCAGCTGATCACGCCCCAGCCGCGCTCCGGTTATTTTGTCTCGAAACGCAAAGCGCAGCCGCCCGTACCGGCGATGACGCGCCCGGTGCAGCGCCCCGTGGACGTCACCCAGTGGGATGAGGTGATGATGCTGCTGGACGCCCGCGCCGACAAAGAGATGATCTCCTTTGGCGGCGGCTCGCCGGACATCAACCAGCCGAGCCTGAAGCCGCTGTGGCGCGAGATGAGCCGCATTGCGCAGCATAACCCTGGCGAAATGCTGAGCTATGACGTGCTCGATGGTCGTCTGGAGCTGCGCGAGCAGATCGCCCGCCTGATGCTGGACGGCGGCTCCACCGTGGCGGCAAACGAGATTGTGATCACCAACGGCTGCCACGGCGCGCTGTCGATCGCCCTGCTCTCGGTGTGCAAACCGGGGGACATCGTGGCGGTCGAGTCGCCGTCGTTTCACGGCACCATGCAGATGCTGCGCGGATTCGACATCAAGGCGATTGAAATACCTACCGATCCCGAGACCGGGATCAGCATCGAGGCGTTAGAGCTGGCGCTGGAGCAGTGGCCGATCAAAGCGGTGATCCTGGTCCCCAACTGCAATAACCCGCTCGGGTTTATCATGCCGGAAGCGCGTAAAAAGCAGGTGCTGGCGCTCGCCCAGCGGCACGATATTGTGATTGTGGAGGATGATATCTACGGCGAGCTGGCCGCAGAGTACCCGCGCCCGCGCACCATTCACTCGATGGACATTGATGGCCGCGTGATCCTCTGCAGCTCCTTTACCAAAACCGTGGCGCCCGGGCTGCGCGTCGGCTGGATTGTGCCGGGGCGCTATTACGACCGGGTGATGCACATGAAATACGCCGCGGGCGGGTTTAACGTGCCGGGCACGCAGATGGCGGTGGCGGCGTTTATTCGCGACGGCCATTACCATCGCCACGTGCGGCGCATGCGCCAGATTTATCAGCAGAATATGGAGACCTATACCTGCTGGGTGCGGCAGTATTTTCCGGCAGAGATATGCGTTACCCGCCCGCAGGGCAGCTTCCTGCTGTGGGTCGAGCTGCCGGAGACGGTCGACATGGTGTGCGTCAGCAAGCAGCTGTGCCGTCTCAAAATCCAGGCTGCGGCCGGGTCGCTGTTTTCCGCCTCCGGTAAGTACCGCAACTGTCTGCGGATCAACGTGGCGCTGCCGCCGACGGATAAACATCGCGAGGCGTTGAAAAAGATGGGTGAGGCGATTGTGATTGCGATGGAGGGGTAGTGCGGCCTGTTGCCCTCACCCCGGCCTTCTCCCACAGGGAGAGGGTGAAAACCGATCCCGTAGGCCCGGTAAGCGCAGCGCCACCGGGCATTGGCTAACGACTCAGAACGTCCACGAAACGCTGCCGACAATGCTGCGCTCTGCACCGAAGTAGCAGTAAGAGAGCGAATTACACGCCGCAACGTAGCTTTTGTCCGTCAGGTTATTGACGTTCAACTGCGCGCTCACGCCCGTGAGCCCCACTTTCGACAGGTCATACCCCACGACCATATCCACCAGGGTGTATGACGGTAGCGTATGGGTGTTCTGACGATCGCTGGCGATCCCGTTGACATAGCGCACGCCGGAGCCGACGGTCAGGCCGTCCAGCGGGCCGCTTTTGACGTCGTAGCTCAGCCAGGCGCTGGCCATGTTACGCGGGGCATAGACGGCGCGCTTGCCCTCCTCTTCCGGGCTGCTCTTCTTGTAGCGAATATCCGTATAGGTGTAGGCCGCCTGCATGCGCAGGCTGTCGGTCAGCTGTCCAATCGCCTCCAGCTCAACGCCTTCGGATTCGATTTCACCGATGGAACGGTACGGATCGGTCGGCTCCTCTTTAGTGGCAATGTTCTTCTGGTTGATGCGGAACACCGAGGCGCTGAACTGGCTGTTCATCCCCTCCGGCTCATACTTCACGCCCGCTTCCCACTGCTTGCCCTTCATCGGATCCAGGATATTCCCCTGCTCGTCGGCAAAGCTGGTCGGCGTAAAGGCGGTGGAGTAACTGACGTACGGCGCGACACCGTTATCAAACAGATACAGCAGCGCCGCGCGGCTGCTGAAGTTGTTTTTATCCAGATCGCTGCGGGTATGGTTGAAGTTGTCGACGTTCGACACGCTTACCTGGTCGTAACGCCCACCCAGCGTGAGGCGCCAGCGGTCAATGGACATCTGATCCTGCAGGTAGTAGCCGGTCTGGCGCAGCTTATGCTTTTCCCTGCTGTACTGGGTGATGTAGTCCGGCTTCGCGCCATAAGCAGGATGGAAAGCGTCAATCGGCGGGAAGCCGCCGTAGTAGCCGGTGACGTTGTTGGTGCGGTCCTGGTAGTCCATGCCGATCAGCACTCGGTGGTTCACCTCGCCGGTATCGAAGCTGCCGTCGACCTGGTTATCCAGGGTGATGGCGTTCATCTTCTCGTCGGAGCCGGAATAGCCGCGGTTCAGCTCGGTGTCGTTCAGCCAGCCTGCGGCATACACCTGGTTCAGCTCGACTTTGGTGTGCAGGTAGCGCAGCTTCTGACGCACGGCCCAGCCGCTGTCAAACAGGTGCTCGATGTTATAACCGACCATGTTTTCCCGACGATCGTACTTGTCGTAATCGTCTTCACCTTCAAAAAAGGTGTTGGAGATTTTCTTACCGCTGTGCGGCACGACGGTGCCCTCATACGGCAGGCCGGAGTGGCTGCCGCCTTCAGGATCGCGGTGCAGGTAGGCCATCAGATCCAGACGGGTATTATCGGTGATACGCCAGGTCAGGCTCGGCATCAGCGCGTAACGCTCTTCTTTGAGCTGATCGAACTGGGAATCGGCATAGCGGGTCATCCCGCTGAGGCGTACCGCCACGCGGTCGTTATCATCAACCGGGCCGGTGACGTCGAACATCGCCCCACGCTGGTTATTGTTACCGGCGAAGAGCTTGATCTCCCCGCCCGGATCGAACGATGGCTTACGGGAGGTGAGCGCCACGATGCCGCCCGGCGATGAGCGACCGTACAGCACGGAGGCCGGGCCGCGCACGACTTCGATACTGTCCAGGAACCACGGATCAACCACCAGCGAGCTGTGGGAATTGGTGTCGCCCATCATCTTCAGTCCGTCGAGGTAGACGTTGTCCAGGCTGCCGTCCGAGAAGCCGCGCAGCACCATGTAGTCGAAGCGGTTTGATGCCCCAATCTGGTTGCTGTAGACCCCCGGCGTGTAGCTCACGGCCTGACGCACGCTGGTTGCGCCCTGCTCTTCGAACTGCTCGCGGGTGACGATAGAGACCGATTGCGGGGTTTCAATATCCGGCGTTTCAAGCTTGGTGGCCGCAGACTGCATCTGCGAGGTCACCACCACGGTGTCAGTTTTTTGGGCATCCTGCGCCAGTAAAGGAAAAGCGACGCTACCGGTAACCCATCCCACCAGCAGTGCCAGACGCGATTTAGCAAACATAACCCTCTCCAGAGATATTTCTTATTGTTAATAAGAATTATTACCTTTTTGAGGGTGCAAACAGCTATGCGCGCCGCCAGGTTATGTATGCGCGATGCTAAACCGCACGGGATACGTTCGCGCGATGGACAAAATTACGTTAGCGGAGTTTGCGCACGTCACCCGGTGAAATCCCGTAATGACGACGAAACGCGGTGGCGAAGTTGGTGGCATGCTGATACCCGCACATCCACGCCGCCTGCTGTACGCTGTGGCCTTCCAGCAGATAGCGACGCGCCAGCGCAAGGCGACAGTCGCGGAGATAATCGAAGAGTGTGCAGCCGTAGCGTTGACGGAACTTGCTGCGCAGGCTGCTTGGGCTCATGGCAGCAAGGGCTGCCAGCTGCGCGAGTGTATGGTCACATTCAGGAGACTGTTCCAGCAGGCACCGGACGCGTTCCAGACGCGCATGCTCAGGGCGGCTCGGACAGGGCAGCTGGCACTGGTTCAGGCCGTGGCCGAGCAGCTGGTACATGAGCCCCTCCAGCAACAGCTTACGCGAGAGCACGCTTCCCCCCTGCCGCTGTGCATGCTGAATGCCTGACATCACAAACTCGGGAACGTGCCAGACAAACGCGGGGGTATTCAGGCTTTGCCATTCCAGTAGCAGCGACTCAAGCAGGGCTTCACGTCCGGCATCGTGCGGGTACACGCCAAACGAGAGCGTTTTCAGCGTGCTGTCAGCATCGTGACGCGCGCTCATCACCTGATCTTCACTCAGACGCGAGCTGAACGCCATGCCCGGGCGGACGGGATAATCGATACCATTGAGCGTGAGCGTCACGCACCCTTCCAGCACCACCAGCATATAAAGCGGGCTGCTGTGGCGAGAGGTGGTTTCATAGGGCTGTAATACACGTACGTCGGAATGGGTCAGTGAAATGCCGGACGAGAGCGTCATCTCTTCAACATTCCCCTGCAACACGGGGCTGCCGCTGACCTGCTCATCTTTTAGCTGCGGGAAACGGTAGTCGATGCCGTAGCGCTCGCCGAATATTTGAAAATCCTCAACAAAAAATATGCGCTTCGCTGATGTATTTTCACTCTGGAGCATAATTCGGAACCTGCATCGGGGAAAGGACAGGCAAAACAGTACCATTCATTTGCCATGGCAGCAATCACCGGGCGCAGACACTATTACGCTCCGGACAAAGCCGGAGCGAAGGCGTATATTTCTTTACGAGAAATATATTTATGCTTCCTGCCACTCAGCAAAAACCTCTTTATGGTTTTTGGTCAGGACAACTTTATTATCTTCGACCTTATCGACCCAGCCGAGAGGAATAAAGTGGTGCTTGCCGCCTGATTCCGGGTCGCTCTTTGCAAGCTTGATACGCTCACCATCAAGATGGTCCACAACCCCGACATGCGTTCCGCAGCTGGCGACAACCTGAGTGTGATCCTTAATTGCGCTTTTATCTACCATATTCATTCTCCTGTTTCGGTTATTTGCCTGTTGCACGAAATTAACTGTAGCGCATAAATTCGGACCTGAAATGCGTATTAGCATTTTGAAACATCATTGACAGAACCGAATATTATGTCTATTTAGCGCCGAATTGAAAAAAATAAGAATAAGATTAATTATTAGCGACTGATTATTTCCCGTTCATAATTAAAGTATCGCAACCAACGAGGAGGTATTTATGACGATTCGCAACAATCGGACAGAAATTTCGCTGGCTCTTGGTGAAGCGGTCTTAGACATCGTGCAAAAAGGCCATGAGGTATCGCGAGAAAATCTCGCCCAGGCGATGAAAATTAAAGCGGAAAAAGAGCGCGACGATGAGCGGCTTCTGAACTACTGGAAGGCCTGTAATATGCTGGTTTGAACGTAGCGGCGTTTAGTCTGACTAAACGCCGCAGTCTGTTACTCGTCGAAGTACCAGTATCCCTGGTTAATTAATCCGGTCAGCTCTTCCACAAACGCCGGATTATTCAGCGCATCGCCCAGTTCGGCCTGGCCGAGCTGGGTGTAGCGGGACAGCGCGTCCGCCCCGTTCACATCCGCCGTCTCCAGCTGTTCGCTGTTGATAAAGAAGCTGCCGTTGACGTTCAGCACGCGCAGCCCGCTCAGGCGTGAAAGCGTTTCGCCCCCTTGTAGCGCGTCGAGCACCTCGTCTGCGGAATACGGCGGCTCGGCGGCGGCAATATCCAGCTCGTGACGCGGCGTGGAGACGAAGCTGCCGAACCATTTTGTAAAATCATCCGGCTTGCTAATCATGTCGATCATCATCTGGCGAATGCGATCGAGCTCGTACTGCTCCACGCGGCCCGGGTGTTCGCGGCAGGTCAGATCCGGATCGCTGTAGTGCTCGCCACCCAGATCGTTTTCCAGCGCGTAATCGGCAAAGCTGCTAATCAGATCGCGACCGTTCGGCCCGCGGAAACCGACAGAGTAGTTGAGCGCGGTTTCATGGGTGAAGCCGTCATGCGGGAATCCAGGCGGAATATAGAGGATATCGCCCGGGGCCAGATCTTCGTCAATGATTGGCTCAAACGGATCGACGTGCAGCAGGGCCGGATGCGGACAGAACTGACGCATCGGCAGCTTGTCACCCACGCGCCAGCGACGGCTACCCATCCCCTGAATAATAAACACATCGTACTGATCGATATGCGGCCCAACGCCGCCGCCCGGGACGGAGAAGGAGATCATCAGGTCATCGAGACGCCAGTCCGGCAGGACGCGGAACGGACGCACCAGCTCTGCGGCGGGCATATGCCAGTGGTTCACCGCCTGCGCCAGCAGAGACCAGCCGGTTTCACCGAGGTTATCGAAATGCTCAAACGGGCCATTGCTCGCCTGCCACTTGCCGTTAGCATGGCTTACCAGGCGGCTATCGACTTCCGGCTCCATCGCCAGACCCGCCAGTTCATCAGGGGTAATGGGGTCGACAAAATTCGGGAAGGCATTTTTCAGCACAACGGGTTGTTTTTGCCAGTATTTCTCAAGAAATTCCGGCCAGTCGAGGTTCAGTTGATACGCCATGGTTAGCACCAGTGAGAGGGGAGACAGGCGCGATTATAGAAGAGACAGCCAGGGGGGAACTTGTCATGGGTCAATCGAGCGCGCGTAGGTCGGGTAAGGCGAAGCCGTCACCCGACGCACGCGCGGGCTAAAACTTAATCCAGGTTCAGCTCGTCATAATGGGTGATCAGTTTGCCCACGATGCCGTAGTCCAGCGCTTCCGCCGGTGACATCCAGAAGTTACGGTCGGTGTCCTTCTTCACTTTCTCCAGCGGCTGGCCGGTGGCGTCAGCAATCAGTTTGTTTACGCGTTCCAGCATGCGGATAATCTCGCGCGCTTCGATTTCGATATCCGTTGCCTGACCGCGCACGCCGCCCAGCGGCTGGTGGATCATAAAGCGGGTATTCGGCAGCGAGTAGCGGTGCTCTTTTTTCGCCGCCAGGAAGATGGTGATCCCGGCGCTTGCCACCCAGCCGGTGCCAATGACGTGCACTTCCGGTCGGATAAACTTAATGAAGTCGTGGATGGTGTCGCCCGCTTCCACGTGGCCGCCCTGGCTGTTAATGTACAGCTTGATCGGATCGTTGCTGACGCTTTGCAGCAGGATCATCTGAGTGATGACTTTCTGGGCCAGCTCCTGGTTGATCTCACCGGAGATGACAATCGAACGGGATTCCAGCAGTTTTTGCTGTAGAGCGCCCGCGCCGCTTGTTCCTTCCGCTTTTTCTTTATCGTCACTGCTTTTCAGTGTGTAGTGCATCGTTATGTCCTCAGCTTGTCGCGCTCAAAATCAGAGTGTAGCCTGTTTTACCCGTCGGCGTCCTCACACAAAACATCGTGGCTCAGGATGAATATCGCCTGTGTCACGCACTGGCTTCGCAGCCGGAAAGGTCTCTAAAAACAGCGTTCCGATCCTAACCAATTCGCCACATTTTTATTACACTTTCATATCATCTTCATATTGCCGAATGATAATAATTATTAATGTGTTAGTATGAATGAGGATAGCAAACAGTCGCTTACGTTCAAAAAGGCGCATTTTATTCTCGATGGTTTACTGATCACACCGGGGCGGTGAATGGAACACATTGTTTATGTGGTTGATGACGATGATGCAGTCAGGCAGTCCGTTGTTGGGCTGCTGGAATCAGCGGATATACACGCCCTTGGCTTTTCCTCAGCAGAAGCCTTTCTCAGCCATCCCTTTGAGGATCTGCCCTCCTGCGTGATCCTCGATATGCAAATGCCCACGATCACCGGGTTTGATGTCGCAGATGCGCTGAAAGCCAACGGGCGAGAAATACCGATCATTTTTCTCACCGGTCACGGCACCATCCCTATGTCCGTCCGGGCGATCAAAGGCGGGGCCTACGAATTTCTCACTAAACCCGTTGAATCCAGCGCCCTCATTGGCTCTATCGAATCCGCGCTCAGGCTGGCACAGCACAACGCCGCCCGCGTCAAAGAGCACTACGCCCTGAAACAGCGCCACATGTCCCTCACGCCGCGCGAGCATGAGGTGCTTGAGCTTGCCATCAGCGGCAAGCTCAACAAGCAGATCGCCGCCGAGCTGGGCGTCAGTGAGATTACGGTGAAAGTACACCGCCGCCGGGTGATGGAGAAAATGCAGGTCCGCTCCGTGGCCGAGCTGGTCAGGGCCGTCGAGCGCCTGACCAAACATCAGCCAGCGGAATAACCGTTACGCCTCCTGTCCGGCAAGCGGCAACGCGAAGGTAAACACCGTGCCGTACGGCTCTCTGCGGCGCGCACTCAGTTTTCCCCGGTGCCGTTCAATGATGCTGGCGCTGATGGTCAGCCCCATCCCCATTCCCTGCGCTTTGGTCGAATAGAACGAGTCAAAGATCCGCTCGGTGAGCTCCGGCTCAATGCCGCTGCCGGTATCGGCGATCTCAAAGATCACCTTCCCTTCGGCGCAGTTCGCGGTGGCGATCGTGATGCTGCACGGGCGATCCGTCACTTCCGCCATCGCTTCCATCGCATTCATCACCAGGTTAAGCAGCACCTGCTGGATCTGCACGCTGTCGCCGATGATAAAGCTGTCGTCAGCGTTCAGGAGATAATCAACGCTTATGTGTCGCAGCTCAAGTTCGCTGCGGGAGAGCATAATGATGTGGTGGATCAGGAAGTGCAGATCGATGCGCCTAAACGTGGGGTCCTGTTTGCGCGTCAGAGATTGAATGCTGCGGATGATCTCCCCTGCCCGCTCGCCCTCGGCGGCGATCTCCTCCAGCCCCTCTCGCACTTTGTCCAGCCGCGCCGGATCGCGGTTGAGCCAGCGCAGGCTCGCGCCGGCGTTCGAGACAATCGACATCAGCGGCTGGTTGATCTCGTGCGCGATCGAGGAGGTGAGTTGCCCGACGGTGGTGGCCCGTGAGACTCGCGCCAGATCCGCCTGCGCCACCCGCATCGCATCTTCCGCCGCCCGCTGGCTGGTGATGTCGGTAATGATGCCGTAATACTCATTCACTTCGCTGCCCACGCCCACCGGATCGCCAATCCCGAGAATGTAGCGAACGGAGCCGTCGGTGCGGATAATGCGAAACTCCGCGCGCATCGACAGCCCGTCACGCACGCTCTGATTAACGAGGTTACCAATCCGGCCATAATCATCCTCATGCACGAAGGTCAAAAACTCCGCCATTGAGATCATCTTTTGCTGCTCCGGCAGGCCAAGAATACGGGCGTACTCTTCGGACATAAACATCAGATCCTGCACCAGCTCCCAGCGCCAGCTGCCGGTATGGCTGATCTGCTCACCCAGCATCAGCGAGGTCTGGCTGGCGCGCAGCTCTTTCTCCACCCGTCGGCGGTGGATGTTTTCCGCCAGCAGCTCGGCGTAGAGCCGTGCCGTCTCCAGCGAAACCGCCGCCTGCGCGCCCAGCAGGCTGACCACGCGCGAATGTTCGGCGGTAAACACTTCCGGCATCAGGCGGTTTTCCAGATACAGCACCCCCACCAGTCGCGCCTGTTTGAACATCGGCACGCACATCACGGCGGCGCCGGATGTCACCAGATAAGGATCCTGGCTGAACGGGTGAAATTCCTCCGGTTTGCCGGTGCGGATCTCCTGCCCGGTGCGGATCACCGCGGCCAGCACCGACAGCGGCATGTCCGTCGCCATCGGTGTCTCTTTCAGGATGCGAACCCGCACCCCGTCGGTGCTGGTCCAGGCGCTGGCTTCGATCTCCGGGATGTGATTATCGCTGACGCGAAGCAGCAGGCCACGCTGCGCCCCGGCCCGTTCAAGCAGCAGCGTCATCAGGTTTTCAATTAAACGCTCGAGGTTGATTTCTTCGGACAAGGCGCGTGAGGCTTTGATGACGCTCTGTAAATCGCGGATCACCTCGTTCTGGGCAAATGCCACGGTGTCGTACGCGCGGCTCTGCCCGGAGGCCAGCAGATGCGGGAAATCCTGCTCCAGCTGACGCACCTTGGCCTGCGCCCCGGCGCGGCCCCAGGCGGCAATCGAACCGCGGAAATGGGCGTCGGAGGCGGTCGGGTAGCCGCAGGCCAGCGAGAAACGCCCTGCCAGCTCGTGGGCCAGGGCATTGTTCGGGTTAAACCCGCCCTCCCGCGAGAGCCGCACCGCATTTTCATACTGCTCCAGCGCGATGCTGTTCATGCCGTCCAGACGGACGATTTCGGCATAAATCAGCGCCTCTTTATCGGCAAACGTGCCCGGATTGATCCGCGCCCAGAGGGCAATTTTGTCGTAATGGTGATGAATACTGCGGCGATAATCCGCCGAGAAGGTCTCCGGCGTGAGCTGGCGGGAGAGCGCCAGCGCGCTGTAAAAATGGTAATCCAGCAGATGGATATGGCCCGGCGCGGACCACGCATACCAGCCCGCCCTCTCTAAATCCGCCTGCGCGTCGGCGTATTCGCCGCAGGTAAAGTGCGCCATCCCGCGATAGAGCCAGTACCAGAACAGCATGGTCGAGGTCTGCTCGGGCGCCTGCTCCGGCGGTGCGGGCAGCAGATCGTCAGGCAGCGCCTGGGCGGCGCTCCATGTGCCCGTCACCGGCGTGCGTAAAAACTCCACGTAGCGGCGCTGAATGTGCAGAACGGTTTCAATGTCCTGATAATCCGTTTTACGCACAAAAGCCAGACCGCGATCGATGCTGGTCAACACGCCGTCCAGATGATCGCCCCGGGAGAGGAAGTTAATGATCTGATGACAAGCCGCGAAGCAGGCCATCGTCATGTCGCCGTGGGTCACTGCCGAGGTAAAGCAGGCCTTGGCGCACTCGATAGTGTACGACAGCGGCTGGGTCCAGACGCTGAGCTGGTCGAGCGGCAGCAGAGTTTTAGCTTCATAGGCATCATAGCCGTGGCGGTTCACCAGCTCGCGAGCCAGCGTGCCGTACTCAAACCCGAGACGGTATTCGGCGTAGCGGTGGCCAATCAGCACGCCAAACCAGGCCATCGCCGTGGTGGATGCGCCGGTTATGCCGCGATCGAGCGTGAGGTGCATCATCCGGCACAGGAGTAAAAAGTGCAGGCGCGGGCAGGTAAAGCTGGCGAAAATACTGGCGCTGTAAAGCAGGTTCATTACCGCTTCGGTCTCCGCGCTCTCCATCAGCTTAAGCTGAGTAAACGGGTTCTGCGGCGCGTCGGCGGTGCGTTGACAGAACTGCTGCCAGGCCTCGTCACATTCGGCATTTTCCGGGTAGCGGCTGATCTGGATCCCGAACACGCCCAGCCAGCATAACGACGCCTCCAGCGCCAGGCGGATCTCCGACTGGCGCATATAGACTTCCGCCAGCAGGTTAGCGGCCAGCGCTTTCTCCGTCAGCCCGCCCGGTGAGCCGAGGATCGTATCGCACAGCGCGCGCGTGCGCTCCAGGTGCCCGAGCGCGAACTCACAGCCCGCCTCTTCGATATCCAGCATAAAGTCCGAGACCGGACCCGCGTTCCCCAGCGCTCTGGCGGTCTGGATGTAACTTAAGGCGGAAAGGTAATCGCCGGTACGCTTCGCACGCCGCGCGGCCTGGAGGCTCAGCTCACGGAATCTCTGGCGCTGCGGCGCAGGCTGGATGCAGTCCAGCGCGGCGCTGACGTGGTGAACCGCGCGGAACAGCAGTTCGTTACCCGCCGTCTGCCGCGCGGCATCCGCCAGCAGGCTGGCGGTGGTCAGGTGCAGATGGCTTTTCTCGCCCTCATCCAGCAGGGCAAAGGCGGCTTCCTGCACCCGATCGTGGGTAAAAGCGTACTCTTTCTCCGTCAGCACAATCAGCTGAGCGGTAACCGCCGGATGAAGGGCGTAGCGGATTTCCGCCGCCGACTGCCCCACCACGCGGCACAGCATCTCCAGCTCGCCCGTGCAGCCGAGGCAGGCGATGCTGCCCAGCAGGCGGCGCGTCTCGTCGGGCATCTCCTTGAGCTGTTCAAGCACCAGCGTCACCACGTTCTCGGTGTAATGCCGGGCGCGGATGGCCTGGAGATCGTAATGCCATTTCCCCTGATATTTGTTGTGCACCACCAGTCCGTCATCGACGATGCGGCGGAAAAATTCCTGAACGAACAGCGGGTTGCCGCCGGTTTTTTCATGGATCAGCGTGGCAAGATCGGAGGTGCCGGTACTGCGGGCATGAAAAATCCCCCCGAGCCAGCGTGCCACGGCCTTCACCGACAGCGGCTGCGGCACGATCGTCATGGCATGCTGCGCCGCCTCCGGCAGGCTCGCCAGCGCGGTCTGCAAGCTGGGATCAGAAAGCGAACTGAGATCGCGGTGCGCCACCACCACCAGCAGCGGGATGGCGCCGCAGGCGCGCAGCAGGTGATCGAGCGTTTGCAGGCTGGCGGCGTCGATCCACTGCACATCATCCAGCAGCAGCACCAGCGGCGCGCCCTGTGTGGCGAAGGTTTTCACCAGCGCCAGCACCATATGGCTGAAGCGCGCCCGCGCGTCGATGGAAAATGTATCCGCAGAGAAACGCGGTTTGTTCTCAAGAAGTAAATTCAGCTCCGGCACCAGGCTGACAGCCAGCTCCTCGAAGCCTTCCAGCGCGCGCGACAGGCGGATTTTCCACGTCGCCACCTCCCCGGCTGGCAGCCCGAGCAGGTGCAGCGTGAGCGTCCGAAACGCCGAACTCAGCACGCCGTAGGGCAGCGTGGGAGAGTATTGATCGACCTTGCCCACCGCCAGCAGCACCTTGCGCTGTTGCAGCGATTTCAGCGTGGTGGCGATCACGGAAGATTTGCCGATCCCCGACGGACCGCCAATCGTCACCAGTTCCGGCGCACCGCTCTGGCTGACCCGCTCAAACGCGGCGATGACGTCGCTGGCCTGCGGATGCGCAGAGAAAAGCGAATCGGCAAGATGGATCGCCGGAGAGCGATCCTGCTGGCCGGGAATAAAGTCGACGATCTCACCTTCGGCGGTCAGCGTCGCCTGGCAGCGCCTGAGGTCGGCAATCAGCCCGTCGACGGTCTGATAGCGATTCTCCGGATTCTTCTCCAACAGCTTAAGGATAATGGTCGAGAGCATGCCGGGTACGTCCGGACGCACCCGGCCCGGCGCAAGCGGCTCAGAGGCAATGTGGTAATGCGCCCAGTTAGTCTGGTCATCAGCGCTCAGTTCAAACGGCAATCGCCCGGTCAGAAGTTCATAAAGCACGATACCCAGACTGTAGAGATCGCTCCGGCTGTCGACGGCGCGCCGGGTACGCGTGGTGTGTTCCGGTGACATGTAGGCGGGCGTGCCGCCAGACGCGGCAAGCCGGGACTGGGAGAATGCGTCGGAAGTGGCGCAGGAAAGACCAAAGCTGCACAGACGGCTGGTGGCGTCGTGATGAACGAAGATCGACCCGGGTTTGATATCGCCGTGGATCAGGTTGTGCAGATGCATCTGGCGCAGGGGACCGCAGATGCGGATCGCCATCTCGATAAAGCGGGCGATCCCGGAAATCGCCTTACCTGCCCGGCACGCCAGCAGTTCAAAGCAGAACGGCGCGTATACCAGCGCAAAACGTCCGCGGTACTGGGTTGAAGCGACGGGCCGGATAGCCCAGCCGTCATGAAGTCGATCGCGCAGGGCAAACTCGTTTTTAAGCAGCCGCGTTGCCCGCTCCTCTTCTTCATCGCTGACCGCGGTGGCAATAATAAACGAACCGCCGGACTGGGGATGCCGCCCGTTCATCCAGGAGATGCCGCCCTCCTGCGCCAGCACGGTAAAAATAACATCCTCTTTCAGAACAAAAGCCCGCCCTTCATGGAGACTTCCCCGGGCGGGCCAAAATGCAGGCGACGTTTGTTCGTTCATCCGCGATCCTTATTGTCGGCGGGTCAGCTCCCGCTGAATATGATCCAGCAGAATATCGATGTTAATCGGCTTACGCAAAAATGCAGCGGCGCCCAGGCTGAGTGCATACCGCTGCATATTTTCATCCGCATGGCCGGAGATAAACAGTATTGGCGGCGGCGGCGTGGCCAGCAACCGCAGCTTCTCAAACAGCTCGATCCCGTTCATGCCGCGCAGCTTGATGTCGGTGATCACCAGCGACGCGCCGGACAGGGCGAGAGGGTGGCTCAAAAACACCTCTGCCGAATCGAAGGTATCGGTAGCATACCCTTCCGATTGCAGCAGGTTACTGAGCCCGCTGCGAACAGAGCGTTCATCATCAATGATGGCAATGCGCCACGGCAGCGTCATGCTGTCTTTCCTCAAACAATTCGTTACGCGTCGCGGCTTTCCTTCGCGGGCGTTGGGGGCGCGGTACCGCTGATTTTCGGTACGCATTCATGACGAAACCAGGCCAGGGTCAGCGGTTCGCGGCTCACCAGACGCCGTCCGATGGGGATCAGTTGTTCACCCACCAGCATGCCGAACAGGCCAAGCAGCGCGACGACCGGCGGCGCCGGGGAATGCACGTCGAGCAGGGCGTAAATTACCCCAGCCGCGACCCCGCACACCAGCGAAATAATCCAGGCCTTCATGATGACGCTCCGGTCAGGTGCTGAACGTGGGGAACCGTCACCTGCACGCCAGCGGGATTATCGCGGGATAAAAGATGACGCATCGCCTGTTCCCCTGCCAGCATACCCAGCAGGCCAATCAGCGCCAGCGCGGGCGGCGCGGGGGAACGCACCTTCAGCACGGCATACATCAGGCCAATCAGCACGCCTGCCGCGAGGGATATCAACCCTGTACTCATTGTGAACTCCAGAGAAAAAGGCAGTGACGAGCCGGATGAGGGACCAGCCCGCCGCCGGGATTTAGCGTGCCGGAACCGGCGCTAAGGTACGGTGCTCGCTCTTCTGGCGAGACGGCGCTTTGTGCACCATGGTGTAGGCATAATCCACGCCCATGCCGTAGGCGCCGGAGTGCTCGCGCACGATATCCATCACCGCGGTATAGGTCTCTTTATGTGCCCAGTCACGCTGCCACTCCAGCATCACCTGCTGCCAGGTCACCGGGATCACGCCCGCCTGGATCATGCGCTGCATCGCGAAGTCGTGGGCTTCTTTGGAGGTGCCGCCGGACGCGTCCGCCACCATATAAATTTCGTAGTCCCCTTCCAGCATCGCGCACAGGGCAAAGCTGTTGTTGCACACTTCGGTCCACAGGCCCGCGACAACCACCTTCTTCTTGCCGTTAGCCTTCAGCGCGTCACGCACCTTCTGGTCGTCCCAGGAGTTCATGGAGGTACGCTCCAGAATGTCCTGACCCGGGAACACGTCCAGCAGCTCCGGATAGGTGTTACCGGAGAAGCTTTCGGTTTCAACGGTGGTGATGATGGTCGGGATGTTGAACACTTTTGCCGCTTTCGCCAGCGCCACGGTGTTGTTTTTCAGCACCTGGCGGTCAATAGACTGCACGCCAAACGCCATCTGCGGCTGGTGGTCGATGAAGATGATCTGACAGTTGGCTGGGGTTAAGACTTCGAGTTTTGTAGTGGTCATAAGATTATCCAGTGAGGTTAAAGGTTAAAATCGCCGCGAACAGCACGCCGATAAAATCGCATTCATCCTATGACCCACGCCGCTGGCGCGTAATTATCTCTTCGTATAGTTAACCTTAGGTATAGTTATACTTTGGTATACCTATCCTATTGTATAACTGGATCTTTCCCGAAACCGGTTCCCATAATCCTGACCATTCCCCTCTCAGTCTGGAGCAGTTATGGTTACCCTCGGTAAAGCCGATCTCATTCTGGTTAACGGCCAGTTTCACACCGTCGATCGCGAGAACCCTCTCGCGGAAGCCGTTGCCGTGCGCGACGGGAAATTCCTGGAAGTGGGCACCGTCGCCGAGGTGATGCAACACCACTGCGACGGCACTAAGGTGGTCGACTTAAAAGGCCACACCGCCATCCCCGGCCTGAACGACTCGCACCTGCACCTGATCCGCGGCGGGCTGAACTACAATCTCGAGCTGCGCTGGGAAGGCGTACCGTCCCTGGCAGATGCCCTGCGCATGCTGAAAGAGCAGGCCCTGCGCACGCCGTCGCCCCAGTGGGTGCGCGTGGTGGGGGGCTGGAGCGAGTTCCAGTTTGCCGAGCGCCGTATGCCGACGCTGGATGAAATTAACGACGCCGCGCCGGATACGCCGGTGTTTATCCTGCACCTGTACGACCGCGCCCTGCTCAACCGCGCCGCGCTGAAGGTGGTCGGCTACACCAGGGACACGCCGAACCCGCCGGGCGGCGAGATCCAGCGCGACGCCAACGGCAACCCGACCGGGATGCTGATCGCCCGCCCGAACGCCATGATCCTGTACTCAACCCTCGCCAAAGGGCCGAAGCTGCCGCTGGAGCAGCAGGTCAACTCCACGCGCCAGTTCATGCGCGAGCTGAACCGCCTGGGGCTGACCAGCGCCATCGACGCAGGCGGCGGCTTCCAGAACTACCCGGAAGATTACGAGGTAATTGCCGAGCTGCACGAGAAAAAGCAGATGACCATCCGCATCGCCTACAACCTGTTTACCCAGCGTCCGGGCCACGAGCTGGAAGACTTTGAAAAATGGACCGACATGCTCACGCCGGGCCAGGGCAGCGACTTCTTCCGCCACAACGGCGCGGGCGAGATGCTGGTCTTCTCCGCCGCCGATTTTGAAGACTTCCTCGAGCCGCGCCCGGATCTCGCGCCGGGCATGGAGGACGAGCTGGAGCGCGTGGTGCGCCATCTGGTCGAACACCGCTGGCCATTCCGCCTGCACGCTACTTATAACGAATCCATCAGCCGCATGCTGGACGTGTTCGAGAAGGTGAACCGCGACATTCCGTTCAACGGGCTACACTGGTTCTTCGACCACGCCGAAACCGTGTCACAGGCCAACATCGACCGCATCAAAGAACTGGGCGGCGGCATTGCCGTGCAGCACCGCATGGCCTTCCAGGGGGAATACTTCGCCGAGCGCTACGGCATCGAAGCCACCCGCCACACGCCGCCGGTGGCGAAAATGCTGGAGACTGGCGTGCCGGTGGGCTTAGGCACCGACGCCACCCGCGTGGCGAGCTATAACCCGTGGACCGCGCTCTACTGGCTGGTCTCCGGCCGCACCGTTGGCGGGATGCAGATGTACGATCACAGCGCCCGTCTGGATCGCGATACCGCCCTGATGCTCTGGACCCAGGGCAGCGCGTGGTTCTCCAGCGAGCAGAACCAGAAGGGGCAGATCAAAACGGGCCAGCTCGCGGATCTGGCGGTGCTCAGCAAAGATTACTTCCGCGTGCCGGAAGAGGAGATCAAGGGCATCGAGTCCGTCCTCACCGTGGTCAACGGCGATATCGTCTACGCCGCTGGCAGCTTTGGCCCGCTCGCGCCGCCCGCCATTCCGGTCCTGCCCGAGTGGTCCCCGGTGGTGAAGGTGCCGGGCCACTACCGCAGCGCGCCGCCGCAGGCCGCACGCGTCGGCATGAGCGCCGTCCACCACTGCAGCGGCCCGTGCGGGGTTCATAGCCACCAGCATGATTTCGCCCGCACGTCAGAGATGCCGGTGTCCGACGATAACGCTTTCTGGGGGGCGCTGGGCTGCAGCTGCTTTGCATTCTGATGAAACAAAACGACGCTTCGCCCCGGATCGATGCAGGGCTGTTTTTCCTGCGCCTGACCGGCAGCCTGCTGCTGCTTTACGTGCACGGCCTGCCGAAGGTGCTCCACTTCAGCGAAGAGCTGACGCGCATCGAAGATCCGTTTGGTTTCGGACCTTACGCGAGCCTAATCCCGGCGATCGTCGCCGAGGTCATCTGCCCGCTGTTTATCATTGCAGGGGTTTACACCCGCCTGGCGTGCCTGCCGATTATCGCCGTGCTGCTGGTGGCGATGCTGGCGGTGCACCCGGACTGGTCGATTGCCGAAGGGCAGTTTGGCTGGCTGCTGCTGATTATCTTCACCACCCTCGCCCTCACCGGACCGGGCCAGTGGCGGCTGCAGCGTAAGACGACGGAGAGGTTCGCATGACCCAGGTTAACGACGTTCGCGACGCACACGTCGAGACGACGCCCGCATCGGCGGCTTCGCCCTGGCAGCCGCTGAGCCAGCCGGTGTTCCGCATGCTGTGGATCGCCACGGTGGTCTCTAACGTCGGCTCATGGATGAGCGACGTCGGCATCAACTGGAGCATGCTGACGCCCAGCGCCGATCCGCTGGATATCGCGCTGGTGCAGGCGGCCAGCAGCCTGCCGATGTTCCTCTTCGCCCTGCCGTCCGGGGTGATGGCGGACATCGTTGACCGACGAAAATACCTGCTCTTCTCCCAGCTATGGGTATTCATCGCCGCTGCCGGGCTGACGCTGCTCTCTTTTACCGGACACGTCACCTCCACCGTTCTGCTGGCGGCAACGTTTCTGCTGAGCGTGGGCGCGGCCATGAGTTCGCCGCCGTTTCAGGCGATTGTGCCTGACCTGGTGAGCAAGCCCGAGCTGGGTTCCGCCGTGGCGCTTAACTCGCTCGGGGTCAACATCAGCCGGGCGATTGGCCCGGCGCTGGGCGGTTTCCTGCTGTCGCTGGCCGGGCCGTGGATGGTGTTTGCGCTTAACGCGCTATCCGTGGTCGGCGTGGCGTGGGTGCTGTGGCGCTGGCGTCCGGCGCCTTCCGTGCAGCGGCTGCCGCCGGAGCACTTCTTCTCGGCGGTGCGGTCCGGCATTCGCTACGTGCACGCCGCCCCGGTGCTGCGCAACGTGCTGGTGCGTACCGTGGCGTTCTTCGTTTTCGGCAGCGCGGGCTGGGCGTTACTGCCACTGGTGGCGCGCCGCGAGCTGGGCTTAGGCCCGGCGGGCTACGGCGTGATGCTGGCGTGTATCGGCCTGGGGGCGATTGCCGGGGCGATCCTGCTGCCGCGCCTGCGCCAGCGGCTGAATGCCGATCGGCTGATGGTGGCCGCCAGCCTGACGTTTGCCCTCACCATGCTGGCGCTGGCGTTCGTGCGCCACTTCTGGCTGCTGAACCTGTTTGAGTTTTTTACCGGCTTTGCGTGGATTGCGGTGCTCTCCACCCTCAACCTTGGCGCACAGCGCAGCGCCGCCCGCTGGGTAAAAGCCCGGGCGCTGGCTGTGTATCTGACGGTGTTCTTCGGCTCGATGACCGCAGGCAGCGCCGTCTGGGGGCAGATCGCCTCGCAGTTCGGCACCCCGACCTCGCTGGTGGTTGCCACGCTGGGGATGGTGCTGGCAAGCGCGACGGCGTTCCGCTGGAAGCTGGAGAAAGATCCGAATTTAAATCTCGACCTGAGCGGGCAGCCGCTGGACGGCGTGGAGATTGAACTCCCGAACGAGCGCGGCCCGGTGCTGGTGTCGCACGAGTACATCATCGACCCACAGAACGCGAAAGCGTTTTTGCAGGCCGTGCACGAGCTGCGCCGGGTGCGCCGCCGCGCCGGGGCGATGAGCTGGGCGGTGTACGAGGATATCGAGCGTCCCGGTCTGTTTATTGAGACCTTCCTGATGGGCTCGTGGATTGAGCATCTACGCCAGCAGGAGCGCCACACCATGAATGACCTCCTGCTGCAGAGCCGCGTTCTGGCTTTTCATCAGGGCACAACATCACCGGCTATTCGCTACCTGGTCGCGCCGGTATAACCATAATCATCACCTGCACAGGAACACACTATGGCAACGTTTAAGGCAAAAGACGGCACGCAGATTTACTACAAAGACGGCGGCGCGGGCAAACCGGTTCTCTTCAGCCACGGCTGGCCGCTGGACGGCGACATGTGGGACAGCCAGCTGAACTACCTGGCCGAGCGCGGCTTCCGCGCCATCGCCTTTGACCGTCGCGGCTTTGGCCGCTCGGATCAGCCGTGGAACGGCTACGACTACGACACCTTTGCGTCCGACATCAACGACCTGATTACCGCCCTGGACCTGCAGGACGTGACGCTGGTGGGCTTCTCCATGGGCGGCGGCGACGTGACGCGCTACATTAACAACTACGGCAGCGCGCGCGTGGCCGGTCTGGCGCTGCTGGGCGCGGTGACGCCGATCTTCGGCAAATCCGACTCCTTCCCGCAGGGTGTGGATCAGAGCGTGTTCGACGGCATTCGCGACGGGCTGCGTAAAGATCGCGCCCAGTTCATCAGCGACTTCGCCACCCCGTTCTACGGTATCAACGCCGGGCAGACCGTCTCTGCCGGTGCCCTCACCCAGACGCTGAACATCGCCCTGCTGGCGTCGCTGAAGGGCACCATCGACTGCGTGACCGCGTTCGGCGAAACCGACTTCCGCCCGGATATGGCGAAAATCGACGTGCCGACGCTCGTTATTCACGGCAGCAACGACCAGATCGTGCCGTTTGAAAGCACCGGCAAGCTGGCGGCAGAGATGATCAAAAACGCCACGCTGAAGGTGTACGACAACGCGCCGCACGGCTTCGCCCTGACCCACCAGGACCAGCTCAACGAAGATCTGCTGGCGTTTGTGAAGTCGCTGTAATTTTCTGTAGGCCGGGTAAGGCGCAGCCGCCACCCGGCGCTTTCGCAGACGCGTTCCGCTCCGCCAGCAGCCGACAAATCTCCGCGTGCTTCTCCTCGGTAAAGGTAAAGCGCGACATAAACACGATGCGGATCAGCGACCCAATCGCCGGCAGCAGGCAAATCCCGAAGAACAGCCCCGACAGCACGCTCTCGCTCTGAACTTGCGCCTGCGGCACGTAGCCAATCATCGTCAGAAACACGCCGATTAACCCGCCGCCCACCGCCACCGACATCTTGCCGGTAAAGGTCTGCCCGGAGAAGGTGATCGCCGCGCAGCGCTTGTGGGTGTGGTACTCCGCGTACTCGATGGTGTCGGCAATCATCGACGAGGTGAGGATGTTGGTCATCATCACGAACAGCGTGCTCAGGCCGAGCAGAATAAACAGCATCGTCACCTGCTGATACCCGACAAACCACATCACAACGCGCACCGCCACGTCCAGCCCGCAGAGGATCATAAACAGCTTCCGCTTCTGCATCCGGCGCGTCAGCATCGGGGCGACCAGGCACAGCACCGCCGCCACAATGCCCATCACGCCAATCGCCATCTGCAGGCTGCCGTCGCCCATGTTGTTGATAAAGAAGTAGATATAGAGTCCGCCCGCCACGTTATGGAACACGCAGAAAAAGAACGACAGCAGGACGATAAACAGCGGCTTGTTCTGGCGCAGGTTGTGGAAGGTGTCGCGCATCGTCACCTTTTCCGGGCTGGGCGGGACGCGCTCTTTGATCTGCATAAAGCCGTTGAGCATCAGCGGCAGCCCCACCAGCATCATCACCAGCGCCGCCATAAAGTAGCCTTTATCGTTGCTGTACTGGGCAAAGAACGCCGCCAGCTTCGGGAAGAAGATATTGGCGCAGGCAATCCCGGCGTTCACCCCGAGCATCGCCGCCGTTACCGCGCGGGTGCGCTGGCCGGAGTCGTTGGTCATCACCGACGACATCGACCAGAACGGGATATCGGAGATGGCGTACAGCGTCCCCCACAGGATATACGTCACCCCGGCGTAGAGGATTTTGGTGGTCATGTCCGCTTCGATTTTATAGAACGCCAGCAGGGTGACGCCGGTAATCAGCAGCGGCGCAATCAGTAAAAAGTGGCGAAACTTGCCGAACCGGCTGTTAATGGTGTCCATAATGCTGGCAAACAGCGGATCGTGAACCGCGTCCCACGCGCGGGCAATCAGGAAGATGGTACTTGCCGCCAGCGCCGAGATCCCCAGCACGTCGGTGTAAAAATAGTTTATAAACGAACCCACTAAACCAAAGCTAAAACACTGACCTAAACCATAGCCAAAGTAGGACCACAACTCGCGAGACGGTATTTTCATTGTCATTGCCATAGTGCGTACCTGGTTGCCCGGCGACAGCGCGCCGGGTCGTTATTATTAGCCCTGCGGATCCGGGGCGATATTGCGCAGCTTCTTCATCAGCGCGATTTCAGCGCGTGAAAACGGGATACCGTTCTCCTCGAACACGTCGTGGAACCACAGGCGGCAGTAGTCCGTGGACTCCTTCATCACCACCGGCCACGGCAGCCAGGTCTGGGTTTTACCGCGCACCAGCCCCCACTGATACGGCGCGACCTTTGCCATGTACATCAGCGGGAGCTGCTCTTCGATGGTGCCGCCCACGTGACGCGCCAGCCATTCGGTGCAGAAGATTGGGCGGCCCAGCGCCTGAAGTTGCTGGATAATCGCCGTCATGCGCCCGGTATTGGTGTAGGCGTGATAGCTCACCACGTCCGACAGTTCCAGCGCGGTCTGGTCCAGCGGGTGCTGATAAAACGTCTCGCCCTCCTCTTCCGCCGGCAGACGCCAGGCGCAGACGGTAAGCGGCTGGGTCGGATCTTCCTCACGCACCCAGCGGAACGCCAGCTTCATCAACTCGTGCGCGCAGGTCTCCAGCTTCTCGTCGTACAGCACCTCTTCGGTGCCCGTCGCGAAAATGCCGCGGTTTCCCGGCTCGTTATACAGATCCCACAGCAATACGCGCTTATCCTCGCGGAACTGGCGCACAACGTCGCGGATATAGCGCTCAATCTGTGGCCAGCAGTCTCGATCGCACACCTTGTCGCGCCCCGGGCTCGCCGCCGCCTGGCTGTTGTGTTTGCCCGGTACGGGCGGCTTTTGCGGGCCGAGGTACGGCTCGTCGCCGGAGAAGCCGCAGTCGTCCATCAGGGTCAGCATGGTGCTGAAACCGCGGCCGTCGGCAATCGTCAAAAAGCGGTCGATGCGCGCCATCAGCCCGTCGCGGTCGTGCTCCCAGACGATAAACGGCAGGTTGATGCGCAGGGTGTTGTAACCCGCGTCCGCCGCCCAGCCCAGCTCGCGGTCGATGGTTGCGGCATCGAAGGTCTCTTCCTGCCAGATATCGGTCCAGTTCACCGCCGTCGACGGCAGATAGTTAAACCCGCACAGCCAGCCTTTCTGCTGATACCACGCCTGTGCCTGCTCCCTGCTCCACTGCTCTTTCATTACGCATCCTCTTACTGATAATATTTAGCTAATAAATATTAGCTGCAGAATAAATGCGCAAATCGCGGCGCTCAGAAAAGCGACGCCTCTCACAAAGTTCACGCTTCGATGGATGAGAAACGTGATCGACGGCGCGGAAGCGCGCGGTTAGGGTATGATGCAAATTCGCGAAAGGGAGAGGACGGATGAAGCGAAAAACGAAAGTGACGATGAACGATATTGCGCGGGCGGCAGGGGTGTCGCAGGCGACGGTATCGCTGGTGCTTAACCAGTCCCGCAACATCAAGCTCAGCGACGACACCCGCCAGCGGGTGATTGGCGTCGCCACCGAGCTCGGCTACGACCGCCTCCCCGCCGTTCACGCCCCGCGCAACCAGGAAGAGATCGCCCTGCTGGTGAGCTCCATGCAGAGCTTCGACCCGTTTATCGACGCCATCAGCCAGGCGCGGGAAGCGGCGTGGCGCAATGAAACGTTGCTCACCGTCTACGACTACGGCGACGACATCGAGCTGGCGCTGAACATCATCCGCCAGCTGGAGAAGCGCAACTGCATCGGGATTGTCCTCGCCTCCCCGGTCACCACGCTGGTGGACATGACGGCATTCCAGGACTGCACCCGCATCCCGCTGGTGCTGCTCAACCAGCGCGACCCCGGCTCGCCGCTGCTGCCGTCGTTTATCCCGGACGACTACGCCAACGCCTTCCAGGTGACGAAACACCTCATCGCCTGCGGGGCGACGCGCATCGCCCACATCACCGGGGAGAGCTGGATGGAGGCCTCGCGCCAGCGTCTGGCGGGCTACCGGGCGGCGCTACAGCAGGCCGGACTCGCGTGTGACGACGGCCTGGTGCGCCAGACCAACTGGCAGTTCAGCGAGTCCTTTACCGCGACGGCTTCGCTGCTGGAACTGGCCGAGCGCCCGGACGCCATCTTCTGCGCCAGCGACTGGCTGGCGATTGGCTGCTATCAGGCGCTGGCGGTGAACGGCGTGCGCATCCCGCAGGATATGCTGCTGGCGGGCTACGACGACCAGAAGATCTCCGAGCAGCTCACCCCGCCGCTGACCAGTATCCAGTTGCCTTACAGCGAGCTGGGACGGCTGGCGGTGGAGTACCTCTGCAATCAGGAAGATGCCGCCACGCACGTGACGCTGGCGGGCAGGCTGAAAGTGCGCGCCTCAAGCCTCGTCTGAGGTAAACACCATGCCCGCATAGGGCTTCTCGCGACACGCCGCCAGCCGCGCGGCGAGGCTGCCCACGTGCAGCTCCAGCTTGTGCCCGTCCGGGTCGAGAAAATAGAACGACGCCCCCTCGCTTTTGTTCTGCTTCCAGACGGTGATGCCCGCCTGCTCCAACTTGTTCGAGAACGGTTCAAAATCCGCCTCCGACACGGTAAACGCGTAGTGGGTGTAGTCGCTCTCCTGCGGCGGCACATACTGGCGCGCTTCGTCGTACGACAGGCAGACCCACAGATCGCCGCAAGTGAGATAGGCCCCGGTATTCCAGCGGGCGTGCAGCGCAAGCCCCAGCAGCTCGTGCCAGAAGGTGACGCTTTTTTGCAGGTCGCTGACCGCGAGGGTCAGGTGGTTGAGTGATTGCAGCATGACGTGCCCTTTTGTTTTTCGCGCCGGACGTGGTACGGTAAAGAGATGAACATAAACCACGCCGTCCTCACCGTAAACCGCTGGTGGCTGCCTTCTTAAAGGCGGCACGGAGTAGTATTCCCCATTTTCAGATAGCCGCCGAAAGGCGGCTTTCTCACATCTAAGACCCCTTTCGGCATTACAACGTTAAGGAGTCTTTATGAACGCACCCACCATCCTCACCGGCGATCGCCCAACCGGCCCGCTGCACCTTGGCCACTTCGTCGGATCGCTGCGCCAGCGCGTGGCGCTTCAGCAGACGCACAACCAGTTTGTGCTGATTGCCGACCTACAGGGGCTGACCGACAACGGCTGCAACCCGCAGAAGATCCGCGACAACATCCCCGAAGTGCTGGCCGACTACCTCGCCGCCGGCATTGACCCGAACCTGACCACTATCTGCCTGCAGTCCGCCCTGCCCGCCCTCGCCGAGCTGACGATGCTGTACATGAACATCGTCACCGTCGCCCGCGTGGAGCGTAACCCGACGGTGAAAAACGAGATTGCGCAGAAGGGCTTCGCCCGCTCGCTGCCGGTCGGGTTTATGGCCTACCCCATCAGCCAGGCAGCGGACATCACCGCTTTTAAGGCCGAGTGCGTGCCCGTCGGCGACGACCAGTTGCCGATGATTGAGCAGACCAACGAGATTGTGCACAAGATGAACAGCCTGCTGCCCACCCCGGTGCTGCGCCACTGTAAGGCGATGCTGAGCGACACCAGCCGCCTGCCCGGTATCGACGGCAGCGCGAAGATGTCGAAATCGCTGGGCAACACGCTGCACCTTTCGGCCAGCGAAGAGACGATCCACCGTGCGGTCAGCGCCATGTACACCGACCCGAACCACCTGAAGGTGAGCGACCCGGGGCAGATTGAGGGGAACGTAGTGTTTACGTATCTCGACGCGTTTCATCCGGACAAGGAGAAAGTGGCGGCGATGAAGGCGCACTATCAGGCGGGCGGGCTGGGTGACCGGGCATGTAAGAACGAGCTGGAGGGGTGTTTGCAGGAGCTGATTGCGCCGATGCGGGAGCGGAGGGCGATGTATATGGGTGATAAGGGGGAATTGATGGCGATGCTGAAGCGCGGGACCGAACGGGCGCAGGGGGTGACGCAAGGGACGTTGAGGGAGGTGAAGGTGGGGCTGGGGGTGCCGGTGTTTTGAGAGTGTGAGTTAAGAGAGTTCGCGGTGGAGTGTATGGTACCGGCATGAAGCCGCTAACTCTTTTATTACGAAAATAAGCAAGGCGCAATAATTCTTAAACGCATTATTAGCCATAGTTGTTTGTCATTCTGTTAAGAGCGCTATATTTATAGACTCTTTTTATTTTAAACGTCGCGGCAAGCATTATGAGTAAGTTTATTATTTCCATGCTGAATACGTTACTTTGTGTTTTTGTGATTGTGTTATGCCTCATATGCGTGGGCGTCACTGATAACTGGAAAGAATGCACTATAGCAATAATCATCACTTTAGGATGCGCACATTTCATGGCCATTTTACTGAATCGTGTATTGCCTCATAAGTTATCGATCTTAGAAGGAATAGTGGAATTATTGGGAGGGCCATTATTAGTTATAGGCGCAATTGTGTGCTTTGATGTATTCGAACCCTGGCCGCTAAAAATCATTGGGATGTTTGCGTGGACTGTTTTGATTTTCTTTGTACCTTCAATAATAAATCCCAGACGTTAATTCGGTCTATTAATCAATGTCTACGTCATTTCTTCACCCACGGAATCCAACATAATGTACCCCACTCTTTCGCAGGTCATTGAGGTTGTACGTCAGTCCTCGGGACATCATCGCAAGCGCATTGATGAGAACACCCTAATCGAAGCCGACCTCGATATATGCGGCATGGATGGCGATGCCCTGATTGAAGACTGCGAGGAAGCGTTTGGCGTTACGCTCGTCACTGAAGAAGATGGTTATGAGAAAATTTTTTCCCTCGCTGAAAACGAGTTTCTTTTTAGCACCGAGGGCATAGATTACTTTGGTATCTGCCGCTTGATTCGCAGGCTACGAGGCATTCCCGAACCTGTGATACGCGATTTAACCGTTGGCGAACTCCATGCTGTGCTGGTTAAGGCTGTGAAAGAGCAGATAAAGCACGAGTGGTTTTTTCTTAATACGGGCATGAGATGACATGCCCGTTACCTATCACTTTGGTCAGTTCAATATCACCCGTAGCGGTATTAAAGTACAGATAGAAAAAATCTGCGTTTAACCGTTCGGGTTTCGACCAGACCTCCTTCACTTCCAGGCTACGCTTTTCCTTCACATACCCTAACGTTTCGAGATAAGCGCGCAACGGTGCAGCACTGGTAGCGCCTTTAAAAATGATACTGTTTGAAGGTTCGTAACCATCGCCCGAATGCGCCTCAAAATAATAGTCGTCCGTTACTTTTGGGGCGTTCTTAATATCCTTGTCTGTCAGTATCCGGTAGTGGAAAAAATCGTTTTCCGTATAAACGGTCGTCGCATCAGAATCAGATGCCACAAGCCATACAAACAACCATCCGAGGATACATACAGTGGTAACCGTGAGCGCTGACCACTTCAGGGCGTTTAAAAGGATTGTCATAGAAAATGCCCATGAAATGTCTTATCCCTGCCTCAGATTGCATATCTTCCGAATGGCGAACATCAGTAGCGCGGTAACGACGACCATCATCCCACCCAACACCCACAGGAATGATGGGTCTGCTTCACCATCAGCAAACCCCAGACCGGTACGATTTAAAAAATCATTGCTAGCTTGAGACAAGTAATCGAGCAAGCCTCCCAGAGGAAACAGGACGATAAAGAAGGAAGCAATGAGGCATGCCAGACCAATCAGGATATTATTTTTTAACTTTGCATGAAGCATAATCAGCCCTTCCTGTCACATCAATACGTCCAAATGCCATCAACCCTTTACCACCAGGAACACGAATCTTCTTACGTGCAAGCAAAGATTGTCTGACCAGTTGAAAATCAGGGATATTATAGAACGTTATGCATCCCCACGACTCTCCCTCACCATTCGGCCTCAATGGATAAAGTCGAAATGAGCCTCTGTCGACCCCATTCACAAATACGTTATCAGCCATGGTAGTAGCATTAAACAAACCGAACCATTCAGAATGTTTGGTACCGTTCTTGAAGTCTTTTACAAACCGCTCGACCCGATTAGCAATACTGCCTTCCGGTGCATCAACGATCCAGTACGTACCCACAGGTAATGCTGCATTCCTGATAAAGGCGCACTCTGCAATATTGGTTACGGGTTCTATTCCTGAAAAAACGGGAAACGTCCCAACGCCATAAACGTGTAGTTTCAGTGACCTGCCCCCACGATTAGATACAACACTCAGTTAGTAACGTCGGAATCTTCATTCTCAGAATGACCCTTTCTCCAGCCCGCTGCAAATTCAGACGGTGTCTGATAATTCAGCGTGGAGTGCGGGC